>JBHIAG010000006.1:0-39940 GCA_046758465.1 Terriglobia bacterium | reverse complement strand
GGCAGCGGAATGCAGGCCGACTCAATCGCCATCAGCAAGACAATGCCCAGGTAGCCAGCCTGAGAAATGATGGCGCTGATGAACTCGCTGAGGAGAGTAAGAAGCTCGGTGACCATCAGGGGGGACAAACCTGGCCCATCAACGCCGGTGGGAACGGGCTAGGTCTTCTCCTCCTCCTGTGTGAAGGTGTAGCCGTCCAGGGTTACGCCGTCTGAGGTCTTCTGAACCTTGACGCGTCGGGTCTCGCCGACATCAACACCCACTTTGCGCAGCACGGCATAGGTGGAGAACACCTCGTCATAGACGCGGGTAACCAAAAACTCCTCCCCGCTGGTGTTGCTCCGCCAAACTTGCCCCATCTGAATTCGCTGAACCGCCAACCTGACCTCCTCACACGCTCGCCCACCGCCCGGCCGGCCTGCCGCAGGCAGGCACTTTAGACGCATCGGCCGACGGACGTCAAGTTTACCTGCCACAGGCGGGCTTGCCCCCGCAGGCAGGCTTGCCTGCCCCGCCGAAAAAAACACCGACGAGACACAAACATTTTGCCGTGTTCGGTCATCTAATTAGGAGGGCACGGAGAGGGAGTTGCCTCCTCGTAGCCAGAGTGCTAGCATGGGGGGGTAAGGAGAGACTGATGAAGCGGACAGTACGGCAAACGCTAGCTCTGTGGTTGGTCCTATGTCTGGTCGCGCCGGGCGCCCTGGCGGCTGACAAGAAAAAGGACCCGAAGAAAGACCCGGACAAAATCGGCGACCGCAACGTGGGTGGCGGGTGGAACCTCTACTCGCTGGAAGCCGAGGTGCGTCTGGGCAAGCAATTGGCGCAGATGATTGAGCAGAGCGCCAAGCTGGTGGACGACCCGGTGATCGCCGGATACGTTGACCAGGTGGCGCAAAATCTGGTCCGCAACTCGGACGCGCGCGTGCCCTTCACTGTCAAAGTGATTGACTCGGAAGAGATCAATGCCTTCGCCCTGCCCGGCGGCTTTTTCTACATCAACTCCGGCCTGATTCTGGCAGCAACGGAAGAGGCGGAACTGGCGGCGGTGATGGCGCATGAGATCGCCCACGTCACCGCCCGCCACGCCACCAAGCAGGCCACCAAGGCCCAGATTCTCAACTGGGCCATGATCCCGCTCATCATCTTTCTGCCCGCCGGTGCGGCCGGCTACGGCATCTACCAGGGCCTGAGTTTTGGTATCCCGCTGGCCTTCCTGAAATTCTCGCGCAACTCCGAGCGCGAGGCCGACTTCCTCGGCTTGCAGTACATGTACAAGGCGGGCTACGACCCGACTTCCTTCATCACCTTCTTTGAAAAACTCCTGGAGAAAGAGCGCAAGCGGCCGGGGTCCATCCCGAAAATTTTCGCCAGCCACCCCCCCACCAAGGAGCGCGTGAAGCGGGCCCAAAAGGAGATTGCCGAGCTGCTGCCAGCGCGGCCCGAATACGTGGTGACCAGTTCGAAGTTTGACCGGGTCAAGGAGCGGCTGGCACTGTTTATGATCGGGCGTAAGCTCGAGGAAACGGAAAAGAAACCCACGCTCCGCAAGCGGGAGCAAGACAAAGAGAAAGAAAAAGAAGAAAAGCCGCCCGTCCTGAAGCGGCGTCCGTAACGAATCGGCTTTGAAACCATCCCAGGCCCGCAGGGCCCTGGTTGATTTTCTCTCCTAGAGGCGAAGCCCCAGCTTGCGCAACTGGTCGTCGTAGTATTTGCGATAGAGGGTCTCCCACTCGGTGCTGCCTTCGAGGATGTTGCGCTTCTGGACAGCGATTTTCTGCCGTGCCGCCAGGGCCATCTGCTCTTCCTGCCGCAATAGCTCCTGGAGGATCTGGACGATTTCCAGGCGAATGGTGTTACGGTCTTCGATGAAGTCTACTGCCTCCATCGCCGCCAGCGCGTCCACCAGCCGGTGGGAAAGACAGATAATTTTTTCGCGGCTCAGCTTCATCTCTAGAGGATAGCTTTCTCCTTGCGCACCAGCTCGCTCTTGATGCGCTTGTACATTTCTTGGTAGGAAGCGCCAGTGCGGCGGATTTCGTCGGCGTACTGGTTCATAATTTCCCGCACCTTCTCGTTGATGCGGTCTTCCACGCTCAACTCATCGAGCAGCACCTGGTGGAAACGCGCCGTAACCTCTTCAGGCGTCGCGGTTTCAATCATCTCCCGGGCGTGCAATTGCTCCGTCAGGTGCCGCGCAATGTAGCCCACAAAATATCGGTGCAATCGCATAGCCGCTCACATACGCTCGCTCCGGACCAACTAGTCTAGCGGTGGCGCGCAGGCAGGTCAAGCCGCTCGCGGCTGCGCCCTCGCCAATCGCTCCCGTCGCGGCAATCCCGCGCAGGCGGGCCGTGACGCCGGTGAAGATGTTCCCGCAGCGCCACTCCGCAGGAGAAGCCAGCCAATGCTGGCGCGAGACACCGTTGGCGCGTGTGCACCCCGAAGAGTTGTACCTTGATTTTCCGGCCAAATTCAGGTTTGATGTTAGGTTCTAATCCGTGCGCCAGTTTGTGCTTATTCTGTTTCCTGAATTTCATTTCCGCGAAGGTGTGCCGATGATTCGTTTTGCCCGATCTCCGTTGCTTGCCTTGTCTGCTCTCGTTCTTTTGAGTCTGGCGGGATTGGCTGCGGGTGACGTAACCCCGCGGGCCGCCACCCTGCACCGCGACGCGATTGTCGTGGACCTCCACATCGACACGCCACAACGGCTCCTCGATGAAGAGTTCGACATGAGCTCGCGCGACACGGAAGGGCACATCGACATCCCGCGGATGAACGAGGGCGGGATGGACGCTGGCTTTATGTCTATCTATGTCGACATGCGCCGCTACCAGGGGTTGGAGGCCACGAAGCGCGCGCTACAACTGATTGACACCGTCTACGCACAGGTTGAGCGCCATCCGGATCAGCTCGTCCTGGCCACCACGGCAGCCGATGTCCGCCGCGCCCACCAGCAGGGCAAAATCGCCTTGCTGATGGGGATGGAAGGCGGAACCCCTATCCATGACGACCTGCGCTTGCTGCGCGATTTCTACCGCCTGGGCATCCGCTACATGACGTTGACCCACTTTCTCAACAACAACTGGGCCGATTCCTCCACCGACGAACCGCGGCACAACGGTCTGACCGAATTCGGCAAAGAGGTGGTGCGGGAGATGAACCGCCTGGGAATGCTGGTTGACATCTCGCACGTCTCAGATAAAACCTTTTACGACGTCCTCGAAGTCACCCAGGCTCCGGTCATCGCCTCCCATTCCTCCGCCCGCACCCTCTGCGACGTCCCCCGCAATATGACCGACGACATGATCCGGGCGCTGGCAAACAACGGCGGCGTCATTCACATCAACTACCACATCGGCTTTCTCGACCAGAATTACGCCGATGCGTTTGACCAGGTGCGGGATGAATTGCAAGCCCGCATGCGCGCGTTGCGGGAACAGTACGCGGACGACAAAGCACGCCGGGAGGCGCGGGAACGTCTCTTCGAGGAGTTCCAGGCTCGGCTGCCGCGCGTCTCCTGGGAGCACATCGTCGAACACATTGATCACGCCGTCCAACTCGTCGGCCCGGACCATGTGGGTCTCGGCTCTGACTTCGACGGCGCCACCATGCCGGACGGCATGGACGACGCCAGCTACTTGCCCCACATCACGCAGGCTCTGCTCGAGCGCGGTTACCGCGAGGCTGACATCAAGAAGGTCCTGGGTGGCAATACCCTGCGTGTGATGGAGGAGGCCGAGCAGGTGGCCGCACGTTTATCCCGAGAGGAGTCGGGGACCTTGTCCCGTGGGAGCGGAGACCCCGAGCTTGTCAAGGGGAGCGCAGCCTCCCCCGCGCCTCTCAGCGGGGTCAAGGGGGGCCTGCAGGCTCGTTAGAGTGGCCACCTGCTGAAGGTTGCTAGCGAGCGCGTCGAAGCTTCACTCCGAACTCCAGCCCAAAAAACCAAGCCCGCTGGCTCGCCCTGCGGTTTGCCGCAGGGCTCTGCCACCGGGCCTGTGCGTTCAACCGTCGAACCCTACACCTTGATGATATCTACCAGCTCCTTAACCGCCGCAGCAGATTTTTTCAGCGCTGCTGCTTCTTCCGCCGTGAGCTTGATCTCAATGATTTGCTCCACCCCACGCGTTCCCAGCTTGACCGGTACACCAACGAACAACCCCTGGATACTGTACTCGCCCTCCAGATAGACCGCGCAGGGCAGGATTTTCTTCTTGTCTTTCAGGATGGCCTCGACCATCTCCACAATCGCGGCCGAGGGCGCGTAGAAGGCGCTGCCGGTCTTGAGCAGGTTCACGATCTCAGCCCCACCCTGCCGCGTGCGTTTGACGATAGCGTCAATCTTTTCCTGCGACAGCAGCTCGGGCAGCGGAATGCCGGCTACGCTGGAATAGCGCGGCAGCGGCACCATCGTGTCCCCATGACCACCCAACACAAACGCAGTTACATCCTCAACCGAAACCTTCAGCTCCTCAGCAATAAACGTCCGCATCCGCGCCGAATCCAGCACGCCCGCCATCCCGATCACCCGATTTTTCGAGAACCCACTCACCCGGTAGACAGTCTGCGCCATCGCGTCCAGCGGGTTTGTGACCACAATCAGGATGCAGTTCGGCGAATACTTCACCACCTGCTCGGTCGTCTTCTTGACAATGTCGTAGTTCGCCTTCAGCAGGTCGTCGCGGCTCATCCCCGGCTTGCGCGGGAAGCCCGCCGTAAACACCACGATGTCGGAGTCGGCGGTGTCCTTGTAGTCGTTGGTGCCGAAGATGCGGACATTGTAGCGTTCGACCGGTGCTGACTCGGCCAGGTCGAGGCCCTTGCCCTGCGGCAAGCCCTCAATGATGTCGGTTAGCACCACGTCAGCCAGCTCTTTGTCCACCAGGCGGTGCGCCGTGCTTCCCCCCACCATGCCTGCACCTACCACTGTCACCTTCTTCCGCATAGCTCACCTCACACGTTAGCGGCAGCTCCCTGCCAAACACAAAAACGGAAGGAAAGAATCCAGCCGCCGCTAGCCGCTCACAGATTGTTGATAATGGCTGTGGCGAACTCGCTCGTGCGGACCTTGCGTGCCCCCTCCATCAACCGCTCGAGGTCGTAGGTCACCGTCTTTTGCGCAATCGTGCGCGCAAGACCCTGCTCGATGAGCGCCGCCGTCTCCGTCCAGCCGATGAAGTTAAACAGCAGCGCACCGGAGAGGATCACCGAGCTGGGATTGATCACGTCCTTATCGGCGTACTTGGGCGCTGTGCCATGCGTCGCCTCGAACAGCCCGTAGCCATCGCCGATGTTCGCCCCCGGCGCCATTCCCAGCCCGCCGACCTGCGCGGCGCAGGCGTCCGACAGGTAGTCGCCGTTCAGGTTTGGCGTGCAGACCACGTCGTACTCGTTCGCGCGCGTCAACACCTGCTGAAACATCGAATCGGCAATGCGGTCGTTCACCAAGACCTTCTTTTTCCAGGCGCCGTTCCCGTGCGACTTCCCGATGGTGTCCAGGCAAGCCTTCACTTCCGCGTAGATCTCTTGCTGGAACGCCGCGGACGCTTTTTCCAGTCCCGGCTCGAGCATCGCCGCGTTCGCCTCGACCGCTAGGTTTGGGTTCTTGTCTTGGTTGTCCAGGATCCAGCTCTCGCGCTCGGTCACAATCTGGCCGCGGAATTCTGCCTTGGCGAGCTCGTAGCCCCAGTCGCGAAAGGCTCCCTCGGTGAACTTCATGATGTTTCCTTTGTGCACCAGGGTGACCGTCTTCCGCCCGCGCTCCAGCGCATACTGCAGCGCCCGCCGTACCACCTTCTGCGTGCCCGTCCGGCTGATGGGCTTGAGGCCGATGCCGCTGTCGAGCCGGACTTTCTTCCCCAACTGTTCCACCAGTTCAATCACCTTCCCGGCTTCCGCCGAACCTGCCACCCACTCGATGCCGGCATACACGTCCTCGGTGTTTTCGCGCAAGATGGTGATGTTCATCCGCTCGGGATGCTTTACGGGTGAGGGCACGCCCGGATACCACTTCGCCGGGCGCACGCAGGCGTACAGGTCGAGAACCTGGCGCAAGGTGACGTTCAGGCTGCGGATGCCACCACCCACCGGCGTGGTCAGCGGGCCTTTGATGGCGATGCGGCAGTCACGGATCGCCTCCACCGTGTCGTCCGGCAGCCAGGTGCCGAACAGGTTGAACGCCCTCTCCCCGGCAAACATTTCCAGCCAAGCCACGCGCCGTTTGCCGGCGTAGGCCTTTTCGACCGCGGCGTCAAAGACACGCTTGGCCGCCCTCCAAATATCGCGCCCGGTACCGTCACCCTCAATGAACGGGATGATGGGATGGTCGGGAACGTGGAAGCGCCCGTTCACGTAGCGAATCGGTTCGCCGTCGGTCGGAACAGGCACACCGTTGTAGGCTGTGCGCACTTCTCTGCTCCTTTTCCGCGAGAGCCCCCCCTCGACCCACAGGGCTGGACTCGGAACCGTTGTTCCTGATCGGGCCCGGAGAACCTACGCCGCCTGCGGCCGGACGTAGTTCAGCAGGCCGCCCGCGAGCAGGATTCGCCGTTGTCGCTCGGCGAGATTGTGCTTGACCTGGATGGTGGTCCCTTTGCTCAGGTTCTTCACCACCAGCGGCTGGTCGTTCTCCAAGGCCGCGCGTACATCAGGAACCTCCAGCCGGTCGCCTGGCTCGATGGCGTCGTAGTCTTTTTCATCCGCGAACGTAGCCGGCAGGATGCCAAAGTTGATCAGGTTGGTCCAATGGATACGCGCAAACGATTGCGCCAGTACCGCCTTCACGCCCAGGTACATCGGGGCCAGGGCCGCATGCTCGCGGCTGGATCCTTGCCCATAGTTCGTGCCACCCACGATGAACCCGCCACCCTTTTCTTTAGTCCGCTGCACGAATGTTTCGTCCACCCGGAAGAAGACGAACTCCGCGATAGCCGGAATGTTTGAGCGCAGCGGCAGAATCTTAGCTCCGGCAGGCATAATGTGGTCGGTGGTGACGTTGTCGCCGACCTTGATCACTACCTCGCCTTCGAGTCGCTCTTCCAGTGCGCCGCGAACCGGCAGCGGCTTGATGTTCGGCCCGCGGAGGACTTCGACCTCGCCAGAATTCTCTACCGGCGCCAGAATCATGCGGTCGTCCACCAAAAACTTCTTCGGCCAGCGAATCTCCGGGGGCATGCCGAGATCCCGTGGATCAGTGATGCCACCGCGGAGGGCACAGGCCGCTGCGGTCTCAGGGCTCGACAAATACACTTGCGCATTGGGAGTACCGCTGCGTCCCTCAAAGTTGCGGTTGAAACTCCGCACGGACACTCCGCCCGAAGACGGCGCCTGGCCCATCCCGATGCAAGGCCCGCAGGCGGACTCCAGAATGCGCGCGCCCGAGGCGATCAGACTCGTCAACCCGCCCGCCTTGCCGATCATCTCGAATACCTGCCTCGAGCCCGGCGTCACCACCAGGCTCACGTTCGGGTGCACAACCTTGCCTGCGAGAATCTTGGCTACCGTCATTAGGTCGCGGAACGACGAGTTCGTACAGCTTCCCACCGCTACCTGGTCCACCTTCATGCCCTCCACTTCGCGCACCCGGCACACTTTGTCGGGACTGTGGGGGCGGGCGATGAGCGGTTCGAGCTGGTTCAAATCAATTTCGATGTGCTCGTCGTAGCGGGCATTGGGATCGGGCGCAAAGGGCTTGTAGGATCGGCCGCGGCCTTGCGCGCGCAAGTAGGCTCGGGTGTTCTCGTCGCTGGGAAAGATAGAAGTCGTCGCGCCCAGTTCGGCACCCATGTTGGTTATGGTCGCCCGCTCCGGTACAGTCAACGCGGCGGCTCCTTCGCCGTAGTACTCGATGATCTTGCCCACGCCGCCCTTCATCGTCAGCCGCCGCAGCATCTCCAGGATGATGTCCTTCCCCGACACCCAAGGCTGCAACCTGCCCTTCAGGTGAACACCCAGCACTTTCGGCATCGTCAGGTAGAACGGCCTGCCCGCCATCGCCACTGCAACATCGAGCCCGCCCGCCCCGATGGCAATCATCCCCGCACCACCGCAAGTGGGCGTGTGGCTGTCGGAGCCCAGCAGCACCTGGCCGGGTCGGCTGAAGCGTTCCAGATGGACCTGGTGGCAGATGCCGTTGCCGGGTCGCGAAAAGTAGATGCCGTACTTGGCCGCTATGCTCTGGAGGAAGCGATGGTCGTCGGCGTTTTCAAAACCGGTCTGCAGCGTATTGTGATCAATGTAGCTGACCGAGAGCTTGGTGCGAACCCTGGGAATGCCCATCGCCTCGAACTGCAGATAGGCCATGGTGCCGGTGGCATCCTGGGTCAGCGTTTGGTCAATTTTGACCCCGATCTCGCTCCCGGCCACTAACGTGCCCGCAACCAGGTGCGCTTCCAAGATTTTGTGGGTTAGGCTCTTCCCCACCTGCGATCACCCCCTGTGGGCCATCATGTTGCAGCAACCAGTTAAAATAGCATGCTGCTTAGTCAAAGACAAGACAGGCCACCCGGGAAAGAGTAAGGGTTTGAAATTTCCTCCCTAGACTTTGCCACCACGCTCCGCCGCTCCGGTTCTGGAGCTAGGCGAAAATATTTTTGTAGATACCCCGGACTTCTTGGCAGGTCTGCTCTAACCGCAGAGGTAGCTCGCCAGTGCTCACTGCCTCGCCGAGCAAGCGCCCGAGCAGGAGCGTAACCGGCTCCAGGCCCGCAGGGCGGGATGGCAAGGTGGAAGTTGCCCGGCCAGTCGTAAGTCGAGCGCTGTGGTCCAGGGCGCGCAAGAACAGCGCTGCACGTGCCAGGAGCCTGCGGTCATCTTCGCTGAGTCGGCCCGTCGCGGGCAAGCTCTCCACCTGAGCTTGCAGGTGGCATCCCGCAAGAGAGGAAGCGCCGGCGGCAAGCGAGAGCGCCGAGATAATAAAGTCGAGGTCGTAAACCCCGCCCGGCCCGGTTTTGAA
Organism: Terriglobia bacterium; assembly: GCA_046758465.1. Classification (GTDB taxonomy): domain Bacteria; phylum Acidobacteriota; class Terriglobia; order Acidiferrales; family 2-02-FULL-67-57; genus JBHIAG01. The sequence continues at coordinate 30,987 of JBHIAG010000006.1, read as the reverse complement.
GTTGAACTCCTCCCGGGAACTCCTGTTCGCTTCCTCTTCGATTCGCAGGCGCATTTCGGCCAGCGGCGTGCCGATCTGGTCCCACGCGGCGAAACGCTCTGCCAGGATCTGGCGCAGGCGTTCGCACCAGGTGCTGGCAAATTCTAGGTCACCCGCTACCGGCCGTACTTTCAAGTACGTGACCGCTTCCCACACGTCGGCCGTAGTGGCGAAGTATTCAAACACGCTATCGGCGTTCTGCACCAGTTCGCCTTCACTGCCACGCGGACGCAGGCGAGCGTCGACCGGAAACAGCGTGCCGTCGCGCGTGTAGCTGGAGACGATATAAATCAACTTTTCCGCCACCCGCCTCCAGGTTCCGTATGCGGGCTGGCTGGCGGGGGTTTCGGCGAGAAAAATTACATCGGCATCTGAGCCTAAATCCATTTCCCGGGTTGCGAGTCGCCCCAGCGCCAGGACGGCAAAGCGTCCGCGGCGGCGTCCGCGAACTTGTTTCTGCGCCATCGCAAGGGCGACCCCGAGGATCTCTTCCGCCAGAGCACTGAACCCGGCCAAGCTCTCCCACAGCGGGCGTCGCGCCCACAGAGCGGCTGCACCCCAGCGAAACACCTGGTTGCGAAAATACATGCGGAGACTGGCCATTCGTTCGGAGGCTGAGCGTGCTGCTGAGACAAATTCACACAAAGAGCCACCGGCCGTGCCGCCTGCGGTCGCAGCCAGTCCCAGGGCAAGTTGCTCTCTAGCCGGTGTCTCTCCGGCTCGAGCGCATTCGAGCAAGACATCCAAAAGCTCCGGCTGGCGGAGCAAGCATTCGCTCAATGCTTCGCTCTGCGCAAACACCTCGACCGCAGCTGGCAGCGCCTCCGGCACCCGACTAAGGGCGGCAAAACGCTCTGAGGAGGTGAGAGCGGCCGCCAGGAAGCGGTGGAAGGACTTGCGGGCGCGCTCGGGTACGGTGAGCGTTTGCAGTTGTTCATAGACGGGCGAACGGCGGTGGGCAAACCACGCCACCAGGTTGGGGTAGGAAAGTTCACTGACACGAGTCGTGCCGGCAGCCGGCGGTGCCTCGAGACGAAACACCTCCCCGGCGGCTTCACCGAGACTGCGCGGGATAACGCACGCGTAGATTGCACGCACCGAATGCATGTGCTCGTCGAGTTCTTTACGCAACATCTCCACTGCCTCGCGCCCGAACGCCTCCAGGCCGGTGCGCCGCGCCAGCACGGCCAGCGCCTCTCCGCTCTCTGGCAAGGCGTGTGTCTGCTGACCATTCTCCAGTTGCAGACGGTGCTCCAGGCGGCGGAGAAACTGGTAGGCGGAGGCGAGCCGGAAATGGTCGTTGGGTGCGAGGTAGCCCTTGTCGTGCAGTTTTTGCAGTGCCATCAGGGTGCCCCCGGAGCGCACCCAGGGATCGCGCTGCCCGTAGAGCCGCTGCAAGCACTGCACCAGAAATTCAATGTCGCGGATGCCGCCCGGCGAGAGCTTCACGTTCAGCGGCGCGCCGTGCGCCGTGAGCTTGCGGTCCATTCGCTCACGCGCCTCGAGCACGCTCTCGACCGCCGCAAAATGGATGTCGCCCTGATAAAGGAAGGGCTCGACCCCCTGCAGGAACTCTCGCACCAAGGCAGCGTCGCCCGCAACATGGCGGGCCTTCAGGAGCATTTGCAACTCCCACTCGCGCGCCCGGCGCTGGTAGTAATTGCTTGCCGCGGGGAGGCTGATGGCCAGGTCGCCCTCACCACCCCCGGGTCGCAAGCGCAAGTCCACGCGGAACACCGGGCCTTCCGGCGTCACGTCTGTGATCAATTGAATTAGGCGTTGGGCGAGGCGAATGAAATACTCACGGTTGGAGGTGCGGGTCGGTCCGTAGGTCTCGCCCTCACCCGCGTAAAGGAACAACAGGTCAATGTCCGAGCTATAGTTCAGCTCATTTCCGCCCAGCTTTCCCAGCCCCACCACGGCAAAGCGTGCGGTTACGAGGCGACCGCTCGCGTCGTGTGCCTGCGGGTCGCCGTAGCGGCGTCGCAGCTCTTGCGCCGCCACCGCCAGCGCCTTCTCAATCAGCACATCCGCCAAGATGGAAAGTTCAAGTGTGGTCTCGGCCAGCTCGGCAATCCCGAGAATGTCTTTAAGAGTGATGCGGAGATATTCGCGCCGCTTGAAGCGCGCTAACACCACGCTGGCACTGACCTCCGACTGGGTGGCTGCAAAACGCGCGTACTCTTCCAGCAGGTCTTCCTGGGACTTGATGCGGCCCAGCCGGCGGTCGCGCGCCAGCCAGCCGATCAGCTCCGGCTGCTGGATCAAGCTCTCGCTCAGAAACCGACTGTGGCTGAAGAGTGCCAGCAAGTGGTAGAGCAGCACTGGCCGGCGCACAATTGGCTCGAGAACCTCCGCACCGGATGGGCGGGTCAAGCGTTCGAGGTTGTTCAACGCGGTATCGCTATCCGGAACCTGGGCAAGCGCCGTGGGCAACAGAGCCTGCAGAGTCTCGGGCAGACGCGACTCCAACCGGGCTAAGTTGGCGCGTGCCCGCGCCGGATCTTGGAAGACAACGTTCGAAAGCATCACCGGCACAGTGCTCCCCTCAGGGTATCACAAGGAGGCAACAAGGGGGCCCACGCGGGTACAGAAGAGACAACGCCCGGGGGTGGCGGACGAGAGGCCAGCGTCGCGAGGGGGCAACTCTCCTCGGAATTCAGGCCCTAGACATCGTAGTAGAGCGCAAATTCATACGGGTGCGGGCGCATGCGGATCGCCTGCACCTCGTTCTTCATCTTGTAGGTGATCCAGAGTTCAATGACCTCTTCGGTGAAAACATCCCCTTTCGTGAGGAACTCGTGGTCGCGCTCCAGCACCTTGAGCGCCTCTTCGAGCGAACCCGCCAGGCTGGGGACGTCCTTGAGCTCCTCCGGACTGAGATCGTAGATATCCTTGTCGAGCGGCTCGCCCGGATCGATTTTGTTTTCGATACCGTCGAGCCCCGCCATCAGCATGGCCGAAAAAGTCAGGTAGGGGTTACAGGACGGGTCGGGCGGGCGAAACTCGACGCGCTTAGACTTCGGGTTGGGTGAGTACATCGGGATGCGGACGGCAGCGCTGCGGTTGCGGCGGGAATAGGCCAGGTTGACCGGCGCTTCGAAGCCCGGCACCAGCCGCTTGTAGCTGTTGGTTGTTGGGGCCGCAAACGCAGTGATGGTGGGCGCGTGCTTGAGCAACCCGCCGATGTACCAAAGCGCCGTCTGGCTCAGCCCCGCATAGAGGTCGCCGGCGAACAGGGGCTTCCCTTTCAGCCACAGGCTCTGGTGGGTGTGCATTCCCGAGCCATTGTCCTGGAACAGGGGCTTGGGCATAAACGTGACCGTCTTGCCGTACTGGTGGGCTACATTGCGTACAATGTACTTATACAGCATCATGTAATCGGCGGCACGCACCAGGGAGTTGAACTTGAAGTCGATCTCGGCCTGGCCCCCCGTCGCCACTTCGTGGTGGTGGCATTCGACCTCCAGCCCGCAGCGTTCCATGGCCAAGACCATCTCGGTACGCAAATCCTGATAGTGGTCGGTGGGTGGCACCGGGAAGTAGCCTTCCTTGTAGCGCGGCCGGTAGCCCAGGTTGCGCTCTTCCCGGGCCGAGTTCCAACGGCCCTCCTCGGCGTCGATGAAATAGAAGCCACAGTTCTCGCGTTGGTCGAAGCGAACGTTGTCGAAGATGAAGAACTCTGCTTCGGCGCCGAAATAGGCAGCATCGGCGATGCCGGTGAAGCCCAAGTAAGCTTCGGCTTTCTTGGCGATGTAGCGTGGGTCGCGCGGGTAGTGTTGCTTGGTGATGGGCTCGATGATGTCGCCGATCATGGCCAGCGTGGGAACATCGCGGAAGAGATCGAGGATCGCGGTCTCGGGGTCCGGCACGAGCAGTATATCGCTCTCGTGGATCGCCGCCCAGCCACGGATGCTGGAGCCATCAATCCCGAAGCCGTCCTCGAACGATGCCTCCTCAAGCTTGTGGATGGGAAACGAGACGTGGTGCCACAAGCCCGGCAAGTCGGTAAAGCGTATGTCCACCACACGAACTTGGTTCCGTTCGGCCAATTCCAACACTTCTTTCGGCGTCATCACTCCTCCTCGGAAAACGCTGCAGGCGGGGGTGGAAGGTTGGTGGGCCTCGCCACCATCGCCATGATGGGACTTCACCCTATCTCAAGAAGCCCGCAGCGTCAAGCCCCCGCCGGCCGGGCCAAAGATTTGGTATTGACAGCGGTCTAGCCTTTCCGCATAGTTAGCGGCAAATTTGCCGGTGACTCTTTTTGCGCCGAAAGAGATTTTCCCGATGACGCCTCGTCCCGGCTCGGTGCGCGGAGCGAGAGCGGGGCGGAGGGGATGTTTGTCGCCAAAAAGATTTTCCTGACCAAGGGCGTTGGCAAGCACCGCGAGCGCCTCTCCAGCTTCGAGCTGGCCTTGCGGTCGGCGGGCATCGCCGCCTGCAACGTCGTTCGCGTCTCCAGCATTTTTCCACCCCACTGTAAACTCATCTCGCGCTCGGAAGGCTTGACGTTGCTCCGGCCGGGACAGGTCACCTTTTGCATCCTGAGTGAGAATTCCACGCGCGAGCCCCATCGCTTGATCGCCTCCTCCATCGGCCTGGCGCTGCCCGCTGACAAATCCATGTACGGCTACCTCTCCGAGCACCACTCCTTCGGTGAAACGGAAGATCACGCTGGCGAGTATGCGGAAGAGTTGGCAGCAGAAATGCTCGCCACGGTGCTGGGTGTCGAGTTCGATTCGGAACTGAACTGGGACGAAAAGAAGGAGATTTACCGCATCTCGAACAAGATTGTCCGGACGATGAACATCACCCAGTCGGCGGTGGGGGACAAGCGGGGATTGTGGACCACGGTGCTGACCGCTGCCATCCTCCTCGGGGACGACTAAGCGTCTCTCAGCGGCCCACCACCGCGACCGCTGCTGTGCGGGCGGCACGCTGGCCCCGGCGCCGCTTCTGCCTCCAGCCTATGCGCTCCAGCACCGACCCTGCAATCAGCGGCAACCCAACCGTGGCGTCCACCAGAACTTCAGCGAAGCGCCCCCCTTCTTGCGGCGGCACGAACTTCCCCCACGAGATGCCTTCCGAATAGGTGCTGCCGGAAAGCCCACCCCAGTGCACGGGTTCCGGGCAAATCCGCAGGCCGTACTGGTAACGCTTCAGGGGGAAGCGGTCGTAGCCCCGGCGGATGCGCAGCTCGACCGAAATCCCAAATTGCTGCGCCCAATTGCGCGGCACCCCGCCCCCAATGGTAAAAATTCCCAGACGCTCTTTGGCGAGCAGATACTCGACAAAGTAGTTAAAGTCGTCGTAAACATCGAAGCGGAGTTTGGGCTGTCCTTCGCGCTCGCGCCGTTGGTTTTCGAGCGCCAAGTCGATCCCTAGTTCGGAATCCGTAAACGCCGGCACGAAGACCGGGACGTTTTTCTCGTAGGCAGACTTGAGGATGCCCCGCTCGCGCGTTGTCCGCGCTAGATATTCCCCGATGGCGCGGTTGAGCTTCCAACTGCTGACGGGTTGCTCCGGATTCCAACCGCGCAGGATCACTTGCACCACTGCTTCAACCTGATCCAGGTTAACTTCGGGTTCCAGCGAGTCGTACACGCGATTGTACCCGGCCAGGAACAGCGCGGGATCGTTCATGGCCGCGTCGTAGCGAAAGTGCGCGTTCCCCATCGCTTCCACCAAGCCGTGTGCCATCAAGGCTCCCGTCGAAACCACAACGCCTGCAATCCCGCTGTCGATGAGGTCGCAGAGAATGAGCCCCATTTTGGCCACCGTCATCGCGCCGGAAAGCGTGAGTACCACGCAACATTGTTTATCGCGCGCCATGACCTCCAGCACGTCGGCGCCATCGCCGATCTGCCGGGCAGTAAAAGCGGTCTGGCCCATCGCCCGCACCAACTCGTCGATGCTGTGAACCGTGGAAAGATCGAGAGGAACCATGGGCGTGAGATTGTCTTCTGAGGGATGATGCAGTCGTCGCACGCGCTCGTCAGAATCTTTTGTCATTATTCTCCTCGCATCCGGACCGTCTTTGGAAGTGAAGCTAGTATAGCGTCAGTGTCCATAATTTTCATCTGAGAAAACTTTTTCTCTCGTCTGTTACGGATATCTTCTTGTGCGCGCGGCCGGGCGATGGTAGAAATGGCAGTGCGCTGTTGCGCCCTCGACATGCATCAGCTCGCTCTATGCTAAAACAGTATCCTACCGCACTGCCTTTTCGCTTTCTGGGAATCGAGGACGCGTATGCCGACTACGAAAAGGCGCGCGCGGTCATCCTGCCCATTCCGCTCGAGCGCACCACTACCTACGGCCGGGGCACACGGAAAGGCCCCTGTGCGATTATCGAAGCCTCGCATAACCTGGAAACCTACGACGAGGAGCTGCGGTGTGAAACCTATCGCAGGGTCGGCATCCACACAATGGAGGAAATGGAGACCGAGGAGGGATCCCTCGCGCGCGTGCTGGCCGACATCCGCACCAGCGTGGCCGCCCTGCTCGCAGACGGGAAGTTGCCCGTGCTGCTGGGCGGCGAACACAGCTTGACGCCACCGGCCGTTTCCGCGGCGGCGCGAAAGTTTTCCGACCTGAGCGTATTGCAAATCGATGCCCACGCTGACTTGCGCGAGAGCTACCAAGAGAACCCAAACAGCCACGCCTGTGCGCTGCGGCGCGTCGTCGAGATTTGCCCCGCCGTGCAAGTGGGCGTCCGCAGCCTGTCAAGCGAGGAAGCGGCCGCCCTCCCGTGCCTGAAAACGAAAATCTACTGGGCACAAGAAATCACCGCACAGCCGCCGGCCGCGTGGAGCAAGCAAGTGGTGGCCGATTTGAGCCCCCACGTTTATGTGACGATGGACGTGGATGGGCTCGACCCTGCGCTTGTGCCCGCCACCGGTACCCCCGAACCAGGCGGGCTCTCTTGGAAGCAGGTTACGACACTGCTCGCGCACGTCGCACGCGCCCGCACCATCGTGGGCTTCGATGTAGTGGAATTGCTGCCCACGCCGGGCCTCCACGCCGCTGACTTCCTGGTCGCCAAACTCATCTACCGCCTCCTGGGTTACATCTTTTGCCAGCAGCCTTCCTGAACCCACTCCCGATGCGGGGAAATGCCAACGCCGCGGCCCTTGTGCCGGTGTTTTGTACCAGCAAGGAGGAATTTACAAATCCAGTTTGCGGTGCAATACTCGCTAGCAGGCAACTAGGATGTGGACATCGAGAATGCTGCTGCTTGTGCTGTTGGGCTGGGGCGCGGCTGCGGTGGTCCGCGCCGAGGAGTTCCATCTCCAGGACGGCAGCAAAGTGCGCGGTAGGATCGTTGGCTTTGAACAAGGTACCTTCCGGGTCAGGACGAACGCAGGCGTTGTCCTCATCCGCCGCGACCAGATTCGCCGCATCGTTTTTTATCTTCCCCAAGGCCCCCAGACACTCGATCCCGGAGAGGTGCCGATCCGACCGGGGTTCCAGCCCGCACGGTCGCAACCCGTAGCCCGTGCCCCCGAGGTGCGCGCCAAACCCCGAGTCGCTTCTCCCGCGCCGACGCTCGCTCGTTCGTTGTCCCGACCGGTGCCACCGCCTAAACCGGAAAAAATCATCGAACGTGTGACCGCGACCTCGTACACGAACGAGAGTTTTGGCTTTCGCATGTTTAAGCCACCCACGTGGCGTAGCTTCCCCACGCTGGTCAAGCCCGACAATCCCCTGCTCGCCGTCTTGGGCACGCCCGACGAAACTACACTCCTGCTGGTGGGACAGGAAATTTTTCGCGGTGACCTGGCAACCTATACACGATTGGCGGAAGATTCCCTCCGGCAACTCTATCCCGACTACCGCAAGCTCCGGGAGCGGTCCACGCGCTTCGCGGGCTTCCCGGCGGTGGAACGCTATTTCACGGGCTCGATTGAAGGTCGTTTCTGGACCGGGCTGGCGATCTACTTTTCCCACGGCGACTCCCACTACACCTTCCTGGGCGTGACCGCAGAAGACGAAACTCTTTCCTTTCAGCTCTCGCTCCTACGGAAGGTCGTCAACACGGTGGAGTTTGGCGTGGGCCATTAGACGGGTGTGCGTGGGCGCCCTTCGCTAATACTTGGTACCTTCCGTGAAGTGAAAATCGGCGATTTTCATTGCCGGCACCACCATTTCAAAAGACTCTTCGCCGGCTGTCCGCACAGCCGGCCCCAGCATCTCGACCTGGCTCAGCATCGCAAGGATGCTCTGGTTGAAGCGCAGATTGCGGATGGCGTATTGAATCGTGCCATCGGTGACATAGAAGGTAGCGTCGCGGGTCATTCCGGTTAGAATTTTCTTGTACGGGTCCACCTCGCGGATGTACCACAGCCGTGTTACCAGCACGCCCCGCTCGGTCGCCCGGATCATCTCGTCGAGCGAACAGTCTCCCCCCGCAAAGACCAAGTTCATGGGCGCCTCACCGTACTCGTTGGGCAACAGAAATCCGTGGCCCGTGGGCTTGGTGCCTGCCTTGCGCGCCGCCTGGCGGCTGTAAACAAGGTTCTTTACTACGCCACGTTCAACGAGCGTGACCTTCTGTCGGGGCATCCCTTCCCCGTCCCACACCGACCCGGTTTGTAGCGGGTGGTACGCGTCATCCCAGATCGAGATATTCTCGCCGAAGACTTTCTCCCCCAGCCGTTCGGTGAAGCAGCTCCGCTGGTCTGCGATAGCGGTGGCTGCAAAGTCGTAGAAAAGGAATCCCACCAAGTCAAGCACCGCAGCCGGCTCCAGAATAACCGTGTAGCGTCCCGGCGCGAGTTCCTGCGGCTCTTGACTGGCGAGAGCCTTTTGGCAGGCGCGCTCGGCCAGCTCGTCAATGCCAAGCTGGTCAGCCGCGGTAAAGTTGGCCTTGGCCCAGCCCGAACCTTTGTCGTTCCAGCAGGTCAGAGAAAATTCGGCGCGGGTCTCGTCGTAGTAAGCGAAGAGACCGCGCGCATTGGCCAAGGCCTGCGTGGCATAGCTATTCGAATAGAGGCCAGCAGCGGTGAGATGGAAACCTTCGGCCCGCGCCACAACCCTGCGCACCGCTTCAGCCCGGGCTTGTGGGCTGAGCTCGGCCGTCGCCGCCGAGACACGGGTGACTGGGTTGTAACGCTGCGGCCCTAGCATGGGAAGCAAATCCGGGTCCTGCGGCTGCCAGCGCGCACTCGCCAGGGCCTGCTCGACCGTACACCGGAGCGCTGCGGCATCGATCTTGTTCGTAGTGGCACGGGCGGTGCGGCTGTCCACCACGACGCGCACGGATACCTGAATTCCCTCCTCGGCGACGTTCTGGTGGATAATGTTATTCGCGAAGCGGGTCAGGGCGCTGCGGCTGCATTCGATGAACACTTCTGTTTCATCGGCCGGGCTCGCCTGCTCGACCCGCTCAGCGATTTCCCAGCAGTCAGCCTCACTGAGCATACGCCACGCCTACCAGGACGTTGCGAAAGCGCGCGGGCGCGGCCCCGTGGCCCGTGCCCATCGTCTGCATGGGCTGGCCCTTACCGCAGTTGGGGGTTCCCCACAGCGTCCAGTGGGTCCGGTCGCAGATGGCGTCACAACTCGACCAGAATTCGGTGGTGATGCCACTGTAGCTCGGATTCTTCAACATGCACATCTTCTTGCCGCCCTTGATCTCCCAAGCGATTTCGGGGCCAAACTGAAAATGGTAGCGGCGGTCGTCAATGCTCCAGCTCCGATTCGTTTCCATGTAGATGCCGTCGTCGGTGTCCGCAATCAGGTCATCGAGCTTCCAGGTGCCGGGCAGGAGGCTGACGTTGGTCATACGAATGAGTGGGATGCGGTTCCAGCTCTCGGCGCGCATCGTGCCGCCCGAGCGGGTCAGGCCGATGGCCGGGGCGGTTTCGCGGGAGCTCAAGTAGCCTAGGAAGCAGCCGTCCCTGATGATGTCAATGCACTGGGCGGGGACACCTTCGTCGTCGTAGCCGAAAGTGCCCAGTCCCGGCCCGTGCGCCAGGCGCGCGTCAGCCACGACATTGACGATCTCGGAGCCATACTGAAGGATGCCAAGCTTGTCGAGCGTAAGGAAGCTCATCCCGGCGAAGTTGGCCTCCATCCCCAGCACGCGGTCGAGTTCAATCGGATGGCCGATCGACTCGTGGATTTGGAGCGCCAACTGCGGGCTGTTGAGGATGAGAGTGCGCCGACCTTCGGGGCACATGTCGGCCTTGTGCAACGCCACGGCCTCTTCGGCGATGCGGCGGGCGTTTTTGACCAACTGTAAGCGCTCCACCAGTTCGTAGCCAGCCGCGGCAAACTGCCCGCCGAAAGAGTTCGGATAGGAGCGCTTTTGGATTTCGCGCTCGGCAAAGGAAGTTGCGGCAAAGCCCGCGCCGGAGACCAGCTTCACCTGTTCAATCTCGCTACCGTCCGTGTTGGCGAAAAACTGCTGCAGGCGAGTAAAGCTCATTCCAGTTTCCGCCAGGGTAACCCCCGGGACGCTGCGCAACTCTTTGTCGACGCTGAAGAGCAGATTCATCTGCGCGTCGAGCGGAACAGTGAAGGGGTCAGTTTCGTACGGGGTGCGCCAGACGGCGGTGATTTTCTGTTCGGGTGCCAGGATGACGTCGCTTTTCTTGACTCGAGCGCTGGCCCGCGCGATGGCAACGGCTTCCGCAGCGGTGGCCTCGATGTGCTTGCGGGTGAGACGGTCAGTGCTGGCAAAGCCCCAGGCGCCGTCGGCGATGACGCGGACGCCTAGGCCGAGCGACTCGCTCTCGGCCACGGTGCCCACTTTGCCGTTCTTGGTGGACAGCGAGCGCCCGCGCAGGTCAATTACGCGGACGTCGGCATAGGTCGCTCCGCGGACTTTCGCCGTATCGAGCGCCCAGCCAGCCCACTCGCGCATCAGCAGCACTCCCCGAGAAAGTATTTCGAAGGAAACTCCAGACAGAAAACCGGGCAGCTTGCTAGGTGCCTTCCGACCAGGAGGCGAGGTAGCGTTCCTGCTCCGGAGTCAGTTTGTCGATGGCGATGCCCATCGCTTCCAGCTTCAAACGCGCGATCGTGCGGTCAATGTGTTCCGGCACCGGGTAGACCTGCTGTTCAAGCTTCCCGGCATTCTTGACCAGATATTCGACCGCAAGCGCTTGATTGGAAAAGCTCATATCCATCACCGCCGCCGGATGGCCCTCGGCGCTCGCCAAGTTCACCAGGCGGCCTTCGGCCAGCAGGTAAAGTTTGCGACCGTCGCCGAGCGTGTATTCCTCGACCGCGTCGCGGGTGGCGCGCTTGCCCGTGGCCATCTTCTCCAGGGCCGGAAGGTCAATCTCAACGTTGAAGTGGCCGGAGTTGGCCAGCACGGCACCGTCCTTCATCTGCTCAAAATGTTCGGCGCGCAGCACATCTTTGTCGCCGGTAGCGGTAACGAACACGTCGCCGAGCCGCGCTGCTTCCGCCATGGCCATCACACGAAACCCGTCCATGACCGCTTCCAGGGCGCGGGTGGGATCGACTTCGGTGACGATGACGTTTGCCCCGAGACCCCGGGCGCGCATGGTGATGCCGCGACCGCACCAGCCGTAGCCGGCTACGACAAAATTGAGGCCTGCCAGCAACAAGTTCGTGGCGCGGAGGATGCCATCAATGGTGGACTGCCCGGTGCCGTAGCGGTTGTCGAACAGATACTTGGTGTGGGCATCGTTGACGGAAATGATGGGGTAGCGAAGCACGCCGTCGCGGGCCATGGCACGCAGGCGGACGACGCCGGTGGTAGTTTCCTCGGTGCCGCCGAGCACGTCCGCAATCACGTCTTGGCGCTGGCTGTGGGCGGTGCTCACCAGGTCGGCGCCGTCGTCCATGGTGATGTGCGGGTGGGTGTCGAGCACAGCGGCGATGTGCGCGTAATAGGTCTCCGTGTCCTCTCTTTTGATGGCGTAGACCGGGATGGAAAAATCCTGCACCAGGGCAGCGGCCACCTCGTCCTGTGTGCTGAGAGGATTCGAGGCGCAGATGACAACTTCGGCACCGCCCTCCCGCAAGGTAATGGCTAGGTTGGCAGTTTCACTGGTGACGTGAAGGCACCCAGCAACCCGGACGCCCCTAAGTGGGCTTTCTTTCGTAAAGCGCTTGCGCACAAGCTGCAAGACGGGCATCTGCTGGTTCGCCCATGCGATGCGAACGCGCCCACGCTCGGCGAGCCCAATATCCTTGATGTCAGAACTTACTTTGGTCGTCATCCCTGCCCTCGCGAATCAAGAGACAATTCTATCGGGTTTGCCCGGCAGCAGGAAACAAATCAGGGGCGCTTGGCTGCGACCATTTCGCCCAGGCGCGCGGCACGGCGCAATGCCTCGGCCTTGTCGGTGCGCTCCCAGGTAAACTCTTTTTCGGCGCGGCCGAAGTGACCGTAGGCCGCGGTCTTCTGGTAGATGGGCCGAAGCAGGTCAAGCACCTCGATCATCCCTTTCGGAGTCAAGGCGAACTGGTCCCGAATCAACTCGATGATTTGGTCTTCCGGGAGGAGTCCGGTGCCGAAGGTCTCGACCATGATGGCCACCGGGTCGGGGACGCCGATGGCGTAGGCGAGTTGCACTTCCAGCCGGCGCGCAATGCCTGCCGCAACCAGATTTTTGGCGACGTAGCGCGCCATGTAGGAAGCTGAGCGATCCACTTTGCTGGGGTCTTTGCCGGAAAACGAGCCACCCCCGTGATGGCCAGCGCCGCCATAGGTGTCCATGATGATCTTTCGGCCGGTCAAGCCGCAGTCGCCGTGGGGTCCGCCGATGACGAAGCGTCCGGTGGGGTTGATGTGGAAGTTGGTCTGGTTGTCAAGCATCTCAGGCGGAATGACGGCGCGGATGACCGTTTCAAGGACGCTGTGGCGCACCTGCTCTTGGCTGACGGTGTCGTGGTGTTGGGCGGCGACGACTACCGTGTCCACGCGTACCGGCCGGGCGTCCCGGTACTCGACGGTCACCTGGGATTTCCCATCCGGGCGCAGGAAATCCAGGATGCCCTGCTTGCGAACCTCGCTGAGGCGCTGAGTGATGCCATGGGCCAGCGTAATGGGCAGGGGCATCAATTCTTCGGTCTCGTCGCAGGCGAGTCCAAACATCAACCCTTGATCGCCGGCGCCACCCGTGTCTACCCCGAGGGCGATGTCGGGCGATTGTTTCTTGACACGGCTGAGGACGGCGCAACTGTCGGCGTCGAAACCATAGGCGGGATCGGTGTAGCCGATGGCGCGAATGGTGTCGCGCGCGATGGCCGAGTAATCAAGCGTGGCCGTGGTGGTGATTTCCCCGGCCACGATCACCATATCCGTCGTCACCAGCGCCTCGCAAGCGACGCGGCCGCGCACATCCTTCGCCAGGACGGCGTCAAGCACAGCGTCCGAGATCTGGTCGGCGATCTTGTCAGGATGGCCTTCGGTGACGGATTCCGAGGTAAATAAAAAACGATGCGCGGAAGGGCTCATCCAGGACTGGTGCCTCCGACTCTACGCGATGAACAACAATCCTCGAAACAAGCGGCGCACGCTAGCACAGCCGCTGCCGAGTGTCAATTGCGTTCGGCCGAAGCAGCGCACACGCTAGGTCTTTGGCCCCTCAACCTCATCGATTGGATAGGGCGGGGAGACGCTGCCTTGCCGCCGCGCGACCAAATAGGCATGGATCAGCGGATCGAGCCCGCCATCGAGCACCGCCTCCACATCGCCGGCCTCATACTTGGTCCGCAAATCCTTCACCAGACGGTACGGGTGCAAGACGTAGGAGCGAATCTGGTTGCCGAAACTGATGTCAGCCTTTGTCTCTTCAAGCTTGCGCGCCGCTTCCATGCGCTTTTCCACTTCATACTGATAGAGGCGAGAGCGCAAAATCTTCATGGCCACATCACGGTTCTTGTGCTGGGAGCGCTCGTTCTGGCACTGGACAACGATGCCGGTGGGCAGGTGGGTAATGCGGACGGCGGAGTCGGTGACGTTGACGTGCTGGCCGCCGTGCCCGCTCGACCGGTAGGTATCAATGCGCAGGTCTTCGGGGCGAATCGCGATTTCGATCTTGTCGTCCACCTCGGGCGTGACAAACACCGAGGCAAACGAGGTGTGGCGGCGGGCGGCGGCGTCAAAGGGTGAGATGCGCACCAGGCGGTGCACACCAATCTCGGAGATCAACAGTCCGAAGGCATACTTGCCCTGCACGGTGAAAGTAACCGACTTGATCCCGGCTTCCTGGCCGGACTGAATGTCAGTAATGGTCGCAGCAAAGTCTTTGTGCTCCGCCCAGCGCAGGTACATGCGCAAAAGAATCTCGGCCCAGTCCTGCGACTCGGTGCCACCGGCGCCAGCGTTGATGGTGACAATGGCATTGCGATGGTCGTGGATGCCGGCGAGGAGCGTCTCGGTTTCGAGCGTTTCGAGTTGCTGCGCGAACGCGTTCAACTCTCGTGCCAGATCGGCTTCCACCTTCTCGCCTTCACGCCCCAACTCGACCAGCGCGGCCAGGTCGGCGAGCCCGCGCTCGAGTGCCCGGTCGGTTTCCAGCCACCGCTCCAGGCGCTTGCGCTCCTGGAGGATTTTCTGCGCCTCGGCGGGATTGTTCCAGAAGTCCGGCTGCCGAAGCTTTTTGTCGATTTCCGTGAGTTGCTGGTTCAGGCGGGCAGGGTCAAAGATGGCTCCGCAGGCCAGCGACGCGTTGCTTCAGTTCACTATAGCGTCGTTCGAGTTCTTCGATCATCTGCATAGCTTCTCGCCTCAACCGCATTCAGCCACAGGATCCGCGCCAGCGCCACCAAGCCAACGAGCAGGCAGAGCCAGGCGAACCAGTCGCCGTAGCGAACGTAGAAGGTTCGTTCCCGGCGAGGCGCAAACCCGGCCACGAGCACCGTGCGTTGCTCCGTGGGCGCCTGGGCGAGCACGCGCCCGTGGGGGTCGATGACCGCGGTAATACCGGTGTTGGTCGTGCGCAGCAGGTAGCGGCGCGTTTCGACCGCGCGCACGCGGGCCATATTGAAATGTTGTGCCGGAGCGGCCGAGTTGCCAAACCAGCCGTCGTTCGAAATGTTCACCAGCACGTCCGCGCCCCGTGCCACGAATGAGCCTACCAAGCCCGGAAAAATCGCCTCGTAGCAAATCATGACGGCCGCCCGGCCGTGCCCCATCGGCAGCAGCGTCTTGCTGCTCCCGGGCGCAAAATCGCTCACTTCCGCCACCAGCCGTCCAGAAAAGCGCAGCAACCACCTCCACGGAACGTACTCGCCAAACGGCACCAGATGAATCTTATCATACTGGCCGACGAACCCGCCGTCCGGGGCGAGCATGAGTGCGCTGTTATAGGGGCGGTCGCGACCCTCGGCGTCCTTGCGATAGTCCACGAAGCCAACCAGCAAATGAGCCTGCGCGGTCTGCGCCAGCGCCATCAACTGCGCGCGCAGCAGTGGGTCGTGGTGGAAGTACAGCGGCGCAGGCACTTCGGGCCACAGGACGAGCGAGGGGCGGGGCGTCTGGGCGGTTGCGGCCGCCGCCGTACGGCGATAAAGCTCCAGCAATTCGTCTTGATGATTGAGCACCCAGTTGGGCTCGTAGCTACTGAGCTGCGGCAGGTTGGTCTGTACCAGGAGCGCTGTGGCGGTTGGAGCCGCGGGCGGCAGATGCGCCCGTGCCACGACCAGCGCTGCCACCAGCAAGATCACCGCAGAAACCAACAGCAAGGCGCGTCGCGTGCGCACAACCCACACCGCAGCCAGCGCGGTGTTCACCACCGCCATGAGAAAGGAAACTCCGTAGATACCGGTCCAGGAGGCAACTTGAATCAACTCCGGGTGCTTTGCCCAAGCGTACCCGAGCAGGTTCCAGGGCACACCGGTGATGAGGTGCGTGCGGAGCAGTTCCATCGCTACCCAGATGACAGGCGCCAACAGCAAGGCGACTGTCTGGCTGCGCCGGGCCAGCTCGCCCACCCACCAGGAGTACAGTCCGAAGAAAAGTGCCATCACAATAACGAAGAGAAAAAACACCCCGGCGGCGAGGGGTGCTGACAATCGGCCAAACGTCAGCATCACCGAATAGACCCAAGGCATCGTGCCGGCGAGGAAAATGATCCCGGTTAGGTAGCCGTAGAGAAACAGCCAGCGGCGCTGACGCTCAGCGAAGATCGCCAGCAGCAAGGGAAGCAGTGCGACGACAGCGAGAAAACTCAGGTGGGGCTTCGGAAAGCAGAGGACAAGCAAAAAGCCGCTCAGCAGCGAGCCAGCCAGGCGGGTGGCGCGCCCCGACCCCGCGCGCTCCCTCTGCTGCACTTCAACTCTCCCGGCTGGAACTGATTCTTCGTGACAGCAGGCGCGGGGCGGATGCGAACATCAACGCTTGACGAGGACGGTGAAGCCCTGGGCTTCCAGGCGTCGCTGCGCTGCCGCCGCCAACTCCGGGTCTGTGAACGGCCCGACCTGGACACGATAGAAACGGCCGGAAGTCGGCGGCACGATAACGGTGGGAAAGCCCAGGCGACGCAATTCCTTCTGCAAGCGCTCGGCGTCGTCCTTCTGGGTAATGGCCGCAACTTGAAGCAAGATGGAAGCTGCGGCGCTTGAGCCAGCCGAGGTGCCGGTGGGCGAGGATGGCGGCGTCGATTTTGGTACCGGCGGAGCGACCGGCTTCGGGCTCGAAGTCGCCGGTTGTGCTTTCCCGACGCGGCCGTAGAAGCCGAGGTCAGTGGGTGTGGGGCTAGATGGCGATTCCGCAGCAGATGGCATGGGTTGGGTGGTAGAACGCGACTCCAACTCGGCGGTATGCGCGGCGGCGCGCTCCTGATTGCGCCCCAGAACGAAGCCGAGCGTGAAGAAGACCGCACACAGAATGACCACCGCGAAGAAGACCCCCACCAGATGGCGGGTCTCGAGCACCATCTCGTACGCGCCGCCCTTGCCTTTCGCCATTCGTGGTCCTATTTGGCAGCAGCCTTCGCCCAAGCGCCGATGATGTCCACCGGCAGGGGGAAGACGACGGTGGTGTTTTGCTCGACCCCGATCTCAGTCAGCGTCTGCAAATAGCGCAATTGCACCGAAAGCGGCTCCCTCGCCAGCACGTTCGCTGCTTCGGCCAGCCGCGTCGAGGCCTGGAACTCACCCTCGGCGTGGATGACTTTTGCGCGCCGCTCGCGTTCGGCTTCGGCCTGCTTGGCGATGGCACGCCGCATCTCCTCCGGCAAGTCCACCGCCTTGACCTGCACCATGCTCACCTTGATGCCCCAGGGATCGGTGTGTTCGTCAAGAATTTCCTGCAAGCGGGCGTTGACTTTTTCGCGGCGCGCCAGCAGGTCGTCGAGCTCCACCTGGCCGAGGACATCGCGCAGGGTGAGCTGGGCCAACTGGGAGGTGGCGTAGAGGTAGTTCTCGATTTGTTTGACGGCACGATTGGAATCCATCACCCGGAAGTAGGCAACCGCGTTCACGCGCACGGTGACGTTGTCGCGGGTGATGATGTCCTGCGGGGGAACGTCGAGCGTGATGATGCGCAGCGAGATGCGCGTCAACTTGTCAATCGGCCACCAGATCCAGATCAGCCCCGGGCCCTTCGGCTCCGGCAGCATGCGGCCCAAGCGCAGAATCACCGCGCGTTCCCACTCCTTCAGAATCTTGATGCAGTTCACCACCCAGATGAGGAGGATTACAAACACCACCAAAATGACCGGCATGGCTACTCCTTTTCGGGGCTCTGGCTCGCGCCCGAGCCGCCGTCAATGGGTTTTACGTGCAAGATCAAGCCTTCGAGGCGAACCACGCGCACTGACTGGCCCACGGGAATTTCTTGGCTGGCGGTCGCACGCCACAACTCACCCGCCACCAGCACCAGACCCTTGCGGGCATCACTGATTTCCTGCCGTACCTCGCCTACCGCCCCCACCAGCTCCTCCTGGCCCGTGGCCACGCGCCAACGGCGGGACTTCAACACCAGGCGTAGTAAGAGCACGGTGATGACGGCGAAGGGAATGGCCACCGCCAGGGCGAGCTCCCACCGGACCTGCAGTTGGGGAATCGGGGGCGACTCGACAAGCATCAGCGCGCCCAACACCATCGCCACCACCCCGCCCGTCGCCAGGATTCCATGGCTCACGTACATCGCCTCCAAGAGGAACAACGCCATGGCCAAGACAATCAGCAAGACCCCGGCGTAGTTGACCGGCAGCAAGTGAAAGGCGAACAGCGCCAGGACCAGGCTGATGCCTCCCGCCACCCCAGGCAGAATTAAGCCGGGGTTGTTGAACTCAATGTACAACCCCAGGATGCCAAACACAAACAACAAAAAGGCGATGTTGGGGTCGAGGATGCGCGTCAGGAAGCGCTCCCGTTGCGTCATCGCCACCTCTTCGAGCCGTGCGGCGCTCAACTCGAGCGTCACCTGCCGCCCGTCAAAGCGCTTGATGGCACGTTGATGGAGTTTCTCAAGTAAGGCCTCGCGCGATTCCGCCACCAGGTCAATCAGCTTGCCCGCCAGCGCCTCGCCGTCGGTAAATGATTTAGCCTCGGTGACCGCCTTCTCGGCCAGTGCGACGTTGCGGCCGCGCTTGCTGACGAAACCGCGCAGGTAGGCCGCCGCATCCTGGGTCATTTTCTTTTTGAGCGTCTCGTCCACTTTCGCCCCCGGAAGGAGCACCGGCGAGGCAGCGCCCGTGTTGGTGCCGGGCGCCATGGCGGCCACGTCGGCCGCCAGCAGAATGAAAAAGCCCGCCGAAGCCGCCCGCGCCCCGCTGGGCGCGACATAGGCGATGACGGGAACCGGCGAGTGGATGATGTGGTCAATGATCTTGCGCATCGAGACGTCCAGCCCGCCCGGCGTGTTCAACACGATCAGCACCGCCACGGCATTGCGCCGCTGGGCTTCGTCCAGCCCGCGCACAATGTAGTCAGCCGAGACCGGATGCACAATCTCGTTGAGCTGCAGCTCGACGACCGTCGAGGCATGGCCGGGGAGCACCGGGAGAAAAAGGAAGGCCAGCGACAGTAGGAGCCCGCCGCCGCGGTGGTGGACTAGCGCGCGCACGATGCACCTATTATAGCGCAGAGTGATGCCGACAGCCCGGCGACATACCTCAGGGTTCGATGGCTCGTGGTGGCTGGGCCAGCAGTTGCTGGAAGCGGATGTCTTCCCGGATGAGGACAAAGTTGGGTTCGCTGTTCAGCAGGTCGAGGTTTCGAAAGCCTTCCTCCAGCGCCCGACGGAGGTAGGCCAAGCAGCGCTCGACGTCCCCGATGGCCGCAAAAGTCCGGGCGAGCACGAAGTGGAATTGCGCCATGTCTTCGAGCGACTGCGTTTGTAGCACCACGCCAGGTCCGCTGTGCTTCTCCAGTATCTGCGGATTGAGTAGCAGCGCCAGACGATACTCGTGAAAGGCCTGCTCGGGTTTCTTCAGCGACAGGTAGGTGGCGGCCAGGTTGACGTGCGCCGAGGCCGACTCGGGCCGCAGCTGCAAGCTGCGCTCAAAAGAGCGCCGGGCCTTCTTGTACTTTCGCCGCACGTAGTACACCATGCCCAGATTGTTCTGCGCTTCGAAAAATTGCCGCCTAATCTTCAAGGCCCGTTCATACCAGGACCGGGCGCGCTTGTAATCCTGCAACTGGAAGTAGGCAATGCCAAGCTTGTTCGCGATGGGCGCCTTCTGGGAATTGAGCTGCAGGGCTTGCCCGTAGAATTCAGCCGCGTCGCGGTAACGTTTCCGCGCCATCCGCACATCGCCGTAGAGCTCGAGACGACGAATCCGCTCCGCCCGCGGCTCGAGCGGAACCAGCGGTGCCTGTTGCGCGCTCAGCGCAGGCGATGCCAGAAGCGCAAGGAGAAAAACCATTGCCACAAGATGTGGCTTCGCCATCGCTTCCTCACTCGTGCGGCCGCGAAGCCGGCAGCGGCGCGGCCGGTTTCTTAGTATCTGGGCCCCGGCGGCGAATGCCGATGGCGCGCATCAGCGTCCCGGTAACGCGTCGCACCAGCGAGGGCCGGTGCTTGGGACAAAGATCGGTCGGCTCGGTGCCCACGACGAACAGTTCCGGGCGAACCTCGGGACAGTCCGGCGTCGCCAACTGCAGGGTTTCCGGGTCAATGGGAACCGTGATGATTCCCTCGGGCGGAACGAACGGCTCGAGGTCGCGATAGGCGGGCAGCGCCACCGCACGCTTCATGAACTCCGTCCAAATCGGCTGTGCCGCCACCGCCCCCGGCAGACCCAGGTCGCTGTAATCGTCGAACCCCACCCAGACCGCGCACAGCAGGTTTGAGGTGTAGCCCACAAACCAGGCATCGCGCGAGGTGCCGGTCTTGCCGGCTGCCGGAACCAGAAAGCCACGCGCCCGCGCCC
This sequence comes from Terriglobia bacterium, assembly GCA_046758465.1. Lineage (GTDB taxonomy): Bacteria > Acidobacteriota > Terriglobia > Acidiferrales > 2-02-FULL-67-57 > JBHIAG01. The sequence goes on along the minus strand of JBHIAG010000006.1, from coordinate 10,639 downwards.
CGGCGCCGGTGCCACGGTTGAGCGTCTCTTCCAGCAGGTTCGTCACCAGGTAGGCGATGCGCGGGTCAAGCACCGGCTCCGGGAGGCTTTGGTGCTCCTCGAGAACAGCACCTTCCGGCGTGTGCAGGTGCTGAATCAAATACGGCTCCAGCCGCTCGCCCCCATGGGCAAACACCGTGTAGGCACCGATCACTTCTAGCGGCGTCGAGTCGTAGGCCCCCAGCGCGATGGACGGCGTCGGCCGCAGCCGTGGATTCAAACCGGCCCGCGCCGCCAGCTCTGCCACCTGCTCGTAGCCTGTCATCTCCGCGACCTTGACCGTGGCCACGTTCAAGGAGCGCGCAAGGGCTTGCCGCAGCGTTACCACGCCGTAGAAGCGTTCGCCATAGTTTGACGGTTGGTACTCCTGATCCTCGAAGGAAAAGACCGTCGGTTCGTCGACCACGGTCGTAATCGGTGTCATCGCCGTTTCGGGCGTAACCAGCCCGGTCCGAAAGGCGGCCGCGTAGACGAACGGTTTGAACGCCGAACCGGGCTGGCGGTGGGCGGTCGCGTGGTTGAGCTGACTGGTGAGGTAATCCCGACCTCCCACCAGCGCCTTGATCGCACCCGTGTGCGGGTCCAAGGCGATCAGGGACACCTGCACCTGCTCGGGGTGGCCTCCGGAGTGCTTCCAGCGCTCGGTGACTTTCTCATCAACCTCCTTGAGAGCTTCGCGGACGGCCTCGGCGGCTGCCTGTTGCAGGTCGCGATCCAGCGTCGTGTAGATGCGAAAGCCTCGCGTGATGAGCTGTTCTTCCGAGTAGCGCTCCAGCAACCGGTCCATGACCAGGTCCACAAAGTAGGGCGCTTCGCTGGCTTCGACGCTCATCGGGGCAGGCGCGAGCGGAGTCGCTTTGGCCGCCTCAGCCTGTGTACGGGTGATCGCACCCGTGTCCACCATCGCATCCAGGATGTGGTCGCGGCGCGCCTGGGCGCGCTGCGGGTGGCGGAAGGGGGAGTAGCGATTGGGGCCGCGGATGATGCCCGCCAGGAAAGCCGCTTCCGGCAGCGTCAACTGGGAGATATCTTTGCCGAAATAAGCCTGCGCCGCCTCGCCCAGACCGTGGATGCTGAAGCTGCCCCGCTGGCCCAGGTAGATCTCATTCGCATAGAGCTCAAAAATCTTTTCTTTGTCGAAGCGGCGTTCGAGTTGGAGAGCGATGAGGGCTTCGGCCGCCTTCCGGCGCAAGGAGAGGTCGCGGGTCAGAAAGAAGCTGCGCGCCAGTTGCATGGTCAGAGTGCTGGCGCCGTGCAATCGCACACCCTTGCGGAACCCTGCCCAAACCCCGAGGTCATACCAGAGGGCGCGCAGGCCATCGATGAGGGAGATGCCGGGATGGCTGAAGAATCGCCGATCCTCAGCCGCCACCACCGCCTGGATGAGTTCAGGCGGGATGTCCTCGTAGCTAACCAGGCGGCGCTTGGTGCGGCGCCGGTCGAACAGGTTCGTCACATGGGCGGGGTCCACCCAGGCTCGCGTGCGTCTCGCACCGCCGCCCAGGCTGGTAATGCGGTGGACGTGCCCATTCGCCCACTCGATGCTCACCGCCGCGCCTGCGCCGACCAGCGAGAGCGGACCCGGGCGAATCTCCAATCGCTGGTCCGTGCGGCGGAAGTGGCCGTACGGCGTGGGGGGTTCATCGCCTTCGGCGTATCCGAACCGGCGTAACTGAGCGGCCAGGTCGCCCGGAGAAAGAGCTTCGCGTAGGAAAACTGGCCGGGGTGCAGCGTAGACTTGGGAAGCCCGTTCGAAGATTTCACCACGCAGGCGGGTGTCGATCAGGCGGGAGTAGCTCTGCCAGTGGTAGCCAAAAACACCCGCGCCCAGCAGGAGCGAACCTAGCAGGCCCAGCAGGAGGATGCGGCCCCAGGTTCGCGTCAGCAGCCGGTTGCGAATCCGAATGCGTACGGGCAATCTGAACTTACCTACCGCCGTTCCCGCGTACCGGGGAGCGGTTTCTCAAACCTAGCGCTCACGCGCTTGGGGGAACAGCTTCGAGCTCGTTCACGCCTCATCGGGTAGCAACGCCGCTAATAAGCGGTTGACGTATCCACAGAAGTCTGGAAGTTTAGCGTGAGCGTGTAAACAATGAGTTCCACGGGCACACTGTAATTGACGGAGATGCGGACACCTCCCCTGGCCGGGACCACCTGGATCTGCTCAGGTCGTATGGTCTGAATGCCAAGCTCCCGGGCTTCCCGCAAGAGGCGCTGGCGAATTTTCACGGGGGTTGTGTTCTGCGCATACAGGCGCATGGCCTCTTGGCGCATCGCGTCCTTGAACGCATAGTCCTTGACGTAGACGGGCACGAGGCGCACCAGTACCAGGACAAACACCGCCGTAAGCAACAAGGCGATGACAACGCGCAGCCGGCTCCCGCCTCGTTCCCCCGCCAGTTTGTAGCCCATAGATCTCTCCCGGTGGGCGGCTCTCCTGCTAGCTTTGGCAGCGATTCCGCACAGCCAACACCATTTCAGAAATTCTAACATCTGTGCGCTGGCGTGTCGAGCGCTCCGAGAGCTCGGCCAGGCCGCGGGCGACTTTCTGGGCGCCCAGGGTGATGCGGTAGGGGATACCGATGAGGTCGGCGTCCTTGAACTTGACGCCCGGGCGTTCGTCGCGCTCGTCGTAGAGGACCTCGAGTCCGGCGGCGCACAGTTCAGCATAGAGCTGCTCGGCCGCCGCGCGGATGGGCTCTTCGCCCAGGTTGACCGGAGTGAGAATGACGTCGAAGGGCGCAAGCGCGCGGGGCAGCACCATGCCGTCCGCGTCATGGTGCTGTTCCACGGCCGCGGTAAGGATACGCTCGACGCCGATGCCGTAGGAGCCCATGATAGGGATGAGCTCGCGGTCCTTCTCGTCCAGCACCCGCAGGCCCATCGATGCGGCATAGCGGCGGCCCAGCTTAAAGATGTGGCCGACCTCAATGGCCGACTCCACCGCCAGCGGCTTGCCACACTGCGCGCAGGGATCACGATCCACGACCGTGCGCAGGTCAACGTAGGGGCCGCTGAAGTCCTCTCCGGGAGTGACATGGCGGAGGTGATGGTCATCGCGGTTGGCGCCCGTGACCAGGTTCTTGCGGCCCGCCAGCGCGGTGTCGATCAAGATGCGCACGTTGTTGACGCCGACGGGGCCAATGAATCCCGGAACCGCGCCAAAGGTGGCGCGAACTTCCTGGGGCTCAGCGGGGCGGAAGGGGGCGCCGCCCAGGGCATCACTGAGCTTGGCCTCGTTCAGTTGATGGTCGCCGCGCAGGAGCGCGAGGACCATCTGACTTTTTTCTTTGGGACTTTCGGCCGGGATGACGTAGGCGAGGCCCTTGAGCAGCGCGTGGGGCTTGAGGCCGGTGAACGCGACCAGTTCATCAATCGTGCGGACGTTGGGCGTGGGAAAGGGTTCGGGCGCGCGATCACCCTCCAGGTCCTTCACCGGCCGGACGCCCGCGCCAGCTTTTTCAAGATTGGCCGCATAGCCGCAGCCCCCACAGGTAACGACAAAGTCCTCGCCCGCCGGCGAAATCACCATAAATTCGTTCGACTGTGCCCCACCCATCGGCCCTGAATGCGCTTCCACCACCTGATAGTTCAGGCCGCTGCGGTCAAAGATGCGGCAGTAGGCGCCGTGGTGCTTCTGGTAGCTGGTGTCCAGGCCGGCCTCATCGAGGTCGAAGGAGTAGGAGTCTTTCATAATGAACTGCCGAAGACGCATGAGGCCGGACTTGGGCCGGGGCTCGTCGCGGAACTTGACCTGGATCTGGTACCAGATTTGGGGCAGTTGGCGGTAACTGCGCATGTGGGAGCGGGCAATGTCGGTCATCACCTCCTCATGGGTAACACCCAGGCAGAGGTCACGACCCCCGCGGTCCTTCAGCCGAAACATCGTCTGGCCGAACTGCTGCCAGCGACCCGTCTCCTGCCAGAGCTCGGCCGGATGCAGGGCAGGCAGGTAGAACTCCTGGCCCCCGATGCGGTCCATTTCTTCCCGGAGGATTTGCATAATCTTGAGCGCGGAGCGCTGGCCGAGGTAGAGGTAGGAGTAAATGCCGGTGGCGAGTTGGCGGATGTAGCCGGCGCGGAGAAGCAGGCGGTGGCTGGTGACGGTGGCGTCGGCCGGGTCTTCCCGCAGCGTCGGAATGAAGAGTTGACTCCAGCGCATCCCCCCTCCAGAGCACAAACCAAGCAACAGTAGGGTAGAGCTGTAAGGGTGTCAAGCTAACGCGTTTGGCGGGTGCGGAGCACCTCTTCCAAGCTGGCTTTTCTTTCAGGGGTCAGCGGTTAAGTGCGGCGCTTGTTATTCCTTGGCTCCGGCCTTCTTCAGGCACCCCTCACCCGGCGGCCGATGGGAGTTTCGCTGGCATATCCCTATCCTGCTGAATATGATGGACGTTGCGCGCGCGGTGAGCAGCGGCTACACCGAGGCAATCTTTCCCTGCGCTCAGGAGGAGAAGCAGAGGCGTCGGTGAGTGTTTCTTCTACGGCTCGCAGGGGGGTATTGGTCACGGGCATTGCGGGCAATCTTGGTCGGCGGCTTGCTCCCCTGCTCAAAGACTATCTGCTGGTCGGGGTGGACCTGGTCGCCCCCGTCCTCGACCATCCCTGCACGCAGTTTTGCCAGCTCGACCTCTCCCACCCCGATGCCCCGGAGGTAGTCGCGCAGCTCATGCGCGAAAGTCATGTCCAGATTGTCATCCACCTGGCCTTTGTGCTCGACCCGGTGCGCACCGACGCCCGCGACGAACCCCGGCAGTGGGAGATCAATGTCCAGGGCACGCGCCACGTTCTTGCAGCCATCGAACGCGTCAATCGGGAAACTTCGCAAGTACAGCTCTTCATCTACCTCTCCAGCGTCACTGCCTATGGCTCCAACCTTTCCGCACCGGTGCGAGAAGAAGCTCCGCTGGAAGGGCACACCTTCCCCTACGCCATTCATAAGCGGGAGACGGATTGGCTCTGCCAGAAAGCGCACGCACGGTTGGGTGGCTGCGCGGTCTACATCCTGCGCGCCCACATCTTCCTGGGAAAATCGGTGGACAACTTTATTCTCCGTGCCATCCGGGGCCAACCGAGCGGCCGCAGCCGGCTGGCGCGCTGGGTGGAAGACCGGGGTTGGCGGATGCCATCGCTTCTTCCCCGTGGCCGTCGCTACGACGGGTTGTTCCAATTCATCCACGTTGATGATGTGGCCCGGGTGCTGCACTGGTTTTGCTCGCACTACGTAGAGAGGAAACTTGAAATCGTCAATCTCCCAGGCAAAGGCAAGCCCGTCACCAATCCCGACCTGGCCCGCGCCGCCGGCACCCGCCTGCTTCGCCTCCCCTCCTACCGCCTGGTGCAGTTCCTCTTCAGACTCCTGTGGTGGAGCGGCCTTTCGGGCGTACCCCCGAAATCGCTACCCTACTTCACCGGGTCCTACACCATGAATTGCGATCGCCTGCGGGCGCTGTTAGGGGAAGAGTTCGACCGGGTTATCCGTTTTACCAGCGAGGAGAGCCTGAGAGATGCGGTGGAGGGCTGGCGGGGACGAGAGACCCCCGTCCCCCGACCTTCGGGCCCCCACTAGGACGGATATTGCCACCGCAGCTTTTCAACAAAAATGTTGAAAAGGTTGTGGAAAACCGCGCCAGCTTCCCGCTAACCAACGAGGCCACAAACGCTTCTCTCAGTCTGCACAAACATGCAGCAACCGCACGTGGGCAAGAAAATTTTTTGTGCGGCCAGTCCCAAAGCGGGATTGTTTTGGTAACAAAGTTGCCCCGCCAAGCGGGTACGGGGAAAGAGTTGGCCCTCAATACCAGCGGCGCGGCCGTTGCAGCTTTATTTCTATCACTTTCCTTTTTCCCTTCTTCTCCGCGCCAATGTCGTAATACTTCCCGAATGTCTTCCACCCCTCCGCTATCACTTGGATCAGGACCTTACCCGGCGCGACCCCGGGAAGCCGCGCCAGGCCCTCGCGGTTGGTCTTCACGTGCCACCGGCGCTTCTTGCCTCTGGCAATGAAGCCGGGCTTATCTTTGAAGTCGACATAGACGCTGGCGTTGGCAATGGGTTTCTCGCCGGACGCGGCCACCACCTTGACCACCAGCGGAACCCGGTCGTCGTCGCCCGCCGTGACAGGGAAAGACCCGGCTGCCCAGAAAAACAGCAACCCGTACACCAAGATTGGCGCGTGGCGCCAGCTCGGCATTCTTCTGACCCCTCAATAATTGCTTTCGGTTCGCCGGCGAAGGACGGGCCCGGACCTCTTGCCCGTGTCGTAGATGGAATCCCAGCCTGCGAGCGCAAGCAAGCGTGCTTGCACCTGGTCGAACGCCGACGTCGTCACAACGTACTCCTGCTGCGGCGGCAAGACCCCGGCAATGGCCTTTTCCGCTCGGCGGATGCGGTCGCGGGTCATCGGGTGGGACGAGAAAATGCCCGCCACTTTGCTCTCCGCGCCTTGCTTCAGCCGCTCCAAGAAATCGATCATGGCCACCGGGTCGTAGCCCGCTTTATAACTGTACTGCAAGCCCAAGAAATCAGCTTCCCGCTCCGCATTGCGGCTGAACTTCAGAAACGTCAGAGGTACGGCGATGCCTAAAACCTGGTAGGCAGCATAGGCAGCCGACCCGCCGATAAAGATCAGCGGCAGGGTCAGCCAGTTCAGCACTGTCACCTTGGTCGCGCGTTCGACGGCATGGCGCGCGGTGACATGAGCGATCTCGTGGGCAAGAATACCTGCCAGTTCCGCTTCACTCTGCGCGGCCAGAATCAGCCCCGTGTTGACGTACAGATAGCCGCCCGGCAGCGCCACCGCGTTCACCTCGTTGGAATCAATCACGCGTACAGTAAAGGGTACACGCGCGTCCGAGTTGCGCACCAAGCGCTGCGTCAACTCCTCCACGTACCGGATGACCTCGCGGTCGCTCAACGGCCGGCTGTTGCGTCTGACCTCACGTGCTAGTTGCTGCCCCAGCTCGATTTCGCGCTCCAACGAGTACAGGTTCCAGGAGCCTTTGTTGATGTCGCGCTTCCCAATGTTTTCAATGTCGCTGTGTTTCTGAGCGGAGGCGGGCAGGCTGCCCCCGGCCAGTCCGAGCCCCAGGGCGAGAAGGCTCAAGGAGCGTGCCACTGCGTGCATGGTCTCTTTGCGGCTTGTTCTGCGCGGCGACGTTGCTGCGACCCAGCCCAGCTGGCCACCGTCCAATTGCTTGGATTGGGTTACGCCGCCGTGCTAGCCTACCCAACGTATTCTAGCACGCTGACGGGCGGAATCAACCCACTCCCGCCAAGGAGCCAACCATGGGGTTCGCCACCGATGCGATCCACGTAGGGCAGGAGCCCGATCCCACCACGGGCGCCATCATTGTACCTATCTACCAGACTTCGACCTACGTGCAAGAAGGGCTGGGCAAACATAAGGGCTACGAGTATGCCCGCGCGCAGAACCCGACTCGTACCGCGCTCGAGCGCAACCTCGCCCGTCTGGAGGGAGCCACCCACGCCTATGCGTTTGCTTCGGGCATGGCTGCCATCCACGCCGTGCTGACGCTGCTCAATGCCGGCGACCACGTCATCTGCTCTCACGCCGTCTACGGGGGCACCTATCGCCTCTTCACCAAAGTCCTTACCCGTTTTGGCCTCAGCTTCAGCTACGTGGACACCACCTGCGTCGAAAAGGTCGCGCGCGCGCTCCAGAAGAACACGCGGATGCTGTACATCGAAAGCCCCACGAACCCCACGCTGGCGGTTACAGACCTGGCGGCGATGGCGCAGCTTGCGCGCGCCCACGACTGGCTGCTGGTCGTAGATAACACCTTCATGACTCCCTACTTTCAGCGACCCTTTGATGCCGGCACCGACATCGTCGTGCACTCAACCACCAAATTCCTCAACGGCCACAGCGACTCTCTGGGCGGTGTCGCCATCACCACCAATGCGGAGCTGGCCGAGCGGCTTTACTTCATCCAGAAATCGGGCGGCGCCGTGCTTTCTCCCTTTGACTGCTGGCTCGTGCTCCGCGGCGTCAAGACGCTGGCGGTGCGGATGGAGCAGCACAACCAGAACGGCATGGCAGTGGCCCGCTTTCTGACAGAACACCCGAAGGTGAACCACGTGCACTACCCGGGCTTACCCGCGCATCCACAGCACGCACTAGCCAAGCGCCAGATGCGTGGCTTCGGCGCCATGCTCAGCTTCGAACTGGGTTCGCGCGGCGCCGCCGAGCGCATGCTGGAGCAGGTGCGGGTCTGCTCGCTCGGCGAAAGTCTGGGCGGCGTCGAGACGTTGATTTCGCATCCCGCCACCATGACCCACGCCTCTGTGCCCGCGGAGGAACGGCAGAAGATTGGTATTACCGATGGCCTGGTTCGTATCTCGGTCGGCATCGAAGACCTCGAGGACCTGATCGCCGACCTCGATCACGCCCTGGCCCAGGTCTAGCCTCCGCGGCGGCGTCTCCCAGACGGGTTCTGTGTTGCGACGCTTATCGTCCTCGGCTCTTTCCCTGCTTGCGGCGAAGGGTCGGTGGAGCCGGTGCGGGCTCCACCGACGCCGTCAGCCAGTTCAAGTAATTGGGCGCGGCATCAATAATCGGCAAACAAACTACTTCCGGCACCTGGTAGCTGTGCAGTTTCTCCACCGTGCGGCGCACGCGGTCGAACAGCGAACGCACCGTCTTGATGACTAAAAGAACTTCTTGGTCGTCGGCCAACTTGCCTTGCCAGCGGTAGATGGAGCGGATGGGCTGCGAGATATTGACGCAGGCGGCCAGCCGCTCGCCGACCAGGGCGCGGGCAATCGTCGCTGCCTCGTCGGCATCGCCGCAGGTCACCAGCACAACGACTTTGTCGGTCATGCCCTCCTCAACGGAGCCACTAAGCGCATTGCTCGCACTCTGGCTACAGGATACAATACGGCAGAATGCTCCACAAGCCTCCGATTCAGTTTGGCACCTCCGGCTGGCGCGGGATCATGGGAGAAGAGTTCACGTTTGCGAACGTGCGCCTGGCCGTAGCCGCCATCGCTCGCCATGTCACCAGCCGGAACCGGAAGGACCCGCGCCTCATCGTCGGCTACGATACACGCTTCCTCTCGGAAGAGTTTGCGCGGGCCGCCGTCGGCGTGCTGGCCGCGGCCGGCGTCACGAGCTATCTCTGCGCCGAAGCCAGCCCCACGCCGACCATTGCCTATGAGATTCGCCGCCGCCCGACCGACGGCGCCCTCAACTTCACTGCCAGCCATAACCCCCCGGAATACAACGGGTTAAAGTTCTCCACCGCGGACGGTGCGCCGGCTTTGCCCGAGGTGACTCGCAAGATCGAGTCGCTGGCGAGACAGCTTGCCCGCCGCCGCCCGGGCGCGGCGCGGCGACGCGCTGCGGGGCGGGAGGAAGTCATCGATCCCCGTCCACCCTACCTCGAGATGCTGTCCCGGAAAATCAAACTGGAGGAGATTCGCCGCGCCGGGCTGAAAGTTGTCTACGACCCGCTCTATGGGGCGGGCCGCGGCTATCTGGACGGGTTGCTGCGAGAGCACAGTATCGCGGTTTGGAGCGTCCACGATTACCGCGACGTGCTGTTCGGCGGCCATGCCCCTGAGCCCAGCGAAGAACTCCTCGCCGAGGCGAAGCACGTCCTGCGCGAGCAGGGTGCCCATGTTGTGCTCGCCACCGATGGCGATGCCGACCGCTTTGGCATCCTCGATCAGGACGGCAGCTTTGTTTCCCCCAACCACATTGTTGCGCTGCTGCTCGACTACCTGGTCGGGTCGCGGGACTGGAAGGGCGGGGCGGCGCGCAGCGTCGCCACTACGCATCTGGTGGATGCCGTCGCCCGCTATCACAACCTGGCCTTGCATGAGACGCCCGTCGGCTTCAAATACATCAGCGAGCTAATCAAGGCGGACAAAATCATCATCGGGGGCGAAGAGAGCGCCGGCCTGAGCGTTTACCAGCACGTGCCGGAAAAGGACGGCATCCTGGCCTGTCTGCTGACGGCTGAAATGATCGCCTGTCGCGGGGCTTCCCTGCGGGAGCAACTGGAGGCGCTGTTTCGCAAAGTTGGGCCGTACTATCCCGTCCGCATCAACCTGCGCCTGGAAGCCAACGTCGAGCAGCGGTTCGTCCGGCAACTCAAGCGCGACCCAGCGCGTTTCAACGGCAAGAAGGTCGCCGCGATCAACCGGCTCGACGGCCTGAAGCTGATTCTGGAAGACGGCTCCTGGGTGCTGCTGCGCAAGTCGGGGACGGAGCCGGTGGTGCGCTGTTATTGCGAAGCGCACTCGGAGGCGGACCGCGACGCCCTGGTGGCCGCCACCAAGCGCTTCATCTTCGGGTAACTCAGGTGCCGACGAACCGGGCCTCAACCTGGCACCGCGTGCTGCTGACTGTGCTGGGGCTCGGCCTGCTGGCGCTCGTCGTCCACACGCTGTTCAGCGAGCACGGCTACCTGGCCCTGCGCCAGCAGCAACGGGAGTACAAGCGCCTGCGCCAGGAGATTCAGCGTTTGCAGGAGGAAAACCAGCGGCTGGAAGAAGAAATCAAGGCGTTGAAAAGCGATCCCCGGGCGATCGAGCGCCTTGCCCGCGAAGAGCTGAAAATGGCGCGCCCGGGCGAAAA
>JBHIAG010000005.1:0-47513 GCA_046758465.1 Terriglobia bacterium | reverse complement strand
ACAGGGTTGACCCCCGCGAGCCGCCGGGGTAGACTGCGCGAGCGCTGAACGTCTCCCCCCGATGGGGACCATCCTGCATGAGCGAGGGACACCAATGACTCACACCGTCATTCGTTTGCGAGTCTGGGTCGTTTTGCTGGTCGCGCTGAGCCTGCTAGGCATCCCAACCGGGGCGACTGCCCAGGGGCGCCAGCAGCCCGACTACGAGAGCATCCTCCAGGATTTGCAGTGGCGCGAACTGGGGCCCGCCATCATGGCCGGCCGCATCGACGCCTTCGCGGTGGTCGAGAGCAACCCCGGCATTGTGTTTGCCGGCACCGCTTCCGGTGGGGTGTGGAAGACCACCAACAACGGCATCACCTGGAAACCGGTCTTTGACAACGAAGCGGTCTCGACCATCGGCCACGTTGCGGTGGCGCCGTCCGACCCCTCGATTGTATGGGTCGGTACGGGCGAGCCGGCCAACCGCCAGAGTTCCTCGTGGGGCAACGGGGTCTATAAGTCAACCGACGGCGGGAAGAGTTGGACGAACATGGGATTGCAAGATACGCACCACATCGGCCGAGTCGTGATCCATCCCACCGATCCCAACATCGTCTATGTGGCCGCCCTCGGACATCTCTGGGGAGCGAACAAAGAGCGCGGCCTGTTCAAAACCACGGACGGCGGGAAGACCTGGAACAATGTGCTGTTCATCAATGAAGACACGGGCGTGGTGGACGTTGCCATGGACCCGCAAAGTCCCGGCACCCTGTATGCCGCTGCCTACCAGCGCCGCCGCACCGCCTACGGCTTCAATGGCGGCGGGCCTGACAGCGCGCTCTACAAAACCATCGACGGGGGCGCCACCTGGAAGAAATTGACGCAAGGCCTGCCCGAGGGCGGAGACACCGGCCGCATCGGCGTCAGCATCTATCGCAGCAAGCCCAACATCGTCTACGCCATCATCGAGCACGCCAAGGGCGGCGTTTTCCGCAGCGAGGACAAGGGCGAGAGCTGGAAGAAAATGAGCGCTACCAACCCGCGCCCGATGTACTACAGCCAGATCCGGATCGACCCGAACAACGACCAGCGCATCTGGGTGCTGGGCGCGCGTATGTACTACTCAGAAGACGGCGGCAAGAACTTCAGCACGCGACTCGTGCAGCGCATCCACGGCGACCACCACGCCCTGTGGATCAATCCCGCCAACTCCGACCACATGCTGGTCGGCTCCGACGGCGGCATTCACTGGAGCTACGACCGGGGGCGGACGTGGGACTTTGTCAACACGCTGGCGCTGGGCCAGTTCTATGAAGTGGGCTTTGACCTGCGCAAGCCGTACACCATCTGCGGCGGCTTGCAGGACAACGGCAGTTGGTGCGGCCCGAGCCGCACGCCCTACGTGCAGGGCATCACCAACGAAGATTGGTACCGGGTGGGGGGCGGCGATGGTTTCTACGTGCAGATCGATCTCCACGACCACAACATCCTCTACGCAGAATCGCAGAACGGGCGACTGTTCCGGGTCAACTTGCAAACCGGAGAGACGCGCAGAATTCAACCCGAACCGAAGGAAGGCGAGCCGCCCTACCGCTTCCAATGGGACTCGCCCGTTGTCATTTCCGCCCATGACCCCAAGACGATTTATTACGGGGGCAATTTCCTGTTCCAATCGACTGACCGCGGGGAGACGTGGAGGAAGCTGGGCGGCGATTTGACGAGCGGGGTGGAGCGCAACTCGCTTGCGATCATGGGCAAGAAGCCCGATGAGAACACGCTCTCGCTCCACGACGGCGTGCGGTGGTATCCCTGCATCACCACCGTCAGCGAGTCGCCGCGGCGCCCGGAGGTGCTTTGGGTGGGAACCGACGACGGCAACTTGCAGGTCACGCGCGACGCTGGCAAGACGTGGAGGAACGTGGCCGATCGGGTGCCCGGCGTACCTCGCGGCACGTACGTGAGTCGCGTGGTGGCATCGCGGCACGCGGCCGGCCGGGCGTACGTAACCTTCGACGGCCACCGCAGCAACGACTTCAACGTCTACCTTTTCATGACCACGGACTACGGCGCGACCTGGAAGCCGATTGCGAATGGCATGCCGCAGAACAACGGTACGGTGAACGTCATCCGCGAGCACCCGCGCAATCCCAATCTGTTGTTTGTGGGCACGGAATACGGCGCCTACGTTTCCTTCGACCGCGGCGCGCACTGGCATCGGCTGAAGAGCAATCTGCCCACCGTCCCGGTGGACGACATTGCCATCCATCCGCGCGAAAACGATCTGATCTTTGGCACCCATGGCCGCTCCATTTGGGTGCTCGATGACATCACGGCGCTGGAGGAGCTCAACGACAAAGTGCTCTCTCGTGGTCTGCATCTCTTCGACATTCGGCCCGCCACCGCCTGGCGGCTGTCCCAGCACAAAGGGTCAACAGGTCACAAAAGGTTCATCGCGCAGAACCCGCCCTATGGCGCGCTCATCACCTACTATTTGAAGTCGCAGGTGGGCGAAAAAGAGAAGGTGAAGATCACCATTCTCGACCCAGACGGAAAGGTGATCCGGGAACTGGAGGGGAAGAAGGAGCCGGGCATTCAGCGCGCGAACTGGGACCTGCGCTACGCGTCACCGGTGGAACCCACGCCGGAGCAGCGCGAGGCAATAGCGCGGGGTCGCTTCTGGGCTGCGCCGCGGGGTCCGCGGGTCGATCCGGGCGACTACACCGTGAAGATTGCCGTCGGGAAAACGGAAGTCTCGAAGACGGTGCAGGTGGAGGAGGACCCGGACATCAGCATTTCCGCCGCCGACCGCGCCGCACGCCGCCAAGCGCTGAGCGAATTGTACGAGCTGTACAAGACCGCCGACGGGGGTGAGAAAACGGTGAAGGGACTGAAATCCTCGCTGACCAAGGCGCTGGAATCGTGGAAGAAGCCCGACGCACCGAAGATTCCCGAGAAGATTCAAAAAGCTGCGGAGGCGCTGGCCAAGCAGGTGGACGAAATCCACGGTAAATTCATGCGGCCGGAGCGCGGGCTGGGTGCCGCGGGTCCACGGCTTGTCTACACGCCCCCGCCGTTGCCGCAACGGGTGCGCGATCTGCTGAACGCCATTGATGGTTACACAGCGCTTCCTACCCCGCAGCAGGCTGAGCAAATCCGCGTCCTCTCGCAATTGCTCGGCGAAACCATGGAGGAGCTGAAGCAATTGGTGGACGAAGACCTGGCCAAGCTCAACCAGATGATGAATGAAGCGGGCATTCCGCACATCCGTGTTACGGGAACTGGGGCCTCCGAGTCCGGCCGCTGAGGGCGTAGGAACGAAATCGGCCCGCGGGCAATGCGGCGTTTCCTGTCCTTGATGTTTCCTAGGAAAACGCCGGGCCGAGAAAACCGCGGCCACGGCAAGAAGAAAGTTGCGGCGAGCCGCCCGCAACGCACCCGAAGTGCGCCACTCCTTCTCGTCGCATTCTTGCTCTCCCTGTCTTCGACAGGCTTGCTCCTGGCTGAGACCCATCGCCATAGTATTTCCGGGCGGGTGACGGGCCCTCAGGGAATTCCGCTGGTCGCAGCGTCCGTCAAACTCTTCGGGGCCAATCGCATCCTGATTGCCGAGGTACGAACCAATGAGGAAGGGGAGTTCAGCCTCACTGAGGTTGCCAAGGGCCGCTATGAACTGCGAGTCGAGGCAAGCGGCTTCTCCCCGTTCCAGCGGGTGATTGACGTTCCCCTGGAACCGCCGGAACCGCTGGAAATCAATCTCAGACTGACACCTGTCGAACTGGAGGTGACCGTCACCGGCCGCCACGGCGCCCCGGAGGAGGCTTTCTTTGAGCCGGCCTCGGTTCGCATTCGGGGCAGCCAGGAGCTTGTCCAGCGGGAGGTCAGCCATCTTCCCCGCATGCTTGCCGAGGAGCCGGGCATTCTTACCCAGGAAACGACGCCCGGCCAGGGATCGCCGATCCTGCGCGGGCAGGGAGCCCAGACCGTTCTCTATCTCGTGGACGGGATTCGCTTCAACAACTCCACTTACCGTTCGGGCAATACCCAGTACCTTGGATGGATGCCCTCATCCTCGGTCGATTCGGTAGAGGTTTTCCTGGGCCCAGCCGGCACCCAGTATGGCAGCGATGCGTTGGGCGGGGCCATCAATGTCATGTCAGCCCTGCTTCCGCCCTGGAGCGACACGCAACTGAGTTGGGGAGGCGAGTCAACCACCTTTTTCACGTCGGCCGACCTGGGGGCTGGCAATGCCTTGCGCGCAACCGTAGCCGGGCGCACGCTCTCACTGCTGGTAACGGGCTCCTACAAGCGCCACCAGGAGCTGCGCGCGGGCGGGGGCGAAGACTCGCACAACAGCTTGACGCGGTTCCTGGGATTTTCGCCGGCTCAGGTGCGCGCGACGCTGGGCAGCCGGCTGCGCGACACCGACTACACGCAGGGCAGTTGGAGCGCCAAGCTGGGGCTGCGTTTGCGCAGCGACCAATTTCTCACCTTCAGTTGGATACAGTCCGAACAATACGGCGTGCGTCGCTACGATCGGCTATTGGGTGGCGAGGGGCGCTTGCGCAGCGATTTGCTTCCCCAGCGGCTGAGTTTCGGCTACGTCCGCTACCAGAAGCTCGGGACGGGCCGGCTCCAGAATCTGGAGGCTACGGTCTCGCTCAACCGCCAGACGGATGGGCAAATCTCTCAGGTCCGGGAAGCCTCGCCGCGGGGCACGGAAGTCAACCGCGTAACCGCGCTCGGCTACCTGTTTTCGACGAGCTGGGCGCCGCTCTACGGGCACTCGCTGGCGGCCGGCGTGGAGTTCTACGACGAATACGTTTTCGGTAAACGCACGGAGAGCACCGGCGGCGTCTTCCAGCAAGTCCGGCCGCGGTTTCCGAACGGGACACGCTACCAGTCGTTGGGCGTTTATGTTCTGGATGATTGGGCCGCGATTCCCAGCAAGCTGCTCGTCGAAAGCGGGCTGCGCTTCAGCCACTTCCGCTTCCGCAGCCGCTCCGACAAGAACGTTTTTCTCAACGGGGTTCCCACGGTTCCCGATGCCACGGAAAGTTTCACCGACCTGACGTTCAATGCCGGGCTGTCGTACTCACTTGTCCCCTCGCTGGTGGTCTTCGGGCGGGTGGCGCGAGGCTTCCGCGCGCCCACGGTGTTTGACCTGGGGGAACAGGGGCTCACGGGCGGAGGGTTCGAGGTGTCGCCGCGCGCGACGCTGGCTTTGGGTGCGCTCATTGGGGATTCAGCGGGAAGCAACGCAGTAAGCACGGGGCGGAGTTGGCAGGCGCTGCGGCCGGAAGTGCTCTGGAGTTTTGAAGGCGGCCTGCGCTGGAAGACGCAGCGGGTGAACGGCAACCTCACGCTGTTCGATTCGGAATTTGTGGACTCGATCCAGCGGCGTGTGCTGATTGTACCCACTCCGGTTGTGGGGCAAATCATCGGAAACGAAACCATCACAGACCAGGATGCGACGGGCAGAATCTTTGTGGACCTGGACTTCCGGCCGGTGGTGTCGCGGGCCAACATTGGCCGCATCCGCATCCAGGGGCTGGAGGCCTGGTTGCGCGTGAACTGGTCGGACGAGTGGAGCTCCGCCTTCAAAACCTCCCGGCAGCGCGGCCGCGAGCTGGCTACACGCAACTTTGCCCGCCGCATCGCTCCCGACACGCTGTTTGCCAGTCTGCGTTGGAACCATCGCAGCGGGCGGTTCTGGCTCGAAGGGTTCACAGAGATTTCGGGAGCGCAGACGCGCCTGAATCCGGCGGAACTGAACGACCCGCGCATCGGCGCGGTGCGCACAGCGGAGACCATTGCCGATTTTTTCAACTTCGGCGCCCGCCGGTTAGGGCTGGTGGCAGGCGACCGCCTGCAGCGAACTGGCGAGACAGTGGATGAAGTGATTGCGCGCGTGCTGGGGCCAGCCCTGGCAGGCAAACCTCTCTTCCAGAGGACGGACGGTTTTGTAACCCTCAACCTGCGGGGTGCGTATATTCTGAATGAGAAAAATGAAATCTTGTTTGCTCTGACGAACATCACCGACGCGAACTACCGCAAGCACGGGTCCGGCTTTGATGCAGCGGGGGTCAATTTCAGCGTCCGCTATCGCTGGAAGTTTCGCTAAAGTGGCGGAAAGTTGGCGAGGGTCGTCGGGTGGCTGGTGGCTTTCTTCCGGCATGTCCGGCAAAAAAGCACTTCACCTTTACTCCTTGCGACGCTAGGATGTGCCACCGCAATTCTTCGGGGGAGGTATCCTGATGAGCAACGCAAGGCGATTTGTCTCCGTCATGGTCGCGGGCGCCGCGGTGCTGGTGGGGCTGCTGGCGCGCAGTCCGCTCCGCGCGCAGCAGTTCGACGAGAGCCTGTTCAAGGCGATGAAGTGGCGGCTGATCGGGCCGTTCCGGGGCGGTCGGGTGACCGCCGTGGCGGGCGTGCCGAGCCAGCCGAACGCCTACTACTTCGGGGGCACCGGCAGCGGCCTGTGGAAGACGACCGACGGCGGGCTGACCTGGGAGCCGCTGTTCGACAAGCAACCGGTCTCCTCGATTGGGAGCATCGCCGTGGCCGAGTCCGACCTCAACATTGTTTATGTGGGCACCGGTGAGGCCTGCATCCGCGGCAACATCTCGCACGGCGATGGGGTCTACAAATCCACGGATGCGGGCAAGACCTGGAAGCACATCGGGCTGCGCGATACGCGCACCATCGGCCGTGTGATCGTGCACCCGCGCGACCCGGATGTCGTGTTTGTGGCGGCGCTGGGCCACGTCTATGGGCGCAACACCGAGCGCGGCATCTTCCGCACCCGCGATGGCGGGCAGACCTGGGAGAAGGTCCTCTACCAGGACGATACGACAGGTGGAATCGACATCACCTTCGACCCCACCAACTCACATATCCTGTTTGCTGCGCTCTGGGAGGCGCATCGGACGCCCTACAGTCTTTCGAGTGGCGGGCCGGGCAGCGGCCTTTACAAGTCCACCGATGGTGGCAGCACCTGGAAGCGGCTGGAAGGGAACGGCTTGCCCGGGGGGCTCTGGGGTCGCATCGGGGTCGCGGTCTCCGGGGCGAACCCGGAGCGCGTCTGGACGTTGATTGAAGCCGAAAAGGGCGGCCTCTACCGCTCTGACGACGGCGGCGAGACGTGGCGCTTGCTCAACGCTGACCGGCGCTATCGGCAGCGCGCCTGGTACTACACGCACGTCATCGCTGACCCGAAAAGCGCCGACACTGTTTACGTGCTCAACACAGGTCTCTACCGCTCGACCGATGGCGGAAAAAGCTTCACGAGCATCCGGGCGCCGCACGGCGACCATCACGCGCTCTGGATCAATCCCAACGACCCCCAGCGCATGATTAATGGCAACGATGGCGGGGCCAACGCCACGGTCAACGGGGGCAAGACCTGGACGCGCCAGGACAGCCAGCCGACCGCGCAGTTCTACCACGTGACCACGGACAACCGGTTCCCGTACCACGTGTACGGCGCCCAGCAGGACAACTCGACAGTCGCCGTCGCCAGTCGCAGCGACGACGGGGCGATTGACCGCTCCGACTGGTATCCCGTGGGGGGATGCGAGAGCGGCTACATTGCCCCGCATCCGGTGGACCCGAACATCGTCTATGCGGGGTGCTACGGCGGGGTCATCACCCGCTTCGACAAGCGCAGCAGGCAGGCGCAGGTGATCACCGCGTGGCCCGAAAACCCCATGGGGTGGGGAGCCGCCGAGCTGAAGCACCGCTACCAGTGGACGGCACCCATCGTGATTTCCCCGCACGACCCGAACGTGCTCTACCACGCCGCCGAGGTGCTCTTCAAAACCACGAACCAAGGGATGAGCTGGACCGCGATCAGCCCCGACCTCACCCGCAACGATAAGAGCAAGCAGGGCCCCTCGGGTGGCCCCATCACGCACGACAACACCAGTGTCGAGTACTACGACACCATCTTCAGCGTGGTGGAGTCGCCGCACCAGGAAGGGCTGATCTGGGTCGGCACTGACGACGGGCTCGTGCACCTGACGCGCGACGCCGGCAAGCGCTGGACGGACATCACGCCCAAGGAGATGCCCGAGTGGAGCCTGATCAGCCTGATCGAGGCCTCGCCGCACGACGTTGCCACCGCCTACCTGGCCGTTGACCGCCACGAGCTTGATGACTACGGCCCTTACATCTACAAAACGAACGACTTCGGCAAGAGCTGGACGAAGATCACCAACGGCCTCCCGGAAACTACTTTCGTTCGCGCGGTGCGCGAGGACCCCAAGCGCCGCGGGCTGCTCTATGCCGGCACGGAGACGGGCGTGTTCGTTTCCTTCGACGACGGTGCGCACTGGCAGTCGCTGCAACTGAACTTGCCAACTGTGCCCGTCCATGACCTGGTGGTGAAGAACGACGACCTGGTCGTGGGCACGCATGGCCGCTCGTTCTGGATCCTCGATGACCTCACGCCTCTGCATCAGGTCAATGAGCGGGTGGCGCGCGCGGAAGTGCATCTCTACCCGCCGCGGCTCACCTACCGCATGCGGGGTGGCTTTCGATTCTTCCGGCCCCAGTTCGCGGGCGAGAACCCGCCGAGCGGCGCGGTGATTTACTACTACCTGAAGTCCGCCCCCAAAGGGGAAATCACGCTGGAGATCCTCGACCGCCGCGGCCGCGTGGTGCGGAAGTTTTCGAGCCGCGAGCGCAAGGAGGAGGAACCGACGGGCTTCTTCGCCCAACTGGCGCGGCGGCAGCGGCTGCCCAAGAAGGCGGGCATGAATCGCTTTGTCTGGAACCTGCGGCACAAGAGAGCGAGCCGGGTTCGCGGCGCCATCCTCTGGGCGGCGCCGCCGTGGGGGCCGCTGGCTCTGCCGGGCAGGTATGAGGTCAAGCTGACCGTCGGGGGCAAGAGCCAAGCGGTGCCGCTCGAGGTCAAGCTGGACCCGCGGGTCTCGACCTCGCAGGCTGACCTGAGGAAACAGTTTGACCTGCTAATGAAGATTCGCGCGCGAGTCAGCGCGGCGCACGACACGGTGACCCAGATGCGGGACCTGCGCGCGCAGCTCAAGCAGTTGCGCCAGCGGGTGGCCGAGCATCGGCGGGGAAAAACCATCATCGCCGCCGCCGCGGCGCTGGACAAAAAGATGACCGCGGTGGAGGAGGAGATCCTGCAGGTGAAGTCGAAGAGCTCTCAGGACCCGCTCAACTACCCCATCAAGCTCAACAACAAGCTGGCCTCCCTGGCCCTGGTGGTGGAAAGCGCCGACACGCCTCCCACCCAGCAGTCCTACGAACTGTTCGAGGGGTTGAGCCAGCAACTCGATGAGCTGTTAGGCAAGTGGAAGGAAATCCAGGCGCAGGACGTGGCGGCGTTCAACCGGCTGGTGCGCCGGGAGAACATCCCGGTGGTTATGGTGAGCGGCAAGGGGCCTCGCGGCTCAGCGCGGTAAGCGAGCGACCCTTCGGCTTCGCTCAAGGCAAGCCACCCGCGACTTCGTCGCGGCAGGCCACTACAGCTAGACCTGAGGGTCAGAGGCTTCTATTGGGCAGCCAGCCTACGCCACGCCCACCGCCAAGTCAACGCGCACGCGGCTCGGCAGCGACACCTGCGAAAACCTCATCCCCAACTTCGACTCCCCTGAGCATCCTTACCTCTCTCCGCGCGAGGCCGGCATCTTTACCGGTAGCAAATCTGCCTCGGGTCGGCTACAATAAGTTAAAATTTGGCTTCGCATGCGGCAGAAGGTATGCACAGCAATCAATGCTTTGCCCTGGTTTTGACGCTGGCGACCACGGCACTGCTCGCCAGCTCACCCAGCGCCACCACCCAGACGCCTACACCAGTGACACAGCCCGCACACCTCCAGGCCATTGAGGTCACTGAGGCGGGCGGGCAGATTCTCAGCTTCCGTCACCTCGCCGGCACCACGGTGGTCGAAATGCAGGGTACCAAGATCGAACCCCAAGCCTCGACACGGCTCAAGGTGGAGAGTCGCCGGGGTTTCATCGAGATCGACATCAACCGTGGCGACATCAAAGGCCTGCCGCCGGCGCGCCGCTTTGGCCGGGACTTCCTGACCTACGTGCTCTGGGCCGTGTCGGCCGACGGCGCGGCCATGAATCTCGGTGAAATCACCTTCGAGCGTGGTCGGCCGGTGAGCATCAACGTCACGGCCCCCTACCAGACCTTCTGGCTGATGGTTACCGCCGAGCCCGACTTTGCCGTCCAGGATCCCAGCTCCGTGGTCGTGCTCTACAGCATCAACCAGGACAACATCGACACCGGCAACAAAGCCCTGCCCGTCCCCGGCAAGCTCCTCTACTACACCTACTACACCCGCTACGACACCGCGCCCGCCGCCGTGGTACTGAATGTTCCCAACGAACTCCTTCAGGCACGCAAAGCCGTCGAGCTGGCTTCCGCCGCCGGCATCTTGGCCGCGCCCACGCCCGAGAGCGCAGAGCCGCTGCCCGACGAAGCCCGCACCCGCCAGACCCTCGAACAAGCGCGTGGCTACTTGCAGCAGGCCGAAGAAACCTTTGGCAGCGGCGGCAATACCCGCGATGCCATCCAATCTGCCCGCACCGCCGCCCAGATTGCCGAGAACGCGCGCGCCTTGGCCCTCGGCGCCGTGGGCGGCATCTACATCCGCCAACTCGACCGCGAACTGAACAAACTCCGCGCGGAGGCCGACCAGTTGCGCCAAGCAGTGGCCCGCCTCACCACCGCCACCGCTCCCCTACGCGAAGAAGCCGACCGGCTCCGCCGTGCCCACCAGGAAACCCAAGCCCAGCTTGCCGACGCGCAGCGCGAGCTCGCCAACGCCCAGCGCGAGCTTGCCAGCCTCCGCGACCAACTCCAGCAACTCGAAGCGGCCCTCGACCAGGAGCGCCGCACCGGCCAGCAGGCCCACGCCCGCGCCCAAGAGACCGAAGAGCAGCTTCGAGCGCTGCAGCAACAGCTCGGCTCGCGTGAGCAGTCCCTTCAGCAAGCCTCGGCCCAGAATGCTCGGCTGCGCGAAGAGCGTGACAAAATCTGCGCGGAGCTACGCCGCCAGCTCGCTTCCCTCGGCCAGTTGACCCAACAGGGCGGCAGCATGGCGCTGACGCTCGCCTCCGACATCCTGTTCGACTTCGGTAGCTACGTACTGCGTTCCACCGCCCGCGAGAATCTGGGCAGGCTCGCCGTACTCCGCCTGCTGCTGTTTCCCCAGGCTGACGTTCGCTACGAAGGCCACACCGATCTGGTCGGCGAGAAGGACTATAATCAGTGGCTCTCCGAGCAGCGTGCCCTCGCCGTCTACCGCTACTTCCTCGAAGAGGCCTTGCAGCATGACACCGCTCCGGCCGCCCGCGCCGCCGACCTCCAGCGCCTCGCCAGCGTGCAGCGACTCTTGGCGCAGAACTACGCCGCCGCCCGCCGCAACCCCACCCAGCGCCTGGAACTCCTCGCGCAACTCGCTGATAGCATCATCGGCAAAGGCGAACGTGAACCCGTCGTCAACTCCCCAGCGGCGGAGGAGCACAACCGCCGCGTCGTCCTGCTCTTCCCGCCCGCCAAGGTCGGCCGGCTTTCCTCGCTCTGCGAATCCTCCCCCGCAGGCCCCGGCCAACAGGAATGACCGTGGACAAGCTGTAGGCAGGGGGCGGTATCCCGCCAGATCGCGGCGCATTGCAGCGTCTCGCCAGCCAGACCCCAGGGGCCGGCTCAGCCGACCCTCACTGACCTTTCACCGCAGCAAGCCAAGCGTTGACCTTCGCTTCCAGCACGTCCAGCGGCACCGCGCCGCTGCCCAGCACTACCTCGTGAAAGGCCCGGATGTCGAACCGCTCGCCCAGCTCCCGGCGCGCCTGCGCCCGCAGCTCCTTGATCTTCAACTCCCCGATCTTGTACGCCAGCGCCTGCCCCGGCCAGGCGATGTAGCGGTCAATCTCGTTCACAATGTCCTGCTCGGTCTTGGCCGCATTGGCCCGGAAGAAATCAATCGCCTGCTGCCGCGTCCACCCCAGAGAGTGCATCCCGGTGTCCACCACCAGGCGCACCGCCCGCCACATCTCGTAGGTCAGTTGGCCAAACTTCGAGTACGGGTCCTGATAGAAGCCCAACTCCTGGCCCAAACTTTCGGCGTAGAGTCCCCAGCCTTCCGTGAACGCCGTGTACCCGCCGTAGCGACGAAACTCCGGCAGCTCGCCCAGTTCCATCGCCAGCGCAATCTGCAAATGATGCCCCGGCATCGCCTCGTGGATCGTCAGCGCCTCCATCTCATATTTCGGCCGCACCGCCGGCTTGTAGAGATTGACGAAATAGGTACCCGCCCGTGACCCGTCGGCCGCTGGCCGACGATAGTAGGCTGTCGTCGTATCGGGCGCGATGTTCGCGGGAATCGGCTCCACCCCATAGGGCATCCGCGGCAGCTTCCGGAACAGTTTCACCAGCGTCGGGTCAATGCGCTTCGCCAGTCCCTGATAGGCCGCGAGCAGCTCTTCCGGGTCGCGGTAGTAGAACTGCGGGTCGGTGCGCAAAAAGTGCAGAAACTCCTCGAAGCTGCCCTCGAACCCCACCTGCTCGATAACCTTCTCCATCTCCGCCCGGATGCGCTGCACCTCCGCCAGCCCCAGGCGGTGAATCTCCTCCGGCGTCAGCTCAGTGGTCGTGAACTGCCGCGCAAAGAAGGCGTACATCTCTTTCCCCCGCGGAAGCTGCCACGCCCCCACCCGCTCATAGCCCGCGGGCAGGTATTCCTTCGTGAAGAAGGTTTGAAACTTCCGAAACACCGGAATGACCCCTTCGGCAATCGCCTGCTTCCCTTCCCGCACCAGCCGCGCCCGCTTCCCCGCGCTGATTCCCTCCGGGAACTTCTTGAACGGCTGGAAGAACAGGCTATCCGCCGGATCGTCCACGATCTGCGCCGCGATTTGACCCGGCAGCCGCTCCAGGATGACCTTCGGATGCACCATCCCCACCCGCATTCCCTCCCGCAGCAGCGCGATGGTTTGCTCCATGTAGTTCGGGAAGGCCTCGAGCCGCGCAATCCAGTCCTCGTAATCTTTGACAGTCGCAAACCGCAGCGCGTCGCCGAGCTCGTTCGCCGTCTGAATCCCGCCGCGCTGGTTGAGCGGCAGCAGATACCAACGATATTGATACCCCTCGACGTCCATCGCATAGTTTTTGCGAAACAGGGTATAGTTCAGCTTGTCAGCCTCGGAGAGCTCGTCGTAGGGGATCGCCGCGAGTTTCTCTAGCACCTCCCGGTCATGTTGGTGCCGGCGCGCAATCGCCCCCAGGCTTACGTCCGGCCAGCGGTCGTTGTAGCGCCGGTCGCCCAACCGCGAGGCAAACGTCGGGTTCTCCCGCAGCCTGTACTCCCACTCCTCCTTGAAGAGTGCGTGCAAGCGCGCGCCCGCCTCGCTCGACTCTTCCCCCACCGCACTCGCTGTCCCGACTGCAAACACCCAACCAAGAAGAATGAACAACACGAAACTAGACCGCTGCCTTCTCATTCTCCCCTCCTCGACTCCACAGAACTCGGTGGTCACGGAGCATTGTGATAGACTTAAATGTAATGGGCAAGAAGCTGCGCGTAGGCGTGCTGTTTGGCGGACGCTCGGGCGAGCACGAGGTCTCGCTCGTCTCGGCGGCCTCAGTCATCCAGGCCCTCGATCCCGCAAAGTACGAAGTCGTCCCCATCGGCATCACCAAGGAAGGCCGCTGGATCCTGCCGGCCCTGCTTGCCCCGCCTGCCCCGAGCGAAGTCGAGGGGAGCCAAGTCGTGCGGAGCGGAGCCGAAGGGCCGCGCAGCCTCGCCGAATCCACTCGCCGCCGCCGCACGCCCGCCCTCACCCACAGCGACCTCCGCCGCGCCTTCCAGGACGCCACCGCTGTCGTCCTCCCCGCTGAACCCTCGGCCGCTTCCGTTGTCCCGCTCAACCCGGCAGCCAAGCACCCCGAGCCGCTCCACCTCGACGTCGTCTTCCCCGTCCTCCACGGTAGCTTCGGCGAAGACGGCACCGTCCAGGGCCTGCTCGAACTCGCCAACCTCCCCTACATCGGTGCCGGTGTGCTGGGCTCGGCGCTGGGAATGGACAAGGAAGTCCAGAAGCGTCTCCTCTTCCAGGCCAAGCTCCCTGTCACCGACTTTGTCTGCGTCCCCCGCCACCGGTGGGAAGCCGACCGCGACGCCGTGCTCCGCACTCTGCGCCGCCGCCGCCGCCCGCCCGTGTTCGTCAAGCCGGCCAACCTGGGCTCCTCTGTAGGAATCACAAAGGTGAGGTCGGCGAGCCAGCTCGCTGCCGCCATTGACCTCGCGGCCCGCTACGACCGCAAGATTGTCGTGGAGCGGGCCATCGTGGGCCGCGAATTTGAGGTCTCCGTGCTCGGCAACCAGGAACCCGTCGCCTCGCTCCCGGGGGAGGTCATCCCCACCAACGAGTTCTACGACTACGCCGCCAAATACCTCCAGGACAACACTCGCCTCATCGTCCCCGCCCGGCTGCCCCAGCACCAGGTGAAGCGCCTGCAAGAACTCGCGGTCGCCGCCTTCCGCGCCCTCGAGTGCGCGGGCATGGCTCGCGTTGACTTCTTTCTCGAACGCCGCACGGGCAAAATCTTCATCAACGAGCTCAACACCATCCCCGGCTTCACCGCCATCAGCATGTACCCCAAGCTCTGGGAGGCCAGCGGCATCCCTTACCCGGAACTCCTCGACCGCCTCATCCAGCTCGCGCTCGACCGCTTCCGCGAAAAGGCCCGCACTCGCTACGCCGTCGAACTCCCCGGCCAGCGCGGCGGTGTCCTCCGCGAAAACGATTAGCGGCGTTGGAGAGCAAGCATGGCCAAAGCAGTCGGTCGCCCAGCATCGTCCGCCCCGCTCTTCCCCCTGGGTAGGGCAGGAGCTTGTCCCGTGCCGCTGCGTCTCGCGCGGCTGTTCGCACTCCTCCTGGGTGTCGTGTTGCTCCCGGCCACCACCGCCGCCCGGGAAACCATCCCCGCAGACGACCCGCAACCCCGCTACCTCGTCCTCTGCGTGGATGGTATTGGCTATGACCTGGTCGAAGAAATGTATCGTCGCGGCGAACTCCGCCACTTCCATTCCCCGATACCTCTTATCGCCCCCTTCCCCACCGTGACCAACCTCGGCCTGGTGGAAACCCTCGCCCCCCTCGGCGCCCCACCCGCGCGCGGCTATGAGGATTACTACTTTGACCCCGCTGCCAACCACATGCGCGGCGGTTTCTTCCACCGCTTTCGCCGCAACTCCTTCGTCGCAGGCAGCTACCGCGAGATGTTTCACTACCATCCGCATCCCATCGCGATGACGCTCGAGTACGCCTTGCCCGTCTTGGGCCCGTGGATTGGCGGCCGCATCTCCCTCAGTCGCATCAAACGCAAGTTCCTGAAATCCCGCGAGCCCGTCTTCCTGGCCTACCTTGACTCCACCGATCCCGGCGCCCACATCAGCGGCAAGTGGCTGCTGCGTCACTTGCTTCGACGTGTAGACCGCCTCGCTGGCCAACTCCGCAAGGCCCGCGTACCCGTCGAAGTTGTTGTCTTCTCCGACCACGGCAACCAGTTCAGCAAATTCCGCAAAGTGAACCTCGCCAAGCCGCTCAAGCGCGCCGGCTTCCGCGTCCAAAGCAAACTGACCCACCCGCCGAGCGTCGTCATCCCGCGCTACGGCCTGGTGGGTGCCGCCGTCCTCTACACCCAGGCGGGGCGTGAACCGGCGGTGGCCGAAGCCGTGCGCGCTGCCCCCGGCGTCGACCTCGTCGCCTATCGCACCGCAGAAGGCGTGCAGGTCCTGAGCCGGGAGGGCCGCGCCCTGATCCTCCGCCGCGGCCCCGCCTATCGCTACCTGCCTCAGAGCGGCGACCCGCTGGCCCTCCACCCCATCGCCGAAGACCTGCCAGCCGACTCCGAGGGCTTCAGCCACGAAGATGACTGGCTCGCCGCCACTGCTGACCACATCTATCCCGACCCCCTCCGCCGCCTCTGGTTCGCCTTTGAGAGTTTGGTCAAACAGCCCGCCAGCGTCATCGTCAGCCTGGAAGACGGCTATTACACCGGCAGTGCCGTGCTTGATTTCTTCTCCTTCCTGTTCCTGCGCGCCACCCACGGCAACCTCCGCCGCACCCAGAGTCTCGCTTTTGCGATGTCCACCGCTGACTTCCTGACGCCGCCCCGCAAAGCGGAGGCTAACGACTCCAACCCGCTCGCCTTCAACCGCAGCGCAGTGCCCCGTGCCCTGCGCACCCGCGACCTCTGGCTGCTCCTCGCCCGGCAGACCTCCCGACCCCTGCGCCCCTCGCGTTGCCCGACCTTCCTCCACACCGCCCACCCCTAGCTGACCACATGCCCTGCAAAACCTCCTCCTGCGCCACACCGGCTTCGCCGGCATTTACACTGATTTGCTCTATTTGCTAGCCTTTGCTGGAGTCACGACAGTGGCCACGATTCGGCTGTTTCAGCGGACGATATAGCAATGGGAATATCGCTACTCGAACCTGAGCCTTTGCCGCCGCCCCGCCGCTGGCTCCGCCGCCTCGTGCTCGCCCTGGCGGTCGCCCTCGTCCTCGGCACGGTGCTCTACTTCACCTTTCGCTATTATCCCGAAAAGCGTCACGTGGCGCGTTTCTTCGACGCGCTGGTCGCGGAGGACTACCGGCAGGCCTACGAGCTCTGGAAACCCCAACCCTCATTCACCTACGAGCAGTTTCTCTCGATCTGGGGACCCAACGGCGACTACGGACGAATCCGCAGCTACGAGCTCGTCGAGGTAGAATCGAGCCGCGCCGTCTTGCTGCGCCTGGCGGTGGAAGGTGGCAGCCGCCAGCGGACCCTCACGCTCGAAGGCAACGCCTCAGGCATCGTCGTCAGCGTCCGCCTCAACAACCTCGACCCGCCCGTGCGCCTCTGGGTGGAAAAGAAAGACAAGAGCCTGTCCTTCCCGCCGTTCTAGGAGGGCAGAATTAGCTCAACCCGCTGTTCCAGCTCATGCGCGGGTGGTGCCGGCGAGCGCCGCTCCCACGGCGAGCGCCCGCTCCACTGCCTGCTGCACCTGCCCCTGCGTGATCGAAAGGATACACTGCGGCTCGTCGAACGCGTAGCAGCGGTCGCCCGGGCAGGGGTTGCATGGATAGTAGTTCTGCACCAGCGCGTGGGCCGCCCGCCACGGACCCCAGGCTACCGAGTTTGAAGAGCCGAACAGCACCACCAGCGGACGACCCAGGGCTGCCGCGATGTGCATCGGCCCGCTGTCGTTGCCCACAAACAGCGCGGCTCCTTCGATCAACGAAATCAATTCCGCCACCGACAGCCGCGCCAAGCAGACGCCCGCCCGCCCCCGCACCTCCCGCTGGATGCGCCTCTCCTCCCCGGAGCCGCACTGGAACACCGGAACCAGGCCGTGCGCCCGCTGCAACCACTCTCCCAGCTCGGCGAACCGCTCCAGCGGCCACTCTTTGCTAGGAAATTTCGCCGCCGCCTGCAACACCGCATAGCGTGTGCCCGCCGCCAGGCCCTGCTCGGCGAGCTTCTCGCGCACCGTCCGCCGGGCATCCTCCTGCGGAAAAATCTGTAACCCCGGAACTTCTCCCTGCGGCAGGCCCAACCAATAAAACGTCGAGAGACGGTCTTCGACCGTATGCACCGCTGTACGCCTGAGCACCGCAGGCGGCTCAGGAGCGAGCACGTTATAGGCACGGCGGAAGCGGAAATGCGTGCGTCCGGCGAGGTAGCGGGCCCCGCTCGCCCGCGTCAGCAGCGCGCTCAGCGTCCCGCCGTGGACGTTGACGCACAGCGCAAACCGCCGCCTGCGCAACCGTGCCACAACCCGCAGCAGGCTCGCGGCGCCGTCGAATTCAATCCGCTCGCTTACGTCCGGGTTGCCCGCCAGTACGTCGGCAAAGTGCTTCTCGACCAGCGCCGACACCTTTAGGTCTGGCCGCCAAGCTTTCAGCGCTCGCAGCGCCGGTGTGGTCAGCAGCGTGTCGCCAAGCGAGCGCAGCCGCAGGAGCAGCACGCGCGCACCCGCCGGCAATTCGGAGAGAAGACGACTCCCGGAGGGACGTACGGCCATAGAAGCTCAGGGCTCGATGCGGGCTTCGTCCACCAGCATCACCGGGATGTCGTCCTTAATCGGGTAGACCCGCCGGCAACTGCTGCACTTCAACCCCTTCTGGTCGGCAGTGAGCGCCACCGGCGTTTTGCAGAGCGGACAAACCAGAATTTTTAGCAGCTCGGGATCCACCGCCATGGCAGCCAGCTCCGGTACCGGGCGCTCGACTCTAACAGAAGTGCAAAGCGCTTTTCAAGCCAACCGCCTGGCGGTCGGGCACGCACCCCTGCCTGCGCCGGCTGCGCACCCTGTGCTATGATTCCTACTTGCTAAGAGGCGAGCGTGGCGGCGCGCATACTCGACGGAAAACAAATTGGCAAACAAATCCAGGATGAACTGCGCCAGGAGATCTCCCAACTCCGCGCCCTGGGCATCACCCCCGGCCTGGCCGCCATCCTGGTCGGCGATAACCCCGCCTCCCACATCTACGTGCGCAACAAAATCCGCGCCTGCCAAACTCTCGGCCTCCACAGCGAACAGCTCCGCCTGCCAGCCAGCAGCACCACCGAAGAATTAGTCGCGCAGGTGGAGGAGTTGAATCGCCGCGACGCCATTGACGCCATCCTGGTGCAGTTGCCCTTGCCGCCGCAGGTCGATGCCCAGCGCGTGCTGCTGGCTGTCGACCCCGCCAAGGATGTGGACGCCTTCCATCCCCTCAACGTCGGCAACCTGGTCACTCAGCGCGACGCTCTGCGCCCCTGCACCCCGGCTGGCATTCTGGAAATCCTGCGCCGCAGCGAAATCCCGCTCCGCGGGAGCCGCGCCGTGGTCATCGGTCGCAGCGACATCGTGGGCAAGCCCGTGGCACTGCTGTTGCTGCACGAGCACGCTACCGTGACCCTCTGTCACAGCCGCACCCGCGACCTCCCGGCCGTCGCCCGCGAGGCCGACATCCTGGTGGCGGCCCTGGGCCGCCTGGCGTTCGTCACGCCCGAGTTTGTCCGTCCGGGCGCCACCGTCATCGACGTCGGCATCAACCGCGTCGAAGACGCTGCCACGGCGGAAAAACTTTTTGCGCGCTACCCCGAGCGGCTGGATGAATTTCGCCGCAAGGGCTCCGTTCTGGTGGGCGACGTGCACCCCGACGTGGCCGAGGTCGCCGGCGCCCTGACACCCGTACCCGGCGGTGTGGGCCCGTTGACCATCGCGATGTTGATGGTGAATACGGTCAAGGCGGCCCGCTGGCGCCGCGCCCGTACCCGGGCGGTGATGGCCTGAGCGGAGCGGAACTCCCTCCGATGCTGAAAGTCGGACTCACCGGCGGCATCAGTTCTGGCAAGAGTACGGTGGCGGACATGCTCGAGGAGATGGGTTGCCGCGTGCTCCGGCTTGACCTGCTGGCGCACGAACTCATGGCGCCGGGCCGCCCTGCCTACCAGGAAATCATCGCGGCCTTTGGCACAGAGATTCTCGCGCCGGACGGCGCCATCGACCGGAAAAAACTCGCCCGCCGAGTCTTTGCCGACCGGGCCCAACTCGAGCGCTTGAATGCGATTGTCCACCCGCGCGTCATCGAACGCACTGAAGAGCGGCTGACCGAAATCGCCCACCGTGAGCCCGCGGCCGTCGTCGTCGTCGAGGCTGCCCTGCTGGTCGAAAGTGGCTTCTATCGCCGCCTCAACAAGCTCATCGTCACTTGGTGTACGCCAGAACAACAGCGGGAGCGGCTCATCGCCCGCACCAGCTTGAGCCGTGTCGAGGCGGAGCAACGCCTGGCAGCCCAGCTCCCCCAAGAGGAAAAACGGCACTACGCCGACTATGCCATCGACTGCTCTGGCTCGCTCCCGCACACCCGCGCGCAGGTCGAACAGGTGCTGGCCGAGTTGCGCCGCCACACAGGTTCGGCGGCCAAGTCTTCAGCCTGAAACCTTCGAGGTCATGGCATGAAAAATCGCTACTGGACCGGATTGCTACTTCTGGGACTCGCCGCCGCCACGGCGGGCTATTGGCTGGGCCCGGGCACGCCCCTCACCACACCCCTCGAAGAGCCCGCGCCGCCCATGCCCCAGCCGCCACCGGCGGTCACCCCCACCAACGCCGACGAAACCCTCCCGAAACCACAGCTCGACGCCGACGAGCAGAACACAGTTGAGGTCTATCGTGCCGTCTCGCCCGCCGTGGTCAACGTCACCTCCCGCGCCCTGGAGTGGAACTTCTTTCTGGGCGTGGTGCCGTCGGAAGGTTCTGGTTCAGGCTCCATTATCGATCGCGAAGGTCACATCCTGACCAACTACCACGTCATCGCCGGCGCTGAGCAAATCCAGGTCACCCTCGCCGACCGCTCCACTTATCCGGCTCGCGTCATCGGCGCGGACCGCATGACTGACATCGCTGTCCTCAAGATCAATCCCGGCCGCAAAACCTTCCCCACCGTGCAACTGGGCGATTCTGACCGGCTGCGTGTGGGCCAGAAAGTCCTGGCCATCGGCAACCCCTTTGGCTTCCAGGGGACACTGACGACAGGTGTCATCAGCGCACTGGGGCGCACGATTGAAACCGAACGAGGCGTGCTGCTCGATGAAGCCATCCAAACCGATGCCGCCATCAACCGCGGGAACTCCGGCGGGCCCTTGCTCGATTCCTCCGGCCGCGTCATCGGCCTCACCTCGCTCATCTTCTCCCCTACGGGCGGGAGTGTCGGCATCGGCTTTGCCATCCCCGTGAACACGGTCAAGTTCATCCTCGACGACTTGCTCCGCGAAGGTCGCGTGCGCCGACCCGCCCTGGGCATCCGCTACTATCCGCTTGATCCGACCCTCGCCGAAGCCCTGCGCTTGCCCGTGGAGCGCGGCGTGCTCGTCACCGAGGTCTTTCCTGGCAGCGCCGCCGCCGACGTCGGTATTCGCGGCGGTGACCGCGTGGTAATTGTCGGCCGGTTGCGACTTCCCGTCGGCGGCGACATCATCGTCGCGCTCGACGGTAAACGGGTGGAAGCGGAGCTCGACCTCGCCCGCGCCCTCTACCGCAAGCGCCCGGGCGACAAACTCGAAATTACGCTCCTCCGGGGCCGCCGCCGGTTGAAGGTGACGGTAACGCTGAAAGAACGCCGGCGCTGAAACTGGTCCGCACGCGTTCACGTTCGGCCGCCGACATCTGCCACCAGCTCTCCCCGAACGCCCGCAGGCGATCAAGCGTGGCCTGCATTTCGCGGTGCGTGGCTTCCTGCGCCGCTTCGTCGGCGTCGGCCGGCACATAGATGGGGGGTGCCTTGAAAATCACCACGCGGCTGAAGGGATACGGGATCTGAAACAAATCCCAACTTTTCCGAAAGGTGTAGGCGCGCTCGGGTGCGCTGTGGAAGCAGAAGATAGCGTTGCCCGTGCGCCGCGCGAGCAGTACCGGGCCGGGTTTGGCCACAAAGCGCGGGCCACGCGGGCCGTCGATGGTGAAGGCGACGTCGCGCCCTTGTTTGAGGTGCTGCTTCATCTCGGCCAGCGCCCGCAGGCCGCCGCGCGAGCTTGATCCCCGCGCCGCGCCGTAGCCGTGCCGCTGGATGATGCGCGCAGTGTACTGGCCGTCAAAATTTGGACTCGACATCACCACAATGCCGCGCTGCCGCCAATACCAAGTAGCGGAAAAGATGCAGCAGTGCCAGAACGTGTACAGAGCCCGCTTGCCCGCTCTGAAAATGGACTCCCAGTTCTCCTGGCCTACCACTTCCCAGCGCAGCGTGCGGCCCACGAGCGTGATCAGCCAATAGCCCACCCAGGCCGCCAGCCGTACCAGTAGCTTTTGCCGGCGGGTCAGCGGCCGGAGCGTGGCGTCGTAAAAGATGTTACGCCCCGCAAGCGGTTCCGCAGAGGTTTGTGGCCCTGGCGGCCTCATACCGGCCTTTATAACACAGCTCCCAGGACACTTCGAAATGCGCGGGGGAAATTAGGGCAGGAAAAACGAGCGGGGGTTGATTTCCGTAATTTTCCAGCCCCGCGGCGTGCGTTGAAAATCAAACGTGATCTGGCTGGTGCGCCTTGCCGGCGGGCCGGGTGTGTCCCGCTGGGCGAAGATCATCTCGGCGTCCACAATCATCACCGCCCGGTCGCCTTCCACCTGCACGCTGACCTCCCGCGTGAACAGGCGCAACTCGCCCAGGGACTGCAGAAAGACTGTGACGCCTTCCTCGAACCGCGGATAATCGTGGAAGCGCTGTGGGTCAATCCAGTTACTCACCGAAGACACGCTGAGCGATTCCAACCCCGTCTTGTAGCTGCGCAGCACCCGGCTCAGCACCTTGCGGGTCGAGAGCTCGCGGGAGCCGGGTTCAGAGCCTGGGGTGGACTTCTTCTTCTTTTTCTTCTTCTTGGAGGTTTCCTCCGCTTTCGCCTTCTCTTTTTCCTTCTCGCCCGTCTCCTGAGAACTCAGCGAAGCCCAGACCCCATTGGCGAGCAGGGCGAAAGCGAGCAGCAGTGCGCAGCGAGTTTGTTTCCCCGTGGCCATGGCCTTGTCCCTATTCTACTCTCTTGGATGCCGTCTGGCATCCACTAGCCGCCTGCCCCGCCCTTTTCCAACTCTTCGATCAGGGCCGGGACGACTTCGAACAGGTCACCCACGATGCCGTAGTCGGCGACTTCAAAGATGGGCGCATGCGCGTCCTTGTTGACCGCCACGATGGTGCGGGCGCCCTTCATTCCCACCACATGCTGAATGGCCCCGGAAATGCCCAGCGCCAGGTAGAGCTTCGGCGCCACCGTCTGGCCCGAGCTGCCGACCTGCCGCTCCATCGGCAGCCAGCCTTCGTCACAGATGGGGCGCGAAGCCGCCAGCTCGCCCCCCAGCAAATTCGCCAGCTTTCGCACCATCTCGATGTTCCCGGGCTCCTTGATCCCGCGACCCACTGCCACAATGATCTCGGCCTGGGTCAAATCAACCGCCTGCTTGGCCTCACGAAAGGGCTCCTCGGGCCGCGTGCGGATCTTTGTAGCCGGCAATGTAACCTCTAGTTTTTTTACCGGTGCCGGGCGGCTCGCCGCCGTCACCGCGTCGCCCCGAAACGCTCCTGCCTGAAAAGTGGCGAACCAGGGTGGTTCGCCCGCGAACGTGACGTCGGCGTTGGTCTTGCCCTGAAACATCAGTCGCACAAAGATGGGCCGCTTGCCCTCTACGCGGAAGCCGATGCAATCGCTGATCACGCCGCGGCGCAGGGAGGCCGCGAGTTTGGGCGCGAAGTCCCGTACCTGGTAGGTGTGCGGCAGGAACACGTAGGTGGGGAAAGCCTGCTCAATCAGCTGGCGCAGGGCCAGCGCATAGCCGTCGGGGGTGTAGCGTTCCAGCAGGTCATGCTCCACCAGCCAAACCTCTGCGACCTGTTTGGCTGCCAGTTCCTCGCCCACCGCAGCGATTCCCTTGCCGGCCACGGCCACTACCACTGGTTGGCGCACAGTGTCGCCCAGTCGCTGCCCGGCCGCCAGCGCTTCCCAACTCTGGTGATGGAGTCGGCCCTGCTGCTGCTCGGCGATGACGAGAATCTTCTCCGCCATAGTCCCTACGCGAGAACGCGCGCCTCGTGCTTGAGTTTCTCGAGGAGCTTGACCGCGGCCTCTTTGCCCGTACCCGATAGAATTTCTGTCTTCTTCGTTTTCTCGGGAATATAGATGCGTTCCGTCTTCTGCGTCACCCCGCTCGTGGCCGGGAGCACTGCCCCACCTTCCACCCCGCGGATCTCCTTCTTCTTTGCCCCCATGATGCCCTTCAAGCTGGCATAGCGCGGCTTGTTGATGCCCGACTGAATCGTCAGGACCGCGGGCAGCGACATCTCCACCCACTGAAACCAGCCCGCCTCCAGTTCTCGCTTCACCCGCAGCTGGCCGTCCGCGATCTGGATCTCCATAATGATGGTGGCATGCGGCAAGCCCAGCAGCTCAGCCACGATCACACCCGTCTGCCCAAACCCGTGGTCATCCGACTGCAAGCCCGTCAGCAAGAGGTCGAACTTCTCGCCGCGCACCGCCTCGGCCAGGGCCGTGGCCACCTGGAGTGGTTCCAGGGTGTAGAACTGCTCATCTTGGATATGGATGGCGCGGTCGGCCCCCTTGGCCAGCGCCTCTTTGATCGCCTGTCGCACCCGTGCGGGCCCCAGCGACACCACCACTACTTCCCCGCCGAATTTTTCCTTCAGTTGCAGCCCTGCCTCCAGGGCAAACGCGTCCGGCTCGTTCACCTCAAAGGCGCTGTCGCTCTCGCGCACCCACCGACCGTCCTCGGTAATGCGCAGGGAGGCATCTTTCGCGGGAACCTGTTTGAGGAAAACCAGGATGTTCACGGCGTGGGGGTCCTACGGTGTTTCACCGCCCATCGAACCGCTTGAAGAGCAGGGCGGCGTTGGTGCCGCCAAAACCGAAGGAATTCGTCAACGCATAGCGAAGCTCGGCCTTGCGGGCCTGATTGGGCACGTAGTCAAGGTCGCAGTCCGGATCGGGTTTTTCATAGTTGATGGTTGGAGGCAGGATCTGATCACGGAGGGCGAACACGCTGAATCCCGCTTCCAGTCCTCCGGCACCGCCCAGCAGGTGCCCGGTCATCGACTTCGTGGAACTCACGGCCAGCTTCCGTGCATGTTCGCCGAACAGCTCTTTGATGGCCAGGCTTTCCAGCTTGTCGCCCATCGGAGTCGAAGTGCCGTGGGCGTTGATGTAGTCCACTTCTTCCGGCTTGACCCCGGCGTCTTGGAGTGCCGCCTGCATCACGCGGCAGGCCCCCTCGCCGTCCTCCGCGGGCTGGGTGATGTGGAACGCGTCGGCGGACATCCCGTAGCCAACGAGCTCGGCCAGGATGGGAGCGCCGCGCTTCTCGGCCACCTCCAGCGCTTCCAGAACAAGGATGCCCGCCCCTTCACCCACCACAAAGCCGTCCCGGTCGGCATCAAAGGGGCGGCTGGCGCGTGCGGGCGCGTCGTTGCGCGTCGAGAGGGCCCGCATGGCGGCAAACCCGCCCACGCCCATGGGGGTGATGGCCGCTTCCGAGCCGCCGCAAATCATTATGTCCGCATCCCCTCGTTCGATGATCTTGAAGCTGTCGCCCACCGCATGCGCGCTCGCCGAGCACGCCGTGGCGGTGGCGGAATTCGGCCCGCGGGCGCCGGTCCGGATCGAGACCTGGCCCGCCGCCAGGTTCACGATCGCCGCGGGAATAAAGAAGGGGGAAATCTTCCGCGGACCACCTTTCAGCAGTTCCTTGTGCTCCCGCTCGATGACGTCAAATCCGCCGATGCCCGACCCGATGTAAACGCCGGTGCGGGGCGCACGCTCCGGCGTGATCTTCAAGTTGGCCCGGGTCAGCCCCAACTCGGCCGCAGCGATGGCGTACTGGATGAAGAGACCCATCTTCTTGAGTTCTTTCTTTTCGACAAACTGGAGGGGATCGAAACCCTTGACCTCACCCGCGATCCGGCAGGCGAAGTTGGAAGCATCGAAATGCGTGATGGGCCCGATCCCGCTTCGGCCCGCACAGACGGCCTGCCAAACCGATTCGGTGTCGTTCCCCACCGCGCACAGCAACCCCGCCCCCGTAACAACCACCCGACGCGGATTCAAGAGAGGCTCCCGGGAAGCAAAACTCGCCCCTGCGGGGCACACGCTCAGGACTTTTTTCTCTTCTCGATGTAGCCGATGGCGTCCTTGACGGTAGCGATTTTTTCAGCGTCTTCGTCCGGAATCTCGATGTTGAACGCCTCCTCAAAAGCCATCAGCAGTTCGACGGTATCGAGGGAGTCGGCCCCTAGGTCGTCTATGAACGACGCGGTGGGCGTTACTTCTGCTTCGTCGACCCCGAGTTGCTCCACAATAATCCGCTTCACCTTTTCTTCCACCGCGGCCATGGTCTCTCCCTCCTGTTCGCTGCACGTCCGAATCGAGTCAGATTCTAGCGGAGATGCTGCTGTCCATCGCCATTCTAGTCGCCGCCTTGCGCACGGGTCAAGCTAGGCCAGATAGAGACCCCCATTCACGTTGAGCAGGTGGCCGGTGATGTAGCCCGCCTCGTCCGCCGCCAAAAACCGTACGGCGTAAGCGACTTCCCGGTCGCTTCCCATCCGCCCCAGCGGGATCCGGGCAAGTATTTCCTGCCTCCTCGCCTCCGGGAGCGACCCGGTCATGGCGGTCTCGATGAAGCCCGGGGCGATGGCATTCACGGTGATGTTCCGCGAAGCCAACTCAACGGCCAGCGCTTTGGTCAACCCAATCAGGCCCGCCTTCGAAGCCGTATAGTTGACCTGGCCCGGGCTGCCGAGTTGGGCCATGACGGAACTGATGTTGATGATGCGCCCGTAGCGCCGCTTGATCATCCCCGGCAGCACCTGCTGGATGCACAGGTGGGCACCGGTCAAGTTCGTGGCCAACACGGCATCCCAGTCGCCCCGCTTCATCCGCAGGGCTAACTGATCGCGGACAATCCCCGCGTTGTTGACCAGAATATCAATGCGCGCGAATGTTTCCAGTGCGTGCGCAAAAGCTGCCTTGACTTCCTCTTCCTGCGAAACATCGAGTCGCACCGCCAGACTCTGGCCACCCCCGGCCCGAATTTCTTCTTCCACGCGCGCCAGGTTTTCTCGGTTCCGCGCGGCAACCACCACGCGCGCTCCCTCCTCAGCCAGCAGCAGCGCACAGGCGCGGCCGATCCCTTGCGAAGCCCCGGTGATGAAAGCCACCCGATCCTTGAGGGTCACGGGGTTGCCTCGCTTTTGGTCGCGGCCAGCTTCGTCAGGGTTGCATCGAGACTCTCTTGGTCCTCAACGTTGGTGCAGGCCACGCCGCGATCAATCTGCCGCAGCAGCCCTCGCAGCACTTTACCCGGGCCGACCTCAATGAAGCGATCGCAGCCGAGCCCGATGAGCCTGCGCATCGACTCTTCCCAGCGCACGGGCGCACACACCTGGCGCATCAGCGCATCCCGAGCCGCTTCCGGCGCTGCCACGATCTCTGCGTCCACATTGGTGACCAAGGGAACCTTAAGCTCCTCGAACTCCACCTTGAACAAGTCGCGCTCCAGGTGCCGCGCCGCCGGTCGCAGCAACGCGCAGTGGAAGGGAGCGCTCACCGGCAACAGAATTGCGCGCTTGGCGCCTGCCCCCTTGGCCGCTTCCACGGCGCGGTTCACCGCCTCGGCATGGCCCGAAATAACAATCTGTGCGGGCGAATTCAGGTTGGCGAGTGCCACCACCTGGTCCTGGGCTGTCCGCCGACAAACTTCTTCCACCTGAGCCTGCGGCAAGCCCAAAATCGCTGCCATCGCACCCGCACCCGCCGGCACCGCCTCCTGCATATACTGCCCGCGCCGCTTGACCGTCACCACCGCCTCTTGCAACGCCAAACACCCGCTCACGACCAGCGCCGAATACTCGCCCAGGCTATGACCGGCGACGTAGTCGGGCCTCACGCCCTTTTCTTCCAGCACCCGGGCCGCCGCCACAGAAACCGTCAGCACGGCTGGCTGGGTGTTGGCGGTAAGGCGCAACTCCTCTTCTGGCCCAGCCAAGCACAGCCGGGAGAGCGGGAAGCCCAGCGCCTCGTCGGCTTCCGCGAGCACAGCGCGTGCCACCGCATAGCTTTCTGCCAGCTCTTTGCCCATGCCGACGTACTGCGAGCCCTGTCCCGGAAACAGGAAAACGAGTTTACCCATCGCATCTTCGCAGGTGGGAGCCGGGCACGGGCGCTATTTGCGGACGGTCGCCAGGGCCAGTTCGCGCTCAATTTTTTCATTGATGCCACGGCTTGCAAACTCCAGCGCCACGCGAATCGCGTTCTTGATCGCGTTGCTGTTCGAGCGTCCGTGGCAAATTACCCCCACTCCCCGGATGCCTAACAAGGGCGCTCCACCGTATTCGGAGTAATCCACCCGCTTGCGAAAATCTTCGTAGGCTTGCCGGGAAAGGACGTAGCCTACCTTGCTCTGCAGGGTACCCGAAAGTGCTATCTTCAACATGTCCGTCAGCGCTTCGGCGGTCCCTTCACTGATCTTCAACGCCACGTTGCCGATAAACCCGTCGCAGACTACCACCTCGAGGTCGCCGCTAAAAATGTCCCGCCCCTCGACGTTGCCGACAAAGTCAAAACTGAGTGGACTTCCCTTCAAGAGCCGGTGCGTTTCGCGCACCAACTCGTTCCCCTTGGTTGCCTCCTCACCAATCGAAAGCAGGCCCACCCGTGGCCGCGCGACCCCGAACATCACCCGGTAATAGACCTCGCCCATGATGGCGAATTGCTCCAGGTGGTGGGGCTTGCAGTCCACGTTCGCCCCCACGTCCAGCACTACGGCGACGGTGCCGCGCTTAGTCGGAAGGACAGAGGCCAAAGCGGGGCGGTCCACCCCGGGCAGCGAACCCAGTTCCAGCTTCAGCGTCGCCATCACCGCGCCGGTGTTCCCCGCGCTTACCAGGCCGGCGACCTCCCCCTCAGCCACCAGCCTCGCAGCTACGCAGATCGAGGAGTCGCGCTTCTTGCGCACGGCGCGAACCGCACTCTCCGCCATGGTGATGACTTCGCTGGCGTGCACGATTCCCAGGGGCAAGGAGCCGGCTTCGTGCCGCGCCAGCTCGTGCTCCAGAACCTCTTGCTGCCCCACCAGCACCACACCCGCACCGTAGGCGCGTGCCGCCAACACCGCGCCTTCCACTTCCGCGGAGGGGGCATGGTCGCCACCCATAGCGTCAACTGCGATGCGAAGCGTCGCCACAGTGGCAGTGGCTCCTAGGACAGACTATTCGGTTTCGACGGCCACCGCGGCTCGACCCCGATAGTAGCCGCAGTGAGGGCAAACGCGGTGTGGCAACTTGGGCTCGTGGCAGTTCGGACACTCGCTCCGCGACTTCACCGCCAACGCGTGGTGTGCGCGCCGCTTGTTCTTGCGGGCATGTGAATGACGCCGTTTGGGGTTAGGCATAGGGGCTCTAGGAATCCTTCCGCCGCCGCTTCCAGTCGGCCAAGGGAGCCAACCGCGGGTCCACGCTCGTGCGCTGGCAGCCGCACGAACCCCGGTTGAGGTTCACGCCGCACTCGGGGCAGAGACCCCGGCAGTCGTCACGGCAGAGAGGCTTCATCGGGAGCACCAAATGCACCTGCTCGGCCACTACGTCGGCCAGGAACAACCCGCTCCCGGTGTAGAAGCCAACTTCGGTGTCCTCCTGCGCCAAAGTGATCTCCTCTTCGCGGGCGATGGATGCCACCGGCCGGTACCGCAGGTCGAAGTTAGCGGACACATCATGAGCCACCAGTTCCAAGCAGCGCGCACAGCTAAGCTCCACTTGCGTCTCCAGGTGGCCGGCGATGCGAATGTCGCGACCGTCGAGCTCGGCAACCACCTCGCTGGCCAGCACCCCGAGCTGACGAAACTCCCGGGTGCGGTAATCGATCGTGCCGGGTGCAAACCGCTGCGCGATCCTCAACGCGTGTTGCTCAAGTTCCTTGGCCGCAATGAACATCGAGTCTGCGGGCAACCAGAGGAAGCGCCAATTATAAGGTGCGGGGTCACATTGTCAACCCCGCCCCACAGCTGGGTTCCCTGTCCCTACATCGTACCACTACGAAACTCCCCGCGTCTCGAACGCCTGGCGTTGCCGTTGGCCCCAACAGCAGGTTTGCTTGACGCCCCTAAAATGCCTCAACTAGACTAGCCTTTCAGCATCCCAGTCGTGCCCTGGCTGAACCCGAACGTGTATCAGTGGAAGAGACAGTGGCAGCAGCCTGCTGCCACACCTGCCCCAGTGTCGTTTTGAGACGCGGTTGAGCCCACGCAAACCCAGCGGCGGAGAGTTGCCCGAAGCGATCGCCATCGCGCGTGCCCAGCGCGGCGACTCGAAGGCGTTTGAGCGCCTCTATCAATTGCACAAAGGGCGCGTCTATTCCCTCTGCCTGCGGATGCTGGGCAACCCGGCCGCAGCCGAGGACATGACGCAGGAGGCCTTCCTGCAACTGTTTCGGAAAGTCCGGACCTTTCGGGGCGAATCTGCCTTTTCGACCTGGCTGCACCGCTTGGCGGTCAACGTGGTCCTGATGCACCTGCGCAAGAAAGGCCTGGCCGTGATCCCGCTCGAAGAGGCCACCAAGTCCGGCGATGCGGAGAGCCCGCCCCGTGAGTTTGGCGCCGAAGACCGCCTCTTAACGGGTTCCATCGACCGTGTGCTCCTCGAGCGCGTGATCCAACAGCTCCCGCCGGGCTACCGCCTGGTCTTCACCCTGCATGACATTGAAGGCTACGAGCACAACGAAATCGCTGAAATGCTGGCTTGCTCGATCGGCAACTCCAAGTCCCAGCTCCACAAAGCCCGGCTCCGCCTCCGCGACCTACTGCGCGCGGAGCAGAAAAAAAGAAAATCATGAGGAAACGCAAGGCCGATTTTTGCCATCCTACTAGGTGTACGAGGGGAGAAGTGTAAGGGAGGGAAGAGATAAGAATGGATTGTGAGCACCTACGCCACCTCCTGGGCGGGGTGTTGGAGGGTGCGGCCGAGCCCGAAGCCCTGTGGCACCTGAAGGCCTGTGGGCGCTGTCGGCTCCTGGTGGAAGAGCTGAGCGCCGTCAGTCGCACGGCTACCCGGCTTCCCATCTACGAGCCCAGGCCAGGCCTGTGGTGGCGCATTCGTGGCGTGGCCGAGGCAGAAGGCCTGCTCGCGCCATCGGGGGTAAGCCTGCTGGGTCGCCGCCTTGGGCTGTTCCAGCCTTTTCCTCTCACCCCGGCTTTCAGTGCTGCCATGATCGTCTTGCTGGTGGCCGCAGCAGTGCTCGTGGGTTATCCTGGCCTGGACGTTGGCCCGGCCCACAAAGAACCACTCAACGACGTCGAGATCGCCCGCAGCGAACTCGCCCTGGCCCCTGATTCTGGTAAGCGCTACGCCCGCTACCTCGAACACATCGAAGAGTCGCTGTGGGAAGAGATGGCTCCGGCGGACACACAGTTGACTCGCGTCGCCAAGACCAACTTGGAGACTCTGGACGGGTTCATCAGCGAGTGCCAGCAGCGACTCACCAACTATCCCGAGGACGAGTTCGCCCGGGATGAGTTGAACCGCCTCTACCAGGAGAAAACCACTCTGCTGCAGGCGATGCTTGACCCCGACTGGCAAACCTCGCTACGCTAGCATCCCGATGCCGAGCCGCTCGACCCTTTGCCTTTGGCTGCTCGCGGCAGCCCTGCTGCTGCCTACGAATCTCGCCGCCCAGCGCAGCCAGCACCGCTTCCCGGCTTCCGCCGAGACCCTGGTCGAAGTCGGCAACCAGAGCGGCCGGGTACGCGTGCACGGTTGGGCGCAGCCACAAGTACGGGTAGTAGCCGAACGCCACTCCCGCTTTACGGAAGTCCACTTCGAGCAGGCCGCAAACCGCCTGCACATTCACACCCACGTTCTTCAAGCCGACATCCCGGCCAGTGATCGCACGGTGGACTACGAGATCTGGATGCCCGCCGGCGGCTCACTCGACCTTCATCTGAACGCGGGCGAGGTGGAGGTGGAAGGCCTGCGCGGCGTAGTCAAGATTGAGACGGTGGCGGCCAGCGTCCTGCTCCGGGGTCTCGTCGGCTCCCAGGAGGTTACCACCACGAGCGGCGACGTGACAGTCATCAACAGCGGGGGACGCTTGAAGGTGAGCTCGGTGAGTGGCAACCTGACCTTTATCGATACTCCCAGCCGCTCCCTGACGGCCCGCACCGCCTCGGGGAACATTCGCTACGAGGGTGACTTGCGGCGCGGTGGCTTCTACGAGTTCTCCAACCACGAGGGCGAGATTGAATTGCTGCTGCCACTCGACGCCTCCTTCGAACTCACCGCTCGCTCCGTCTACGGCGATGTCGTCAACGCCTTCCCCCTCCGACCGAAATCCCATGGTCGCCTCCCGCCGCTACGGTATGCGGGCAGTCTCCTGGGCACGGTGCAGAGTGGCGCTGCCCTCGTCCGTGCTGATACCTTCAATGGTAGAATCACCATCAGGAAACGCTGACCCGGAAGCGTTGTCGAAAGCTACTCCCAAGCAATCCCCGAGCATGACAACGGGGCCCGTGCCAATCCGCCGACTCCTGTTTCTGGTGGGCTTCATGGGCAGTGGCAAGACCACCGTAGGCTCCTTGCTGGCGGCACGCCTGGGCTGGAAGTTTGTGGATCTCGACGAACAGATCGAGCAGCATCTCGGCCGCAGCATCCCGCAAATTTTTGCCGAGCACGGTGAACCCTATTTTCGCCAGGTGGAAAGTGCCCTCCTGGAAGAAGTGCTGGCAGAAGCCGAACGCACCCCGACGGTGGCGGCGCTCGGCGGCGGCACTATTGCCCAGCCGCACAACCTTGTCCGCATCCGCGCGAACGGTGGCGTCACCGTCTGGCTCCGCTGTCCGCTGGAGGAATTGCGGCGTCGCTGCAGCACAATGACAAACCGTCCGATGTTTCGCGACCCGGCAAGCTTCCGGGCGCTCTATCACCAGCGCCTCGCCTATTATGAACAGGCCGATTTTTCCGTGGAGGCCGCGGGGGGCTCACCGGCCGCGGTGGTGGATAGTATCCTGGCCTTGGCGGTGTTTTAGTGAGCTGGCGCTCCCGAGTGAATCCGCTGCACCCGCTGTGGTCCGCTCTGGGTCTCGCGACCCTGGTGGGACTGCTCGGTGCGCTGGCGGCGCAAGTGCCGGGCCAAGTTCCGCGCGTCGCCCACGGCATTTTCCACATTCGCGTTGAGGGTAAAGAGATCGGGCGGGAGGAGTTTGAGATCGAGCGTCGCGCAACTGAAATCCACGCTCGGGGACGCCTGACGCTGCGGGCCGGCGGCAGGAAGGTGGAAGAAACAACGGCGTTAACGCTCTCCACGCGTCACGAACCGCTCCGCTATGAGTGGAAGCGCACCCAACCCGCCGGGCAATTCCTGCGCGTCCAGTTCCAGGACAACAAGGCGGCACTGGAGTTCTCATCCAGCGGCACGGACGTCGAACGACGTGAATTCATCTTTGAAACCGCCCAGGTCGTCATTCTCGACAACAACTTCTTCCATCACTATCTCTTCCTTCTGCGCCACTACGACTTCAGCCGCGGCGGAGTCCAGTCCATACGGATTCTCATTCCGCAGGAGGCTCTGCCGGGCATCGTGACGTTAGAAGACCAGGGATTGGAAAGCGTCAATGCGGGCGAGACGACCCACACTCTCCGCCGTGTGCGGGTGACGACGGAAGACAAGGAAATCTGGCTTTGGGTAGATGAACAGGGCAAGCTGGTGCGCCTCACCGTGCCGGAGGCTAAGGTGGAAGTCGTGCGCACCCCATCCTAGTTCCCTGCGGACTTGGACGGGACTAGATAACGACCCGGTGGCGGATTTCCTCGCGGATGCGAATCAAGCGCTTCTGTAGTTCGCGCTGTTTTTCGCCTAACTCCCGCTGCAAGCGGCCTTGAAGCTCGCTCATTCTGCGCTGTAGTGTGCGCATCGACTCCTGATATCCGCGGAACTCATCCGGGTCGTAAAAATAATAGGCCGGGGTGTCC
The DNA here is from genome assembly GCA_046758465.1 of Terriglobia bacterium. Taxonomy (GTDB): domain Bacteria; phylum Acidobacteriota; class Terriglobia; order Acidiferrales; family 2-02-FULL-67-57; genus JBHIAG01. Next base: position 14,003 of record JBHIAG010000005.1, on the reverse strand, counting down.
CGCGACCCGCGTCGGGTTTCTTCAAGCTCGACACGAACCAAGGTTTCCGCTCGGTTGCGCACGATGCCGAGCGTCACGCTTTCTCCGCCTTTCTTCCTCCGCAGCGCCCGCCGCAGATCGCCGACGTCTTCGATGGTCTTGTCGTCGAGGCGCACGATGACGTCGCCCGCCTTCAGCCCCGCCTTCTCTGCCGGGGAACCAGCGTTCACTTCGCGCACGAGGACACCCTTACCCTGCTTGACCCCGAAATATTCAGCCAGTTGCAGGGTCAGCTCGTCCGCAGAAATTCCCAGCCGGGGCCGCGAGCTGAAACCCCTGATGTCAATCTCAGGAATGCGGATGGGCGGAATGCGTATTTCGCCGCGCACGTATCTGCGGCGCTCGAGCGTTGCGGTCAGCGTCTGCTGCCGGCCGTCGCGGCTGATCCGCAGTCGCACCATGCGGCCCGGAGGCGTCTCGCGCACCAGCCGCGCCAGCGTAGCTGCGCTCTCGACCCGTACTCCTTGGTACTCGAGAATGACGTCATCTTCCTGCAGACCAACCTTCGCCGCTGGGCTCTCCTCCTCCACCTTGCTCACCACCGCCCCGTACTCCTGCGTGAGTTTCAGCTCGGACACTTTCTCCGGGGTCACGTCGGTCAACGAAACGCCCAGCCAGGCTCCGCGGCTGGACACGAAGACCCCGACGCTCACCGGATCGAAGCGACGCGCGCCCCAGGAACAACTGCGTTCAGATCGCTTCTCGCCTTCCTGGGCGGCGGCTCCGCTCACTGCCACCAGTAGGACCAGTGTCGCCCATGCGATCAATTTCTTGGTGTGCTCGACTCGCATGTGAGGCCTCCTCTTGTTACATCTTGCTTTCTCCGCGATGTCATCAAGTCCGCTCTCCTGCCTCCCGCGTTAGGGCACTTGGTCGGGTTGTGGGGGGCGCAGTTTTGGTGGGCGCTGCTGCAACCGCTTCTGCCAGCGCTTCCAGTGGCCGCGCTTGTGCTCTTGCAGGCGTTCGAGCACACGCTGGGTCAACTTGAGGATTACAATGTCGCCACCCACCGTACGAATCCGCAGGCGTTGCCCGCCACCGTTCAGTTCCCCGAAGGCACGCACGCGCCTCGGGGTAAAACTATACTCGCCACTTGCCCCCTCGATTTTGAGCGGGAAGTCAGTGCGGATTTTGTGGCTGGTAGCCATCTCGATCACCGCGTCGATGGTCACCGCCAGTTCGGGCAGGAGATACACCTTCACGTCACCAAAGGAGGTCTCCAAGAGCGACTCAGAAGCCAACTTGCGCTCGTTCAGAATGCGGGCAAGGATGTTGCCAGCGGTCGTCGCCGCGCGCACCCCGGCGCGAATCCGTTCGAGCTCGATTCCGCCGCCCAAGGTCTGGACTTCCACCCCGCCGGCTGCGCTCTCAATGAGGATGCTGCCGCCGGCTGTCTCCGCCTGCACACGCCCGCCGACTTCGCCCACCGCGATATAGCCGCCGGCAGTCCGGGCAAACACGTCTCCGGTCGCTCCTTCGATCTGAACATCGCCGCCGGCGGTCGTGGCGCGAACACTGCCGTTCAGGTGTCCGCTGATAATTTCGCCACCGAGGGTCTTAAGCATGGCCGAACCCTTCACGCCTTCAACCCGGATGTCTCCCCCGGCGGTCTGGGCGTGTAGGGTACCTCCAATCGTGCCCAGGGTGATACTGCCTCCCATCGTTTCCACGAAGGTTTCATCGCCAATGTTGCCGGTGCGAATGTTGCCCCCGGCCGTGACCGCGCGCAGCGTATTCTCGAGACCCTCGACCTGGATGTCTCCGCCTCGCGTTTCCAAGTCGGCGCGGAAACTGGCTGGCACCGTGATTTCATATTCAACTGAGAAATTCCGGAAATAGCTTGGCCGGTAGCGCCGCTGCCACTCGCCGTGGATGCGAACCTCGGACTGCGTCTGGCTGACTCGAACCGTGAACGCGCCGAAGAGTTCCCGTGCCCGCCGTTCGCTCCCCCAATAGGCCAGCTTGCGAATCCGGTAGCGGACTTCCCCGGCCGGGCCGGTGCGCACGAGCAGGTTGCCGCGCTCCGAGCGAAGGTATAGCAGTTGCCCGCCGGGGATTTTGATCGTCCCCTGGCTCTCTTCCACCCACGCGGGCCCATCGCGATAGACGCGGGCAGTGGGTTCCTGGGCGGACAGGGTGGCGGCGAGCGCCACCAGCGCCAGGGGAAGAAACAGCGCCGTGCTGCGGCTGTTCCCCAATGGTCGTACGTGATGCAAAATTCTCATCATGACTAATTCTCCCTAGCAACGCTCCGTAACGTGTACTCGCACTTTTGGCGCACGTAGGGATTCCGATCTTTCTCCGCCAGCTCGCGAAATAGCGGCCACACCGACTCGTCTGCGCGCTCGGCCAGCAGGTTGACGGCGGCGATACGCATGCCCGGGTTCTCATCCTGTCTGAGCACCTGCATCAAGGCCTGGCGGATCCACGCCTCCCACTCCAGCGCGCTCAGGGCATCGAACGCTTCGCGACGCACCCCGGCGTTTCCGTCCTTGAGCAGTGCGTGCATGAACGCGCCGCGAACTTCTGGGTTGCCCGGCCGGGCTCGCAGCACCTCCAGACTCTCCCGGCGGATGCCTGGATTTCCATAATGCTTCACTGTGTAGATGAGGATGCGCTGGATGTTGGGATCACCGAGAGTGCCTTCCAGAGCCAGGCGTTGCTCGGCATCCAGCGTCACCCGCACTCTGCCGGTCTGGGGGTCGGCGGCCACCTCGCGGATGCCCGAGATGCGCACTCCGGAGAGGTCTGTTCCCAGGCCGGCACCTGTCGCGGCGGGCACGCCTCCCCCCGGGAACCCTCCAATCTGGGAACGCAAGGTCCAGCCAGCACCGAACACAAGCGCCAGCACCCCCAGCACGGCTAAGGCCCGCGAACCGGCTGGCACGGGCGTGCCACCAAACCAGGCGCGCAGCAGGCCCCGCCAGCCCAAGGCCTCCTCCGCCAGCCTTTCCTCCAGCGCGGCGCGGCACTCCACCAACAACTCCGGTGCGGGCTCGCGCAACGGCCGCGCGCGCAGCCGTGCGTGCAGCCGCTCCTCTTCGGCCAGTGCCTGCGTGCAGGCCGTGCAGCCCTTCAGGTGTGCCGCCATCGCAGCGTGGGCTTCCGGCCTCAGTTCGCCATAGAGATAGAGATAAAGTTGTTCGCGAACGGTTTGGCAGTTCATGGCGGTTTCCTCCATACGGCTTCCCGTCAAACGATTTCGACTAACTGCGCGCGCAACTTTTGCGTGGCGCGAAACAAGCTGTTCTTCACCGTCTCCTCCGTGGTGCCGAACATCTCGCCAATCACGCGCAGCTTCAAGCCCTGGTAGTGCTTCAACTCGAAGACGAGTCGCTCGCGCGGGTTCAAGCTCGCCAGGGCTCTTTCAATCCGCTGGCCAATTTGTCGGCTCCGCACTACCCGCTCCGGGTTGAGCGCGGGCCGAACGTCGGCCACGGTGTCAAAGAATTCCGTTTCCGTTTCGTGCAGTTCGGGTGGCGGCACCTCAGGGTTCGTCCGCCGGCGGCGCAGCTGGTCAAGACAAACGTTCAGCACGATGCGATACACCCAGGTGGAAAACCGGCACTCAAACCGGAAGCGTCCCAGTGACCGATAGATCTTGAGAAACGCCTCCTGGTAGAGATCCCGGGCATCCTCTGCCGAACCCACCACTTGCAAGGCCAGCCGCAACACATTTTTGTCATAAAGTCGGACGAGCTCCTCGAAAGCCGCCGTGTTGCCCCGCTGGGCGCGACGAATCAGCAAGCGCTCTTCAGCTAGCCCCAGCGTGGACTGGCTCGCCGGCACTGTATGGGCCGTCTCCAAACAGACACCGTCCATCAGGGTAGTAACCGGTACTGGCTCACAACCAAGTTTAGACGCAGCCAGGGGAAAAAGGTAAGCCTGGGCGTTGGGGCAGCTAGCGGGCCGCCAGAACCTGCTGGCAGTGCCGCTTGAGCTGCTGGGCTTGCAGGGCGCGGGGCGAGTCCGCCGGGCCGCTGGCAGCCAGGGCCTGGTCCGCCAGTACCAGGGCCCGCTCATGGAAGAGGCGCAGGTAGCGCGGATTATCGAGCGCCTCCTTGGCGAAAAGCGCGCTCAACCTGACCAGCTCGTTGCCAAAGGCCAGAAAGACCGCGGCGGGCTCCAGACGGGCATTGGCGTGCGCCAGCGCGTCGTGGGCCCGGCCAAAGTCACCCCGGGCACCGGCCAGGGCCGCCATCATCTCGGCCAGGCCGCGGCGCACGGCGTCACGCTCGATGGCTCTACGCTCTGGCTCTGGAATCCGCTCGCCCTGCCGCAGGCGGCTGAGTGCCGGATGTGCCGGGGCCGGTGTGGTCGGCAGCAGCGGGTCTATGACCAACGGCTTATCCGCTAACGCCGGCAGCTCCTGGTCGAGCGCTTCGACCAACGCCAGTGCCCAGCTTTGGCCCACGCCGAACTGGTCCATCGCTGCCCGGTGCAATTCGCTGCGGTAGGCGGTGGCGTCCACCTCCTCTCCCACTTCGAGGTAGAGCTCACCCAGGGCCAGGGCGCTGCGCGCCAAGCCAGCGAGCAACGCCAGGCGGGTCAAGCGGGCTTTTACCCCGTAGGGCGAGTCGGGCGACTCGCGAGCGACGCGGGCCAGGGTGTCGAGGGCGCGCACATAATTTTTGTTGCGGATTTGCTCCCCGGCCAAGTGATACAGCTGCACAGGCCCACGAGGAACAATGGGTTCACCGCAACCGGCCAGCGACACCAGCCCACTGAGAAGAAAAATCCAACCGAACAAGCGCTGTGGCGTAGTTGATGCCATTCGGTACAGGCCAGCGCGACGCAGCATGCTGGCAGCGGGCATTTCATCCTAACGTCGGTTCCCCGCCAGGTCAAACGCGCCGCCGGAACACCCAGCGGCGCAAGCCGAAATAGATTCCCACACAGAGCAAGAAGTCAATCCCGAGGCCGAGATCCAGTTGAAAGATCTGGTGCTGGAGAGGGTGGGGCAGATAGGGGAGAAGGCTGAAGTAGAGCAGGTTGCCGAGCGCGATGGCAAGCGCAAATTCCCGCCAGCGACGCCGCGCGGCCTGTTTCTCCTGGCCCATTGCTCCCAGCCTGGCAGAGAAGCCGACGTTGCGCAAGTAGCCGCCGAAAGAGCAATTGATAATTGCTAGTTCAGCGGCTAGAATCGCTCCGCAAGCGGTACCGCCACCCCTGAGTCCCGTGCGCGAGCGCATCCACCAACTCGAACAGACCCTAGCGGATTTGAGCCGCATCCTCCCTGTCACCGAACGCATTCTGACCGAACGGCTGCGTTCCAACCCGCCACCTACCCGCCTGGCAACAATTGAACATTTTCTCCATTCCGCCCGCCAGCTTGAACAGCACGGTGAAGCAGCCGTCATCGAACAGTTACTTGAGCAAACGGAAGCAGGGATAGCCAACCTGCGCCAATGGCTGGCAGTCGCTGATCTGGCCATCACCCCGTACATTCTGCGGACCTACTTGGAGCGGAATCCGCTCGCGCCAGCCGAACAAAAAGCTTGGATCTGGTACTTGCTCGAGAAAAACCCGCACGCGGAGAGCGATCGAGACAAGCTGGACTACCTGCTTACCTCCTACTTCACTCTGGACGCTGGCGTGGGTCCCCGCTTCGAAACCCCGGCCGAGCTGACGCAGGCGATTGCAGACCTCTTTTCGCGCCCGGTGCCAGCCGACCTGGAGCCGCCGGTCCAAATCATGGTCCACGAGATCGAATCCCTCATCGCCCGCATCCATGACTTCCAAGAGTTCAACCAGCTCGTGGGGGCGCGCATCGTCGAACGCGCACGCGCCCTCAAAATCAATCTTGGCGAAAGTTTCTATCATCCTCAGGTTCTTACCATCGTCGTCCGTTTCAACCTCGCCTTCCGACGCCATTTCGAGCAACTCTTCCAACGTCAGATCGAGCAGGTTAAGGCAACAACGCGAGCTGTCATCGAAGCGGTACGTCGGCTTTTTTCCGCCATCCAAGCTGCTTTCCAAGTGCTCCCGGTGCCGACGGGTACGCGCCTCAAGGCGGGCACGGTCGCGGCGGGGGAGGCGGAACCTCCCCAGCAGCCCATGGGTCGGCGCTTGGAAGTCAGCTATGAGCGCCCGCCCATCGACGGTTTGCTTCGTCGGCCGCAGGACCCGCAAAAGGAGACCGAGTTGCGCGGCATCATCAAACGCATCGCACGCCATCTAGGGGGTCTGGTACCCGAACAGGCCGCGGCGGGTCAGATCGTTTTTCCCCTCCGCCACACCTCGGTGGATGTCTACGAGTGGGAACGCGAAGCCTTCGTGCCCGCCGCCGAGGGCCAGGCGCCGGCCAGCACCCGCACCATTCAGTTTTCTCTCGGGCTCATCGCCTGGATAGAAGAGGAGTATGTTCTCTACCAGGAAAATTGCAGTGACCGCTATCAGTGGAAGCCATACTTTGATCTACTCAGCTATGCCGTCGAGCGCACGCACGACCAACTGCGTACTATCCAGGGGATGCTGCAGGCAGGTGGGCCGGAGGAGGAAGCCGCCTGGTTTCCCGCGCTGGTGAACACGGCGCAGCGTCTCGTGCAGGTCCTGGAAAAAATCGCCCCCGTCTTCGCCTAGGCCCGTTCCCGCTCCACGAACCTGGCACACTGCCTTGCCCAGCGGAAGTTGAAACGGGCCTAGCGCCGCCCAGAGCCGCTCCGGCTGTGTGTTATAGTAGCCGCCGAGTCATTTGCCGCGATGCGGTTGCAGTTGGATTCTCCCGTCCGCTTCGTGCCCAGCGTAGGGCCGGCACGCGCACAGCATCTCGCCGAAAAAGGCATCCACTGCGTCGAAGACCTACTCTACTACTTCCCCTTTCGCTACGAGAACCGCATTACCTTTACGCCCATCTGCGAACTGCGTCCCGGCAACAGCACCTGTGTGCAGGCCGAGGTGCTCACGGCGGGGCTCGTCCGCTTCCCGCGCAGTCGTCTGCGCGTCTTCCACCTGGCCGCCACCGACAAGACCGGCATCCTTTACGCCAAGTGGTTTCACGCGGACTATCTCCAACGCGTCTTCAAGCCCGGCCAGCGCCTGGTGCTCTATGGCAAGGTCGAGGAAGACCCGTACCGGCCCGGCCAACTGCAACTGGTGCAGCCGCAGTACGAAGTCCTCTCTGGGGACACCGAGCCTGCCGATTCCACTGAGATCGGTCGTATTGTTCCCATTTATGAGGCTGCGGGGCCGATCAGCTCGCGCCTCTTCCGCCGGATGATCTACCAGAGCTTGCGCAGTCTCGATTCCGCGCTGGCGGACCCGCTGCCGGCTGAGTTGCCCGAGCGCTACGGCTTTCCTGATCGCCTGGCGGCACTCTGGCAGACCCACTTCCCGGAAGCCCACGTCAACGTCACTGAACTCGACCGCTTTCGCACGCCGGCACAGCAGCGCCTCATCTTCGAGGAGTTCTTCTTTCTGCAGTTAGGCCTGGCCTTGCGGCGCCGCCAGGCGCGGCAGGCGGCCGGCATCACCTTCCAGCTCAACGACCGGATTCGCGAGGCCATCAAGAAGATTCTGCCCTTCCACCCCACTGCAGCACAGAAGCGGGTGCTGAAAGAGATTGCCGAGGACATGCAACAGCCGGTGCCGATGAGCCGCTTGTTGCAGGGCGACGTCGGCTCTGGGAAAACCATCGTCGCCTTCGAGGCTGCCAGCATCGCCATCGAGAACGGCTACCAGGTGGCGCTGATGGCGCCGACGGAAATTCTCGCCGTGCAGCACTACCTCTACGCCCGCGAACGCTTCCGGGCCACGCCCTACCGCCTGGCGTTGCTCGTGAGCGCATTGGCGGCAGCGGAAAAAGCCCGCGTGCGCAAGCAGCTCCAGGCCGGCGAAACCGACTTGCTCGTCGGCACCCATGCGCTCATCGAAGAAGAGGTTGGCTTTCACCGCCTTGGACTCGTGATTGTGGACGAGCAGCACCGGTTCGGCGTGCTGCAACGCCTGAAGCTGATTCGCAAAGGCGTTCGCCCGGATGTGCTGGTAATGACTGCCACACCCATCCCGCGCACGCTCGCCCTCACCTTATATGGCGACCTGGACCTTTCCGTCATTGACGAGATGCCGCCCGGGCGCACGCCCATTGAGACCCGCTGGATTACCGACGACAAAACCGCGGGCGTGTTCGACTTCGTGCGCCGGCAGGTCGCTGCCGGCCGCCAGGCCTACATCGTGTACCCCGTGATCGACGAGTCCAAGCGCGAACTCAAAGCCGCGACCCAGGAATACCAGCGCCTGTCGGAAAAAGTCTTTCCCGACCTGCGCGTGGCGTTGCTGCACGGGCGGCTCTCGAGCGAGGAGAAAGAGGGCGCCATGGCAGCCTTTCGCGCAGGTACGGTGCACGTCCTCGTCTCCACCAGTGTGGTGGAAGTGGGCGTGGATGTACCAAACGCCACCACGATGGTGATCGAGCACGCTGACCGCTTCGGCCTCGCCCAGCTCCACCAACTGCGCGGGCGCATCGGTCGCGGCCACCATCGTTCCCACTGTCTCCTGCTCTCACCGGAAAACGTCAGCGACATCGCCCGCGAGCGGTTGGAGACGATGGTGCGCACCAGCGATGGCTTCGAAATCTCCGAAATCGACCTCAAACTGCGGGGCCCGGGCGAATTCTTTGGCACGCGCCAGCACGGCTTCGTTGGCTTCCGCATCGGCAATCTGTTGCGCGACCACGAGCTGCTTGCCGCGGCTCGGCGCGAGGCCTTTGCCTGGGTCGAGCAGCCGCCGGCCGAGGAAGAGCTGCGTCGCCTCGTGGGCTACCTGCAGGGCAACTGGCAGCGCCGCTACGGTCTTGCGCAGGTGGGCTGAAGCCAACCGATGCGTGTCATCGCGGGAAAATTCAAGAGCCGGAAACTGAAAACCCTCACGGGCGAGCATCTCCGCCCCACCAGCGACCCGCTGCGGGAGACGCTCTTCAATGTGTTGGGAGCCAGGGTTGTCGGCTCGCTGTTTGCCGACGGCTATGCCGGCAGCGGTGCGGTGGGCATCGAAGCACTGAGCCGCGGCGCCGGCAAAGTTTTCTTTCTTGAAAACCATCGGCCAGCGACTGCCGTCATCCGCGGCAACTTAGCGAGCCTCGGCGTCTTCAACGGTTTTGAAATTCTTCCCACCGACGTCGTGGCTGGCCTGGAGCGGCTGAGGCACCGGGGCATCGCACTCAATTTTGTTTTTCTCGACCCGCCTTACGCCGCCGAAAGCGAGTACGAGCGTGCCCTTACCTATCTGGGTACGGGAATCGTCCTACAGCCCGCAGGGCACGCCATCGTCGAACACTCGAAGCGCACCGCGCTGCCGGAACGCGTCGCTCGCCTCGTCCTGGCACGCACGCTGCGTCAGGGCGATTCTGTGCTGAGCTTCTATTGGCTTGGCGACTGAATTTCCGCGCACCGCTACAAGATCGCTTCAATCCCAGCCTCGATAGCGACGTGCGAGTACTCGAAGGCGTTGACGGTGTAGAGCCGCTCGCCGCCTGCACGGGGCTGGTTTTCTTGATCCGGGCAGCGGGAGAGTTTCAGGTAGCGGCTGATATGGTAATCCTCGTCGTAGGCTGAAAAGATGCGCTCGAGCTCTGCCTTCGGCAAACCAAACTCCGAGAGGTGGAGGGGGCGGCCGTAGCTGCCCGCCAGAGCCCGATAGCGTTCCACGAGTGCTTTCAAGTCCATCGTTCAGCAATAGGGTGTGGGCCCGTTGCCCCCGCGGCCGGTCGCCGGTGAACGTCGCGCGGCACTCATCCCGCTCACTTTCTCGCCACCCCGGCGAGCGCCGCGAGGATCTCCCCGATGTCAGGTTGGGTGGGCAAGTCGTAGATTTTCTTCCAGCGCACCCTGCCTTGTTTGTCGATGATAAAGACAGCGCGGTTGCTGATGCCGGGCACGGGCGGGCCTGCGCGCAGCAGGCCGTAGTGCTGGATGACCTCCCCGTGCGGGTAGAAGTCGCTACAGAGCGGAAAGCCCAGCGTACCGATCATGTGCTTCTGCCAGGCGATGTGTGACGGGAGCGAGTCCACGTTGATGCCCACAACCTGGGCGTCCAGCGCGGCAACCTTGGCCCGAGCGGCCTCGAGTGCCGGCATTTCGGCGTTTCAAGTCGGCGTCCAGTTCAGGGGATAGAAGGCCAGCACCACGTTCTTCTGCCCGCGCAGGCTGGAGAGCTTAAACATGCTCTTCTCCTCGCCAAGGCAGCACGGTAGCTCAAAATCCGGCGCCATGTCACCTATCTGAGGTTCGGCCATTTGCGTCTCCTCTTCGGCTTGCTCAGGGCATTGATTCTATCGTCGGACCGCTGCCAACCGTCAAGGCTAGCACAGCCTGGCCCGCCACGCCGACCTGCTGTCCCGGCTGTCACCTCTAGAACCGCCCGCCCAAGACCTGGTAGAGCAAGAGTGCGTTCAGCACGATCACAATGCTGGCCGTCGCCAACGCGAGTACATTGATGAGGGGCCGGTTCGCCAGCTCGCCCATTACGGTTCGCCGCCAGGTCAACGCCACCAGCGGCACCACGGCGAAGGGCAAGCAGAAGCTCAGACACACCTGACTCAGCACCAGAATCTTCATCGGTTCCAGTCCCACCACAATCACCGCCATGGCGGGCACCATGGTGATCAGCCGCCGCAAAAAAATGCTGAAGCGAATCTTTAAGAACCCTTCGATGATGACTTGTCCGGCCATCGTGCCCACGGTCGAAGACGCCAACCCCGAGCAAAGCAAGGCGATGGCAAAGGTCGTGGCGGCCGCTCCGCCCAGCAGCGGAATCAACGTCTGGTGTGCATCCACCATCGATTGCACCGCCACCCTGTTCTGGAAGAAGACCGCCGCTGCCATTACCACCATCGCCGAGTTGATCAGCCACGCCCCGTTCATCGCCAGCAACACGTCGGCCAGTACCAGGCGCCGGTGGCGGTGGTTGTGCGCCGCCCCGAGTTCAGCGCGGCGGGGCAGCACCAGTGCCGAGTGCAGGTAGACGACGTGGGGCATCACCGTGGCCCCCAGCATGGCCACCGCCAGGTAGATGCTTGCACTGGAGACCTCCGGCACGATGAGGTGCCGCCCCATCGCCGCCCAGTCGGGCCGCGCCAGGACCATTTCCACGGCGTAGGCGACACCCACCACAACCACAAATGCTATGATGACGTACTCCAGCCGGCGAAAACCTGCTCGCTCCACCGCCAGAATCGCAAACACCACCACACCCGTCAGCAGTCCTGCCACACCCAGCGGAATGTGAAACAATAAATAGAAACCGAGGGCGGCGCCGAGAAACTCTGCCAGGTCGGTGGCCATCGCCGCGATCTCTGCCACGACCCACAGCATATAGTTCAGCCAGCGGGGAAAATGGCGGCGGCAGTTCTGCGGCAGCGTCAGTCCGGTGGCCACGCCGAGCTTGGCCGAAAGGTATTGCACCAAAATGGCCATCAGGTTCGACCAGAACAGCACCCAGAGGAGTTGGTAGCCGAAGGCCGAGCCAGCTTCGATGTTGGCGGCGAAGTTGCCGGGGTCGATGTAGGCAACGCTGGCAACGAAGGCAGGACCGAAGTAGTACCAGACTTCGAAGGGTCGAGAGGCAGGCGGCGCAGGCTGCTTCCGGTTCTGCATAGCACCGTGCGCGGTCCTGCGCAGCCCGCGCGGAAAAACGATTAGAGCGTTACGAAGAGGCCGGTGACGTACATGACGGCCAGACCCAGGGCGAAGCCAGCCAGGCTCGATCCGCTCAGCAGGCCGGCTGCACCTGCCTGGCGGAGCTGGTGGCGGGTGATCTCAATGACCACCTGAAAAACGGCTCCGGCACCGAAGGCCAGGAACAGAACCGCCCAGAGTGCCGTGTAGCTGAACGCGCCCAGCAGCGTGCCAGCGATGGTCGGCCCGCCCGCGAGCAAGCCCAGCCACAGCAGGTGGATGAGGCGAAAGCGCGCGCGCACCACCGGCGCCACAATCGCAATCCCTTCCGTCAGGTTGTGCACGGTAAAGCCGAGCACCAGCAGGAAGCCGGTGGCCACTTCGCCCAGCGTATAGGCGCTGCCAATCGCCAACCCTTCGCCCAGGTTGTGCACACCGATGCTGAAGGCGACCGCGTAGGCGAGCACGAGCCCGAAACCTGCTTCGGTGGCGCTTTTCGCCCGGCGTTTCAGGCTGCCCGACACGGCGTAGAGCGCCAACACGCTGAGGCTCAGTCCGATGACGATGAGCGCGACGCCCTGGTAGGGCGCGGGTACTTTGTCGCTGTTCTCGAAAGCGTCGTGCAGGGCATCCGCCCCGAGGAAGACCAGCAGGCCCGACGTCAGGCTCAACAGGAAGTTGAACGCCGTGGCCGGCAGCGCCCGCAGAAACGGCAGCCACAGGATTCCCAAAAAGACCGGGATCACGCCTACGTAGGTCCCCAGCAGCACAAACGAGCCCACCATGCGGCCACTCGCTGACGGGGTTTCAGCGGCAATTGCGATTTCGTGCGTGAAGAGGAGGTTGTTGGCGGTGATGAGGACGAGTTCGTACGGCTCCCCGGGCAGCCAGGGGTAGGGGATGTGAACGACGGCGCGGCCCAGGCGCGGAATCGTGGGCCCCGGCGTAACCTCAAATTCCCAACTGGCCCGCGTGATCCAGCCCACTTGTACCTGCTGGATGGTAACGGCCTCAGGGCCGGTGTTGATGATGTGCGCGCGGATTTCCCCCGGCTTCAACACCACCCGCTCGAACTCAACCCGCTCCAGAGGAGCGGGCGCGGCCAGTTCCCATCCCAGTCCCCGGGTAAACAACAGGTAGAGAATTCCGCCCAGCAAAAGCAGCGGCAACAGCGCGCTGAGCCACACGACGGGGCGCGCGCGCAGAAACCGTTCCGAGTTGGCGGCAGCGGTGCTCACCGTGGCGCACCTAGTGGGGGGCGTGGGCGGTCTCGGCCGGCTCGAGGACGCGGAACCAGCCCATCAGCCCCTGCTCCATGTGTTCGGTGACGTGGCACTGGAACATATAGGTGCCGGGAAAATCGTATTGGAACTCCAAGATGGCACGCTCGGCGATACCCAGCGTTTTGACGTCGGTGTACTCGGCTGGCTTGAGTGAGGTGCCCGAGGGGTAGAGCTGAAACAGATTGCCGTGCAGGTGCGGCACCATTGCCTCTTCAAACATATTCACCACGTACATCCGCACCGGTTCACCCACGCGAAGCTCGATGGGGTGGTCGGCGTACTGAAAGGCGCGCCCGTTCCAGGCGTAGAACTCGGCCTCGCCGTCGCGGTCGATGTCGAAGGCGCTCATCACCATGGCCAGCTCCCGCATCGGCTTCCGGCCGGACTTGGGGTCGATGATCATCATCCCGTAGAGGCCGTTGTGGATGTGCTGCGAGGTCGGCATGGAGTGGCAGTGGTAGGGCATGAGGCCAAAGGGCTGGGCCACAAACTCATAGGTGAAGGTCCCGCCGGGCGGCACCAGCTCGAATACTCCGTCCATCGAGGCAGGATGAATGCCGTGGAAGTGAATCGTGTGGGGCAACTCGCCTTGGTTGATCAGGGTGACCCGCACGCGCTCGCCCTCCGTTGCCCGCAGCACCGGCCCGGGGACGGTACGGTTGAACGTCCAGGCGGGCACGACCACTCCGGGCGCTACCTCGTGCGGCACGTCCTCCTCGATCACCAGCGTGTACTCTCGCACCCCATTCGGGGCTGGCTTGGGTGGTGGCGGAGTGGAGTCATAGACTTGGCTTCGATTAAAGCGCCGCTGCGCGGGATGCTCGTATTGATAGAGTCCGCTGCCCTTGGTGGGTGGAAGGTGCCGCGCGTGCCCAGCATAGACCGCCTGGGCGGGCGGGTTGCTACCCGAGTCGTCCTTTTCGCTGGCGGCGCGTCGGCCGGGCACAAGAAGCAGTATCCCGGCGGCCGTCAGCAGAAGAATCAATACCGTAGCTAGAATCCGTCCTCGACTTTGACTTTTCATGTCTGCCTACCTGTGCGCGGGGTAGGTCCCCGGCGCTCCGAAGTT
>JBHIAG010000004.1:0-49588 GCA_046758465.1 Terriglobia bacterium | reverse complement strand
GTTCGCCACAAGCTCTACCCAATCGTCGTAGGATACTCGGAACTCAACCTGCTGTTACTTCCTTTGCCTCGTTTGCCTCTTCTGCTCGCACCATAGAGGCCTGCCTGCACAGGCAGGTACAAAGTACATAGACAATTTTTAGCGCCCGAGGAATTTGGCCGGGCGCTTCTCCAAAAACGCCCGCATGCCTTCCTTCATGTCCTCAGTCGCACAGCACAGGCTAAACAATGTTGCCTCCAGGAACAAGCCTTCGGCTTGGCTCATCTCCAGGCCGCGGTGGACGGCCTCGAGGCAGAAACGGATGGCCAGGGGGGCGTTAGCGGCGATCTTCTGCGCCCAGCTCTCGCAGGTGGGAATGAGCTCGCCCGGCGAGACCACCTGGTTGACCACGCCCAGGCGCAGCGCCTCCTGGGCGCTGATGACCTCACCGGTCAGCACCAGTCCCAGCGCCGCGCCTTTTCCGACCAGCCGTGCCAGCCGCTGCGTGCCCCCGTAGCCGGGGATGATGCCGAGCTTGACCTCAGGCTGACCCAGGCGCGCGTTTTCCGAGGCGATGCGGAGAGCACAGGCCAGGGCGAGCTCGCAGCCGCCGCCGAGCGCGTAGCCGTTGATGGCGGCAATGAAGGGCTTGGGGGAGCGCTCGATGCGGGTGAACACCTCCTGGCCAAAGAGGCCGTAGTCGCGCCCGGCAACCGGCGTGAGCACGGCCAGCTCGTTGATGTCCGCGCCGGAAACAAATGACTTCTCGCCCGCGCCCGTCAGGATGGCGACGCGGACCTCAGGGTCAGCGGCAACGTCGGCGACACAATCGTTCAACTCTTCCAGCGTGCGCCGGTTGAGCGCGTTCCGGACCTTGGGACGGTTCAGAGTAACGTAGGCGATTTGGTTACGCTTTTCGTAGAGCAGATTTTCATAGGCCATAGTTGCCTCGCTGTATGGGCACCAAGCACCCGGGTGAATGCAACCGAAGAATACCTCAGAGGCCTGCCGTCCGCGACCTGGTTCTTACTTATTCGCACTGCCTACCTGCCAAACTCTTTGGGACAAGTCAGCGCCCGGGCCAGCCTGACCTCTAACTTGCTAGAGCACCCCATGCCGGCAGAGCCCTTTGCCCCAACAACACCTCCGCTGCCCAGCAGGCCAGATAGACCGAGAGGGTAACGCCCTGACCGGCATAACCCGCCAGGACCACGGCGTGCGGGCTGCGGGGATGGCGAGCAAAGAAGGGGCGTCCGGCCTGCCCAAACAGGATGGGGCCGCCCCAGCGGTGGGTGAATTTGACCGCGCGCAGTGCGGGGTGGAGTCCGCGCACGCGTTGCTCCAGCCTGGCCAGCAGCTCGGCGGGCTGGCCGCAAGCAATGTCAAGCGAGGCGAACTCGCGGGAATCGTTGAGGTGAACGAGGCCGCTGCCGAAAACAACCCCGTTGTTTGCCCGCACACGCCCCCAGAGATAGGGGAGGTCAAGAGTGTAGAAAGGTTTTCGCTCGGCGAGGCCAAGAGCTTCCAGTTCGGCTTCTGTCAACGGTGCGGTGGCCACGGCGGTGGTGAATTTGGGTGAGGCGCGGCCCGCAAGCCCGCTGAGTTCAAGCGCCTGGCCGTTGGTGACGAAAAGCACCTGACGGGCACGGAACTGACCCTGCGGCAGTTCCAACTGCAACGGTTCTTCGAAGCGGATGTTGCGGACGGGAGTGTACGGGTAGAGGCTGGCGCCGAGGCGGTGCGCGGCGCGGGCCAGCCCGCGAAGTAACTTGCCGGGGTCGAGCGTGCCGCCCGCCACCTCATCGGCCACCCGCAGCGTGCCCGAGTCCTGCCAAGCGATCGGGGAGCTGGGGCGGGTGTCACGGCGGGCAATCTCCCACACGCCGCTCAACCTCAACTCACAGTCCACCTCCAGTGCTTGCAAGACACCGGTGAAGCCTTTGAGGACGTCGCCCAAGCCGGCCAGGTCGCCGGCGGCCGTCTCCCCCAGGGCAATGCCGCCCGTGCGCCCGCTGCCACCAGCACCGAGGCAGCTTGCTTCCAACACCACCACAGTTTTCTCCGGTGCCAGACGCCGCAGCCAGGCGGCTGCCGCCAGGCCGCTAAAGCCACCACCGATGACGGCACAAGCAACCTCTTCCGGCAGGGGGCGAGCTTCCGGCTCGAAGCCGAACTGCCAGGGAGGCTCGCCCCAAGACCTCCACCCGTTAGCTCGCGTCACAGGCAGCACCTCATATCCTCATATCCTCACGATCGTCCAGAGTACCTGAATGCCTCCAAACAATCGACTGGGGTCACCGGCTCCGCTCTTGACTCGATGCCCACAACCGGGCAGTGTGAGAAAGTTGCAGTCGGAAATCCCGCGCAGAACCCGACTCGGAGGGAAGAAGGATGCACGCTAAGAGTCTAATCGTCGCTGTGCTGAGCCTGGCTCTCCTTAGCTCGCTCGCTTCGGCGCAACCAGAAGAGAAAGTGGCGGGTTCGAAGGCAGCGAGCGTCCGGCAGGCCATTGCGGACTACATCCAGCGCGACGCCAAACTGAAGCGTGGCTTCTTTCTCTACGACCCTGGACTGCAGCGGGTCGTGCAACTGAAATTCGATCACGTGCACGCGGGTGTGACGCGGACAGCCAAGGGTCAGTTCTTCGCCTGCGTGGATATGCGCAGCGAGAGCAAATCGCTGTACGACTTGGATGTCTACCTCGAGCAGACCGCGCAAGGCTTGCAACCGGCCAAGCTGGTCATCCACAAGGTGGACGGGAAGAAGCGGCCTGCACCCTCTGCGCCGCGCTGACGCAATGGCGGCGACGCTGCAAGTAGAAAAGAAGAAAGAAGGGGAGTTCCGTGTGACCGTGCGCGAGGGCCGGAGCCAGTCCTCTCACCTCGTGACGGTCAAACAGGACTACTACGAGCAGCTAACGGGCGAGAGAATTGCACCGGAAGAATTGGTGCGGCAGTCGTTTGAGTTCCTGCTCGCGCGCGAGCCGAAGGAATCCATCCTCAGCCAGTTTGACCTACGGGTCATCGCCCACTACTTCCCGGAATACGAACGCGAGATCAAACAGCGGCTGGGCGGCTCGCGACGCGTGTGAAGCCTGCGGGGCTACCGAGCGGGCTCTGCGTGACCCTGCCGGGCCTCAAACTCCCTCGTTGGTTTCGACACGAAACTGCGGCTGTTGCGTTCGGATATCAGAAAGCTTGACCAAGTTGCCGGCCCAGGTAGCCATCTCCTGCTCGTTGCGCAGCAGGTCTTGCAGGGTTGTCTTGCGCAACACTTGATCCACGACGAGCTGCACGGCGCGCCACAACGAGCGAATCGAGCAATCGACTGAGTTCGTGCACACCTTCTCGTTGCCCACATGCCGGTCGCAAAAATCAGGTTCAAACAGCCGGCCCCCAAGCACGGCGAGGGCTTCACCCACCACGATGTGATCCGGCGAACGCGAGAGCGTATAGCCTCCGGCTTGGCCGCGGGCGCTCTTGAGAAAGCCGCTGCGACGCAGGATGCGCGTGAGCTTCGCCACATTGGAGATGGAAAGTCCTTCCGCCCGGCTGATGTCGGAGATCGTCAGACTCCCGCCTTCTCCCTGTCGTCCAATCTGGAGCAGACACCGGAGTCCGTATTCTTCATAGGCGCTAAATTTCATGTTCCAGCCTCCTTACGCCAGGCGCGGCCGACGGATACGCACTGCCTGTAGTTGCATGGCTCCGACAAAATCAGTGGCATCGCCGCATTCTCACAACATGCCAAGTTGCAGCTTGGCAGCTTCCGACATCTTGCTCGGATCCCAGGGTGGATCCCAGACAACTTCCACTCGCGCCGCCGTCACCCCAGGAACCGCTTTCACCTTGGCCTCCACTTCCTGGGGCAGGGAACCCGCGGCAGGACAATTGGGTGTGGTGAGAGTCATTTTGATGTTCACCTCACCGGAGGCATCCAGCTTGACCTCGTAGATCAATCCGAGGTTGTAAATATTGACCGGGATCTCGGGGTCAAAACAGGTTTGCAACGCTGCGATCACCTCTGCTTCCAGCGTGCCCTTTTCACCCTGGTTCATGTGTTTCCTCTCAAGCCATGTGGTTCATTCACTCAGTGGATACGGTTTCTCCGCCTCCCTGGAGTGCGGCCCGCAAGGTATGCCAGGCCAGCGTGGCACACTTCACGCGCACCGGGTAGTCGCGGACACCGGAAAAAACCGCGAGCTTCCCCAACTCGCTCACCGCCGGCGTCTCCGGGTTGTCTTTCGTAACCAAAGTGTGGAAGCGCTGGAACAGGGCTTCCACCTCAGCCCGAGTTTTGCCTTTTAAGGTCTCCGTCATGAGGGAGGCCGAGGCGGTGGAGATGGCGCAGCCCGAGCCCTGGAAGCTGGCCTCCTGGACGCGATCGCCCTCCAGCTTCAGGTAGACGGTCACCTTGTCACCGCAAAGCGGGTTATAGCCCTGCGCGCTTCGGTCGGAGTCTGTCAGCGCATAAAAGTTGCGGGGCTTCTTGCTGTGGTCAATGATGAGCTCCTGGTAGAGCTCCCGTACGTCGTACATTAGCCGAAGACCTCCGTAACCTTCCGGATGCCCGCCACCAGCACGTCAACCTCCTCCCGGGTGTTATAGAACGCCAGGGAGACCCGCGCGGTGGCCGGCACCCCGAAACGCGCCATCGTCGGCTGGGCACAGTGATGGCCGGTGCGAACCGCGACCCCCTCCAGGTCGAGAATCGTACCGACATCGTGGGCGTGAACTCCCTCAACGATGAAGGACAGAATACCGGCCTTGTGCTTGGCTGTACCGATCAACCGCACGCCCGGGATCTGGGAGAGCACTTGGGTGGCATAGGCCAGCAACTCGTGCTCGTAGGCGCCGATCCGCTTCAGCCCAATCTGATTCACATAATCGATCGCCGCCGCGAAGCCAATTGTCCCGGCGATATTGGGCGTGCCGGCTTCGAAGCGGTAGGGAGGATTCTTGTAGAGAGTTTTTTCGAATGTGACCGAGCTGATCATCTCGCCACCACTCTGATACGGGGCCATGGCCTCGAGCAAGCTCGCCTTGCCATAGAGGACACCGATACCGGTGGGGCCGTAGAGCTTGTGCGAAGAAAAGGCATAGAACTCGCAATCGAGCTCCTGGACATCCACCGGCAGATGCGGTGCGGCCTGGGCCCCGTCGAGGAGCACCGGCACCTTCCAGCGGTGTGCCATCTCGATGATCTGCCGCACGGGGTTGATGGTGCCGAGTGCGTTGGAAACATGCGCCACCGACACGAAGCGGGTCCGGTCGTTCAGCAGCTTCTCAAACTCATCCAGCAACAGCTCCCCAGCATCGTTGATGGGAGCCACGCGCAACCTGGCGCCTTTCTCCTCGCAGAGAATCTGCCAGGGAACGATGTTCGAGTGGTGCTCCATGGCGGTGATGAGAATCTCGTTGCCGGCGCAGACGTGGCTCCGGCCGTAACTCTGGGCCACCAGATTAATGGCCTCGCTGGTGCCACGCACGAAAACGATTTCCCGGTGGTCAGCAGCGTTGATGAAACATTGCAGCGTGCTGCGGCTCTCTTCGTAGTCTTTTGTGGCACGTTCACTCAGCTGGTGCACGCCCCGATGCACGTTCGAGCAATCGGCGGCGTAGAAGCGGTGCAGCGCGTCCAGGACCACCTGTGGCTTTTGGCTGGTCGCCGCATTGTCCAGATAGACCAGGGGCTTGCCGTGCACTTTTTGTTTCAGGACGGGGAAGTCTTCCCGGATCCGGCTCACGTCGAACGAAAGCGGCGGCGCGGCGCGCACAGCCCGAAGGGACAAGTCACGAGCAGCACTCATCGAACCTCCTCCGCCTTCTGCCCCTGGGATAAGCGCGCAAACAACAGTTTTTCCAGTCCGTCCTGGAGGGGCCCGATCTTGATCCGGCTGATGATGTCGCGCGCGAAGGCGTAGATGAGCAGCTTGCGGGCCGCCTCTTGGCCGATGCCGCGGGCGCGCAGGTAGAAGATGGCGTTCGGGTCGAGCTGCCCGATGGTCGCCCCATGGGTACACTTCACGTCGTTGGCACGAATCTCAAGTTGCGGCTTGGTGTTGACCACAGCATCGTCAGACAGCAGGAGGTTCTTGTTGCGTTGAATGGCATCGGTTTTCTGCGCGTCCTTCCGCACGACGATCGCGCCGTTGAACACCGCTGTCGCCTTCCCAGCCAGGATGCCCTTGTAGAGCTCTTGGCTGGTGCCGTGTGGTTTAGCATGATCGATCAAGGTGTGGTTATCCACATGCTGCTGACCCAGGACCAGGTAGAGGCCATTGAGAGTGCAGTTGATGCCTTCGCCCTCCAGCACCGCGTTGATGTCGTTGCGCACCAGCGCGCCCCCCAACGAGAGGAAGTGAGAAGAAACGCTGCTGCTGCGGCCCTGCTGCACTTGCAGGGTCGCAATGTGGAACGACTGCTCGCTTTCCATTTGCAGCTTGTAATGGTCAACGACGGCATTTTCGCCCACCACCAGCTCGTTCACCGCATTGGTGAAGTAAACTCCGTTTCCCAGCCCCAGATAGCTTTCGATAATCGTGGCTTCGCTGTCGGGGCCCATCACAATCAGAGTGCGCGGGTGGGAGACGACAGCTTCGGCACCTGCGGTCGAGACGAACAGAAGATGGATCGGCTTCTCGACCACCCGGCCTTTGGGGATGTAGATGAAAGCCCCGTCGTTGAGGAAGGCTGTGTTCAGAGCAACGAAGGCGTGTTCCTGGAAGGCGGCGTAGCGGGCCAGGTGCTCCTCCAAGAAGCGCTCCTCGCTTCCCAGGGCCGCCGCCAAGCTCCCGGACCGTACCCCTTCCGGCAGCCCGTGAAGCAAAGAGAGCTCGGGACGGTAGCGACTGTTGACGAACACCAACCGGCTACAGCCCAGGTCTGCGAAGGGTAGGCGCTGGAGCTTTTCGGGGGTCAACCCATTGCCCGCGACTCCGGCGGGCTGGAAGGGCATTTTCGCAATCGGGGCGACGCTGGTGAATTTCCACTGTTCCTTCCGCATTGTCGGGAATCCCAGGTCGGCAAAGCGAAGGATGGCATCCTTGCGAATCCGGTCAAGCCACGGCCGCCCGTGACCCGCCAACGCGCGCTCGCGCTGGGTGAAGCTCGAGAGATAGGCATCCTGATGTTCCGTCACTCGGATCATGGCTCAGAATTCTCTCTTCAGAGATTCACCGGCTGGCCGCTGGCGACCGCTTCCTCCAGCCACACGTAGCCCCTACGCTCGAGCTTCAGGGCCAGGTGTTTGTCACCCGACTTGACGATGCGACCGTTCATGAGCACGTGCACGTAGTCGGGAATGATGTAGTTCAACAGCCGCTGGTAATGGGTCACGACAATGATGGCCCGCTCCGGGCTCCGCAAGGAGTTGACGCCGCTGGCCACAACCTTCAGGGCATCGATGTCCAGACCGGAGTCAGTTTCATCCAGGATGGCGAGCTTCGGCTCCAGCACCGCCATCTGGAAGACTTCGCTGCGCTTCTTTTCTCCACCCGAAAACCCCTCATTGACCGAGCGCTTCAACAGACTTTCATCCAACCCGAAGGACTTCCCCTTTTCCTTGATCAGGGTCAGAAAGTCCATCGCATCGAGCTCGGGGAGGCCGCGGTGCTTGCGGATGGTGTTGAGAGCCGCCCGCAGGAAGTACATGTTGCTCACCCCGGGGATTTCCACCGGGTACTGGAAGGCCATGAAGATGCCCTCACGGGCGCGTTCCTCCGGCAGCATCTGCAAAAGGTTCCTGCCTTCGTAGAGCACCTCCCCGGCTGTCACCTCGTAGACGTCGCGTCCGGCGAGCACCAGCGCCAGCGTGCTCTTGCCGGAGGCGTTGGGCCCCATGATGGCGTGGACTTCCCCGGCCTTCACCGTGAGGTCAATTCCTTGCAGGATCCCTTTGTCTCCCGCTCGCGCATGTAGATTTCTGACTTCTAGCATTGTTCCTCTAGATCGGCCGGGATGGTGTTTAGCCGACACTCCCCTCGAGGCTCACGCCCAACAGTTTCTGGGCTTCCACCGCAAACTCCATGGGGAGTTCGCGGAAGACTTCCTTGCAGAAACCGTTGATGATCATGGAGACGGCGTCTTCGGCCGACATGCCCCGCTGCCGGCAGTAAAAGATTTGATCCTCGCCAATCTTCGAGGTGGACGCTTCATGCTCGACCTGGGAGGAGGGGTTCTTCACTTCCAAATAGGGGAAGGTGTGGGCTCCACACTGGTCGCCGATCAGCAACGAGTCACACTGGGAGTAGTTCCGCGCCCCGGTGGCTCCTTTGAGAATCGCCACCTTGCCGCGGTAGGTATTCTGTCCATGGCCGGCCGAGATGCCTTTGGAGACGATGGTGCTGCGCGTGTTTTTGCCGATGTGGATCATCTTCGTACCCGTATCCGCCTGCTGGTAGTTGTTGGTCAGGGCCACCGAGTAAAACTCCCCGATGGAGTTGTCTCCCTGGAGGATGCAGCCGGGGTACTTCCAGGTAATGGCCGAGCCGGTCTCCACCTGGGTCCAGGAGATCTTGGAATTGACCCCCAGGCACTTGCCGCGCTTGGTGACGAAGTTATAGATCCCGCCCTTGCCTTCCGCGTCGCCCGGATACCAGTTCTGCACGGTGGCGTACTTGATCTGGGCGTTGTCGAGGGCGATCAATTCCACCACCGCCGCGTGCAACTGGTTGGTGTCGCGCATCGGGGCGGTACAGCCTTCCAGGTAACTCACGTAGCTGCCTTCATCAGCAATGATGAGCGTCCGCTCGAATTGCCCCGTGTCCTTGGCATTGATGCGGAAGTAGGTCGAGAGCTCCATGGGGCAGCGCACACCCTTCGGGATGTAGCAGAACGAACCATCGCTGAAGACGGCGGCGTTCAAGGCAGCAAAGAAATTGTCGGTGTAGGGCACCACCGACCCGAGGTACTTCTTGACCAAGTCAGGATGCTCCTGCACAGCCTCGGAGAAGGAGCAAAAGACGATTCCGAGTTCCCCCAGTTTTTCTTTGAAGGTGGTCGCTACCGAGACGCTGTCGAAGACCGCGTCTACGGCTACCCCGGCCAGCTTCTCCTGCTCGTTCAGGGGGATACCAAGCTTTTCATAGGTTCTGAGCAGCGCCGGGTCGACTTCCGCGAGACTCGTCGGCCCATCCTTCGTTGCCTTCGGAGCCGAGTAATAGGTAATGGCCTGGTAGTCGATGGGCGGGTAGTGCACGTTGGCCCAGGTCGGCTCTTTCATGGTCAGCCAGTGGCGGAGGGATTTCAGGCGCCACGCCAGCATCCACGCCGGTTCATTTTTCCTGGCGGAGATCAGGCGGATGATGTCCTCGTTCAACCCGGGGGGCGCCGAGTCGGTTTCAATCTCGGTGACGAAGCCGTACTTGTACTCGCGGTTGACAACTGCCTCTATGTTATTCACGTCACTGCCCATAGCTCCTCCTAGTCAAAAACCGTGAAAGATGACCTCTGTGCTCCAAGCGACAAGGAGCCTTCCTGGAGTCTTCCCGAACCTCCCGGTCGAGCATCACGTCCTCAGACTAGTCAATCTGTACCAAAATGTCAAGATTGAAGTGCATTTTATTGTCGGGCTCCATCACAGTGGCCGTAGCAGTCTCCCGTTTATCGCCACCCCTAGAGCCTCTCCGGCTTCCTTTGCCTGCTATGGTTCCTCCGTTTCCAATTGCTCCCCGAGCCTCGATGCTCTATACATTCGGGCCCAACTCAGCTATCATTGGCATAAGGAGAAACCATCATGGGATGCTCTGGCCCGACCCCCACCCCTACCCCCACCACCGGGAAGCACACGGTCAAATGCGTGAAGTTCCGGAAAGAACTCCCCGGCCTGGACGAGCCCCCCTGGCCCGGCGAACTCGGCCAGCGCGTCTACGAAAACGTTTCCAAAGACGCTTGGGAGCTGTGGAAGGAACGCCTGAAGATGATTCTCAACGAATACCGCCTCAGCCCCTGGACGAAAGAGGCCCACGAGATCATTGAACAGCAGATGGAGGAATTCTTCTTCGGCGAAGGTGCTGCCCTGCCCCCGGGCTATGCCCCCCCGCAAAGCAAAGGCTAGCGGTTGAAACTGACCCCCTTCGCCTCCTAAGTCCCGCACACTAGCGCCGAACCACAGGAGAATATAGTATCCTTCACCGGACCAAAATCCAGGAGAAGGCAATGAGTCTGAAGACCTTTGGTGCAGAAGTGCTGGCCGACTTCCAGACTACGGCAGCCATTGCTCCCAGCTCGCGCTACCTCATCCGGGCGATGCTGGAGCCGCTGCCGCTCGACCAGGCGAGCATCGTGGTGGAATTCGGCGCGGGCACTGGGGTCATGACGCAGGCCTTGCTCGACCGGCTCCCCCAACACGCCACCTTGCTCGCATTTGAAATCAACCCGCGCCTGTTCCGCTACCTGAAAGGAAATCTACCCGACCCGCGCCTGTTGCTGTTCAACGCCAGTGCCGAAACCCTCGGCCAGGAGTTGCGGCGCCGCGGCTGTCAGCGAGTGGATGCTGCGGTGTCCTCGTTGGGTTTGACTCTTATGTCGGAGCAGCAACGACGCGACGTCTTGTGCGAGCTCGTTCCCTTCCTGGACCAGAAAAGCGTCTTCACCCAGTTTCAGTACATCCATGGGCAACTGGTGTACTTCCGGTTCAAGGACGGGCGAGCGGTTCGCTTCAGCAGCGGGCGACTCCTGCGCCAGTATTTTGCCTCGGTGCAGCGCAAGATCATCTGGCGCAACCTGCCTCCCGCCTTCGTTTTCACCTGCTACCGGTAGCCGCGCCCGTCTTCGGTGGTGACGCCAAGTCGAGTGCCACGCTGTCGCACGCAGAGCTGACACGACCTGCCCCGAGCCTTCGGGGCGTCCCACCGCTGGCCGGGCCACCTGCCTGCTTCCCGTTTTCTGCTTTCCCTGTGCTGTTTTCGTGTTCGGCTCACGCCACCGGCAGGACAGGTCGAATCCGGAACTCCACCTTTTGATGGGCTCTTCGCAGCGCGTCTTCGACAAATTCCGGCGTTAACCCGCGCGCGAAGATAAACCCCAGATAGCTCGCACCTTCGGGCAAGGGAACCAGCTTCTGCTCCGCTTTGGCCGTGATGGTGATCTCTTCGACCCCGGGCGTTTCCCGCGCGGCCTCCAGGCCTTCGACTCGCTCAAAGATTCCTCCCTGCAGGATGGGAATCATCATCACGCCGGCGGCGGCGCTTTCCCGCCTCACCCCGCAGATCTCCAGCCCCAGCGCTTGCCGGATAATCAGCTCTTCCAGCGACATCCCTGCCTCGAACCGGAGAGCGCGCGAACAGAGCCCGCCAATCGAACGCGCCGCCACCTCCAGCACCCACGCTCCCTCGCGGTTAAGGCGCAGCTCAGCGTGGATGGGCCCGTGGGAAAGCCCCAACGCGTTGCTCGCCTGCTCGACCGCCCCAAAGATCTGCTCTTGCGTCTCCGCCAGCAGCCGCGACGGTGTCACGTAAAGCGTTTCTTCGAAGAAGGGGCCTTCGAGCGGGTCGGGCTTGTCAAACAGCGCCAGCACCTTCAACCGCCCCCGGTGCACCAGCGCCTCGACTGCCACCTCTCGCCCCGGAATAAATCTCTCCACCTGGATAAAGCTACTCGTCGCCTCGCGCAGCACCTGCACGTCCGGGCTGCGCAGCAGCGCCCCGATCCGCTCGAAGGCCTTGACGAACTCTTCGGGGGTGTCGGCGCGAATCACCCCGCGGCTGGCCGCAAGCGTCAGCGGCTTCAGGACGCAGGGATACTCCATTTGCAGGCCGAGGGCACGCGCGTCTTCGTCAAACGAGAAACGCCGGTACGTCGGCACCTTCAGCCCCGCCGAGCGCAGCCGCTCCCGGGATTTGTATTTGTCGCGGCAGGCTTCGGCCGCTGTGGGCGGATTGTAGAGAAGCCCGAGCTCCTGGCAGGCCCAGGCCGCCGTCGGCGTCGTGCGATCCCCCAGGGCAACGATGGCATCTACAGGATTGTTTTTGGCGTATTCGACAACCAGCCCGGCAGCCGCGCGCGCATTTTCAAACCGCAGCGTCAGCGCTCCATCTTGCCAGGGGTCCTCCAGCACGTGGCACCGGTCCGTACCGAAGACCACGTCCAGGTTCAGCTTGTTCGCCGCCTCCACAAACGCCCGCGTCTGGTAGCCCGTGGTCGTGCACAACAGCAGCAGCCGCTTGCCCGCAGCCAGGTTGTCGTTCCCTTCATGCTTCACGGCAGGCCACGGCGCGGGACTCTCTTCCCGCCGGCATGTCTGGGCTTCGTTTCGGCTTAGAAAAGAGCCACCTGCTCTTCGGTGGGCTCGGCTCAACAGTACCAGGGTTCATTCAGATACGGAATCGCCGCCCGGGGCGGCCCGGGCTCAGGTTTCGGAAGCTCCCGCACTGGCACCTCGGCAGCCACGTGCGCCAGCGCCCAGATCTTGGAAAAGATTTGCCGGCGATTCTCCTGTCTCGACTCCGCCCGCTTCACCAGTTCTTGCACATCCAGCCGCAACTGGTCCATCCGCGGGTCGGGGTGCCGCCACCGGTAACTCAGCGCTGCCTCCTCAAAATCTTCTACAATCGCCCTCATTTCAGCCAGCTCCAGCAGCTTCGACCCCGAGGGAATCAGCAGGCGGATGGCAAGCTGGATGGGAGCCACGTTTTCGATTAAGTCCAGTTTGGCCAGCAGCCAGAGCAGGTCCAGGTAGCCCGCGAGCGTCGTCCAAGGCGTGAAGGTCACCAAGGTCGGCGCGAGCGTCAACCGAATCGCTCGGAAATGCCGGCTTACCTGGATGAAATCACTTCGCGTATGGCCTTTGTCGAGCAAGCACAGCACGCGGTCATCCACCGACTCCACTGCGCTGGTCACAAACAGGCAGCCGGTATCGCGCAGCGTTTCCAGATGCTTAGCGTGTTTCACAAGATGTTCGATCTTGATGGTCACGTCATAGGTCAGCTCCGAGTGCTCTTCGTGCAGCGCCTGCACCAACGGCAGGGCGTGACCGAGGCCGTTGAAAAAGTCCGGGTCGCCAAAAGTAATATGTTGCGCCCCCGCGGCCATCTGCCGCCGGATGTCCCCCAGCACCACCTCGCGTTGCACAATCCGGAAATGCCCTGCGTACACTGGCACGATGGGGCAATGCCGGCAAAAGTGCTTGCAGCCGCGGCTCGCCTCGGTGTAGCCGACCGTGCGATGCTCCCCATTTCCCAGATGCAACTGCGCATAGTGCGACAACGGCAAAAGATCGCTCCGGTCGGGCACCAGGAATTGCTGCCGCACCAGCAAAATCAGCGGCTCCGGCTGGGGCTTGCCCTCGGGACCGTTGCGCAGCCTTGCAAGCAAACTGACCATCCCCGGCTCGAATTCACCGCCCAGAATCGTATTGGCACCCAGCTTCCGCAGATAGCTTTCGTTCATCGGCGCGTACAGACCATAAAAACAGATGTGGGCTTCGGGATTGAGCCGTTTCACCCGCTCGACCGCCCGCGCGGCAAGCCGCGTCGCCGTGTGCATGGGAACATAGAAGGCGACTAAGTCGGCCGACCGGATCGGCTCCTCGGACAGCCGCTGTTTGGCGAGGTCGAGGCAACTGACCGAGGCTCCTTCCCGCCGCAGCCATGCCGCCGGTGATGCCAGCCCAAACGGCTGCCGCCCCAACTCGTAGGCTGAGAGCAGAACTACATTCAGCAAACTATTACTCATCCGAAACTATGCGCTTCTGCCTGTGCACGGATTTCGATCCGGCGAGCTTGGCTCAGCCAACACACCGCCGGCGATGCTTTTTGCCGGCAGCTCGGGAGATTCCTTCAATGAGATAGCGACAGCAGGCATCTCCCTTGACAATGTGTTCCGTGCGACTCACCTGGGCGCCCAGGAGCTCTTGCATCAGCGCCAGTTCGCAGTCGCACGCGGCCGGACAGATCCGCGCGACTTGCCAGATCGCGCAATTGTGCTCGGTCAGCTCGAACGTATCGTCGTCCACCTGCCGCCAGTCCGCCATGTAGCCCGACTCGCCCTGAATTTTCGCCATTGCGGCGACCCGGTCCCTCAACTCCTTGCCCACCATGTGGGGCGTATAGTGGACGACCGCAGTTTTCTTCATTTGCTCAAAAAGCTGAACGACCTTGGCCTCCCCATCCAGCTGCGCCAAGTTTCGTAGCAAGCGATTGGCTAGATCCCCATACTCGTTAGGGAAAAAGGCTTCCGCACGCTCGGTCAGAGCATACAGATAGGAGGGACGTCCGCTGCCGGAGCGATCCAGGGTAGTCGCGAGCCAGCCGGCTTTCTCCAGTACCGCGAGATGGTGACGCACCGCCATGGGGGTCACGTGTAAAGACCGGGCAATCTGCTTGGCGCTGCAGGCTCCCACCCGCTTGAGATGCTCCAAGACCAGCAGTTGGGGCAAGGTCAACGTGCTCGCACGGTTCATGCTGGCATTGTACCGTGCGTGGGCATTTGTGCAAATAGAATAATTACTAAATGTTTTCCTTGACTAACTGGCCCGCCCCCACTAGAATACTCCGCTGGCAGGCGTCGAAATCCTATGAGCACGCACACGGTGAACAAACCCAAGAGAAAAAACGGGGGTACGCAATGGCTTCCCCTGGTTTTCATCCATCGCAGAATCCTATGTGGTCAGGATGGGTACGGAATCCCTCCCGCTGAGGGGACACCGCGAGAAACACATGGCAGACCCATTGGTGTTTCTGTGTACGACAAAATCTCGGATCTGGTGCGCGGGTTTCCGCACCTTCGGGTTGTCTTTAAGCCGTATCGCCAGCATGGGGAAAAACGCATTAAAGATTTGCCAATCCCGGGTCCAGAAAGAGACCACCTTTTACATCAAATTCTGAGCGTGAAGCAAGCAAAGTAACAGGGAGTTGTCATGGCCTACGTCATTGCTGAACCATGTATTGGTACAAAAGACAGCGCGTGTGTAGACGTCTGCCCGGTGGATTGCATTCACCCGGCTAAAGAGCGCCAGTATCATGGTGGCCCAGCAAATCAGGGAACCCAGAACTTTGACGAGGTGCCCCACCTCTATATCCACCCGGACGAGTGCATCGATTGCGGCGCCTGCGTGCCGGTGTGCCCGGTGACGGCGATCTTCGCCTTGGAGGATCTGCCCGAGAAGTGGCAAAACTTCACCGAAATCAACGCCAACTATTTCAAACAGTGAACGCTGCCGGCCCCGCGCTTGGAGCACCGGCGAGAGTTGCTGGCAGAAGATTACGATCCCCATAATCGTGCGACGCGGTGCGACAGGACTCTGACCTCTTGCTCTTCGGACACACGATGCCCATTTTCACACGGAAGCGAGGAGAAATCGCCGCGCGGCACGCTACACCATACGGTAGGGGATAAGAAAGGAGAGCGTCATGGCTCAGTTTTTCAAGGTGGGAACCAAAGCAGAGTTTGAGGGTTTACAGGCAGGAAAGCTGGTGGAGGCGGGTGGGCAGAGCATCGCCATTTTTAATCTGGGCGGGACTCTCTACGCCATCGAGAATACCTGTCCTCATCGAGGTGGACCCCTCTCCGAGGGCATGCTGGCAGGCGATCAGGTCATCTGCCCGTGGCACGGGTCGCAATTCAGCGTGAAAACCGGTGCCGTCATCACCCCACCAGCCCGCCAAGGCGTGAAGAGCTTTTCCGTTCGGGTGACTGGAGACGACGTGGAAGTTGAAGTCGAATAGCACAGCGGTGGCTCATCCCATCGGATTCCGAGTCTGAACCGGAACCGCATAGCGTCGTCCGAGGTCTCACCGAAAAAATCAGCGTGGGGTGCGAATATGGAAATCAAACGGATTACACCGGAACAAGCCAAGGAGCTTCTCGATTGCAATACAGGCTACATCTATCTGGATGTGCGCACCGTCACCGAGTTTGAGGCGGGACACGTCCCGGGTGCCAAAAACATTCCCGTCGTGGAGCCCGACCCGGTTGGACGCATGCAGCCGAATCCGCGCTTTGTCGAGATCGTGGAGGCAAATTTTGCTAAGGACGTGAAATGTATTACTGGCTGCCAGAAAGGGGGCCGCTCCCTCAAAGCTGCCGAGCTTCTGCTGCGGGCCGACTTCCGCCATGCCCTGGACATGCGCGGCGGATTTGGCAGTGAGACCGATCAGATGGGACGGCTAACCTTTCCCGGCTGGGCTCCCCGCGGCCTTCCGACAACCCGGGAGAGTGCTCCAGAAGATCGCTATGAAAATCTGGGCAAAAAGGAGTGATCTCGCCTGATCCTTAAATGCCCCTACACCGCCACCAGCAAAACTCAGGGTTGACTCCCGGGCAGCTTCGCAGGCACTCTACTTGCTGAACACAACCCCGGGAGCGAGAGCCGTCATCAGAGGTGGAAGTAGGAGAAGTGAACTTGTGCATTCACTGATGAGGGAGATGAGATTCGGTTTGGCAGGCGGGCTGGTGTGGCTGTGGGCGCTGAGCGTGCTGGCCACCCCCGCCGCTGCCAAAAGCAAAGAAGTCGAGCGCCTCGAGCGCGCCACCGAAGTCCTCCAAGAAATCATGGCCGCGCCCGACGGCGGTATCCCGAGGGACTTGCTCGACCGCGCCGAATGCGTCGGCATCATCCCCGGCGTGAAGAAACTGGCGTTCGGGTTCGGGGGCCGCTACGGCAAAGGCGTGTTCGTCTGCCGGCAAAATCGGCTGGCGGGCCGTTGGGGTCCACCGGCGATGTACATGCTGGGCGGCGGAAGCATCGGGTTCCAGATCGGGGGCACCTCGACGGATTTCATTTTGCTGATAATGAATCCCAAGGGTGCGGAGTACCTACTACGGAGCAAATTTACGCTCGGCGCCGATCTTTCCGCTGCGGCCGGACCCAAGGGCCGCACGGCGGCAGCCGCCACCGACGCCCTGATGCACGCGGAAATCCTCACCTACTCGCGCGCCCGCGGACTGTTTGCGGGTGCTTCGCTCGAAGGTGCGGTGGTGCGCCAGGATAAGACGGCCAACAAAAAGATTTACGGCCACGAGATCAACGTCAAGCAGGTCTTGCTCCAGGGCCAAGGTGCGATTCCCGCCCCCGCCCAGCCTCTGATCAATACGTTGAACAAATACTCGCCGAAAAACATCTCCGCTAAACGCGCGCCCTAGCCCGCGACCAACGGCAGCCGGGCGTGGTATGATAGAAGTTTGAGCGCGCGGCCGGGTGCGCCGCGGCGAAACAACGAGGGGTTGATTGGAGAGGAGGCTCGAAGGGATGCCCCGCCAAACTTTCTCCTGGATGATTGGGGGGCCGCAGGGCAGCGGGATCAATCTGGGAGCAGAAATACTCGCCAAGGCATTGTCCCGCCTCGGGTACTACGTCTTCGGCAACATCGAATACCACTCCAACATCAAGGGCAAGCACAGCTACTACCGCCTGCGGGTGGCCGACCGCCCCGTCCAGTCGCATATCGAAGCGGTGCACCTGCTCGTGGCTCTCGACGAAGAAACCCTCATCGGTGACCTCTACCACGAGTTCCCAGCCCATCGCGGCCACGCCGAACAGGTTGCCCCCGGCGGCGGCATCCTGCTCGACCCGGGCATGCTCCATCTGCTCGAAGGGCGGCTGCACGGCCGCGACGTCAAGCTCTTTTCCCTCCCCTACGCCCACCTCGTCGACCAAGCTCTCAGGCAGGTGGGCAAGGGCGGGCAAGCCCACGAGTACCGCATCATGAACAATACTGTCGCCCTGGGTGCCTCGGCCGGACTGCTCGGCATCCCCTTCGACCCGGTGGCCGCAGTCATCCTCTCCGGCTTCCACGGCAAGGCGCGCCGGGTGGGCAAGACCAACGTCAACTGCGCCCGCTTCGCCTACGAGTATGCCCGCAAGGAATTCAAAGGCCTGGCCTACGCCCTGCCCGTGCGCCCCGAGCGTCCGGCCAACGATAAGCAAATTATGATCAATGGCTTGCAGGCGGTCGGCATTGCCAAACTCAAGGCCGGCTGCGGCCTGCAAACCTACTACCCCATCAGCCCGGCCACCGACGAGAGCGTCTACTTGGAAGAGCACCAGAACGAGTACCACCTGGTCGTGCTGCAAACCGAAGACGAGGTCGCCGCCGTCGACGCGGCGGTCATGGCCGCTCACGGCGGCGTCCGCGCCGCCACTTCCACCTCCGGCCCGGGGTTCGCCCTCATGCCCGAAGGCCTGGGCTTTTCCGCCATGACCGAGGCCCCGGGACCTGTTGTCTGCATCTACCAGCGCGGCGCCCCCAGCACCGGCATGCCCACCCGCCACGAGCAAGGCGACCTGCGCTTCGCCCTCCATGCCGGCCAGGGTGACATCCCGCGCCTTGTCCTGGCTCCGGGTGACCTGACCGAGTGCTTCTACGACACCTTCGACAGCTTCAACTACGCCGACCGCTACCAAGTCCCCGTCATCCTGTTGCTGGACAAACATCTGGCCACTATCTACGTCACCCTCCCGCCCTTCGACTTCTCCGGGCTCAAAATTGACCGCGGGCTCCTCTTCGACCCCGCCCAGCGCAACGGCGACTACCATCGCTACCGCTTCACCGAGTCCGGCATCAGCCCCCGCGCCATCCCCGGCCAGCCGGGCGGCATCTTCTGGACCACCAGCGACGAACACGACCAGGTGGGCCACATCAACGAAGGCATCGGCAACCGCCTCACCATCATGCGCAAGCGCATGGAGAAGGTTGCCCTGGCCGACCGCGAAATTCCGGAAGAGAAAAAATTTACTTTCTTCGGCAAAGAAACCGCCCCCGTGCTGCTGGTCAGTTGGGGCTCGACCAAGGGCGCCCTCCGCGACGCCCTGGCCCGACTCGACCCCGATGGCAACCGCTATAGCTTCCTGCAAATTCGCTTCTTGCTGCCCTTCCCCAGCCAACAGGTCGAGTCGATTCTGCGGCGTGCTACCAAGATTCTCTGCGTGGAATCAAACTATTCCGGCCAACTCGCCGGGCTGCTGCGGGAGAAAACCGGCCTGCGCGTTCATCATCGCGTGCTCAAATACGACGGCCGCCCCTTCTCGGAGGATGAAATCGTCGCCGCCATCGCAGCCGCCGAGGTCGGCGCCGGGGAAGAAATCCTGGTGTCCGAAGGCAAGGTGGTCTCACCGGCCTACGGGCGCGAACAGGTGGAGACGCTGCTGGAGCTGCGGGAAGAATTCGGCAAGATGGCGCCTCCCATGGTGCCGCTGCCACCCGGCTACAATCGCTAACGGAGTCGACCTATGGCCACCATTACCACAACCCGACTGACCGTCAAAGACTACAAAACCGAGATCCACAACGACTGGTGCCCCGGCTGCGGCGATTTCGGCATCGTCACCGCCATCCAGATGGCGCTGGCCAAGTTGCAGCTCCCGCCCCACCAAGTCGCCGTCGTCAGCGGCATCGGCTGCTCGGGCAAGACGCCGCACTACCTCCACACCTACGGCTTCCACACCCTGCACGGCCGCGTGATGCCTTCGGTGACCGGGCTCAAGCTCGCCAATCACAAGCTGACTGTCATCGGCGTGGGCGGCGACGGCGATGGCTACGGCATTGGTGCCGGCCACTTCGTCAACGGCGGGCGCCGCAACCTCGACATGACCTACATCATTTTCAACAACGACGTCTACGCCCTCACCAAAGGCCAGGCTTCGCCCACCATCAAGAAGGGCCAGAAAACCAAGTCGATGTCGGAAGAGTCCATTATGGACGCCCTCAACCCGGTCGCGCTCGGGCTGGCCTGCGGCTACACCTTTGTAGCCCGCGGCTATGCCCTTGACGTCAAGCACCTGACCGACATCATCGTCCAGGGCATCCGCCACCGCGGCAGCGCCCTCATCGACGTCTTCCAGACCTGTCCCACCTACAATGACCTGCACTCGAAGAGCTGGTATGAGGGGAAAGACATCGGCCACTCCCGCCTGCTCAAGCTGGAAGAGACGGACTACGATCCGGTTGTGCACGACCCCACCGACCCCAGCGCAGTGGCCCAGAAAAAAGCGCAGGCGCTGCTGAGATCCGAGGAGAATTCGGGACGGCTACCGATTGGCGTGTTCTACCAGATTGCAGTGCCTACCTACGAAGACTACCTGCTCCGCAAAGGAGTGTTGAGCGAGGAACCCCAAGCCACCCGGGACGCCATCTTCCAGCGCGATGTCCAGCCCTTGCTCAACGCGCTGGCCTAGCGAGGCTCTTCCCTGCCCACCGCGCCCCTGTGTCTGAGGCGCAGAACCCTGCACACTAGCTCACCGTGCCCAGAAACTTCAGTAGCCCGCCCGCCAGCAGCACCTTGCGCTCGTAGTCGCTGAACGGCATGTTCACTGCGAAGGATTGTCTCGGTGTTTTCACGGTCAATTGCGGGCGGCCTTCTTCCAGCGCCTGGCGCACCGCGACCAGTTCCCACTCCTCGCCCACACGCGCGGCCTGATAGAGAGCCGCGTCCAGCACCAGGGGCAGCATCCCCTGGCTGATCAGGTTACGGCGATGAATCCGCGCAAACGATTGGGCCAGCACCGCCCGGACGCCGAGAAACAGCGGTGCCAGAGCAGCGTGCTCGCGGCTCGATCCTTGGCCGTAGTTCTCCCCGGCAACAATAAACCCGCCGCCCCACTCCTTGGCGCGCGCAACGAATTGCTTGTCTTCTTTGATGAAAGTGTAATTGGCGATGGCGCGCGTTGCGTCACCGACAGCGTCGCCACACCTTCGCCGACAAATTCATAGATTTTTCCCAACCCGCCCTTCACCGTATAGCGGCGCAGCAGCTCCAGAATGATATCTTTCGAGGCTACCCAAGGCCGCAGCCGGCCCCGCAACTCTACCCGCACTACTTTCGGTGTGACCAAGGTGAAGGGAAAGCCGGCCAGGAGCACCGCAGCGTCTAGCCCGCCCGCTCCGATGCCGACCATTCCGCCTACCGCCCCAGCCATGGGCGTGTGACTGTCAGCCCCCACCAGCAGTGTGCCCGGTTGGGCGAAGCGTTCCAGATGCACCTGGTGACAAATACCGTTGCCGGGCCGCGAATAGTGGATGCCATGCTTCTGCGCGAACGTAAGCAGGAAGCGGTGGTCGTCCGGGTTGCGGTAATCAATCTGGAGCATGTTGTGGTCCACGTAGACAATGGCAAACGGCACCCGAATCCGCTCCAGTCCCAGCTGCTCGTACTGCAGAAACGCCATGGTGCCGGTCGCATCTTGCAGCAACACCTGGTCCACGCGAAACTCATTCTCTTCGTCCGCGTGCAACGCACCTTTCGCCAGATGCGCTTCCAGGAGCTTGCGTGTCAGCGAGCGGCCCATCGATTGCCACTCCGTTCGGAATTACAATCTTCTAGTCTATCCGCTAGTGACACTTTTGCAAAGCCAGGCGAAGTCTGCGCCCCAAGTGAGCCAAAGCCTGCTATGATAGAGGAGCATCTCCCAAGCACGAGGCTCACATGCGCGCGGAATCTTTTGTTCGGGAATTGGAAGCCTCCAACCAAACATGGCTGGCTCAACTGGGCGAACTCAGCGCTCTAGCGGGCACACCCACCCAGCCGGTAGGTGGCATGAAGGCCCTGCTGCGTATCGCACTGGCCAACGAAATCAGCGTCGCAGAGTTGGCAGCAATGTGGACGCCCACGGTAACCGACTGGGATATCAAGATCGCTCTCGCGCAGCAAGCTGGCGATGAAGCCCGCCACTTCCAACTTATCCAAGGGCGCCTCGAGCGGCTGGGTATTGCGCTGGATGATTTCACACCCCCACGGGAAAACCCCCTCTTCGCCTACCTGAAGAGCCTCGCAACGCCGGTGGAGAAGATTGCCGCGGGACAGTTCACCCTGGAATCCATCGCCTACCAAGTCAATAACTCCTTTCTCCGCTACTGCGAGCTGGTGGGAGACAAAGAGACAGCGGAAATCTATCGGCGCTACATCCAGCCCGACGAACTTCACCATCATCAACTCGGACGGCGCTTGCTAGAGAAATACGCCACGACCCCGGAAATCCAACTCCGCGCCCGCGAGGCAGCGACGAAAACCCTGCACATTGCCGCTGAGTCACGCGCTGCCGCCACCGCGAAAATCGGCACCGGCTGCTTTCCCGGTTGCTAGTGCCGTTCCAACCTTGTCGAGCCAAAGGCACCCCATCCGTGCCCGTGAGATCATTGAGGATAAGTTCGATCGAACCTAGTCACAACAAATTGGAACGGCACTAGGGCTTTCCCTATGGTCAACGACCCGCGGACTCACCCCACCAGCGTGCAGATTCAACTAACGACCGGCGAGGGCGTGGACATCGCCTGGGCCGACGGCCACCACAGTCACTACTCGTTCGCCTACCTGCGTGAACGCTGCCCCTGCGCCACCTGCCGCACCGCGTCCGAGAAAACTGCCGGAAAAACACCCTTGCCACTCTACAAAGAAACCGCGCGCGCCCTGCAGGCCGAGCCCGTCGGTAACTACGCCGTGCGCTTCGCCTTCAGCGACAGCCACAGCACCGGCATCTACAGCTTTAATTATTTTCGGGAAATCTGTCCCTGCGCGCAGTGTCGGACCCTGCGGCCCGACAAGTCGGCGTGAGCGTTACTTCGTCAGCGACACCGCCTTCTTCAAATCCGAAACCGCTAAAATGACCAGGGCGTGCGGGGCTCCCTTTTCGATGCTGCCGTAGGCGTATTCGACGTTGATGGTGTGCTCGGCCAGTTTCCGCGTCACCCGGCCCAACGCGCCAGGCCTGTCCGACAGATGCACCGCCAGCACCTGCTCCTGGCTATACTTCAGTCCCAGCGTATTGAAGACGCGCGCCGCCGCCGCCTCGTTGTTCACCACCAGCCGCACCGGGCCAACCCCCGGCACGTCCGGCACCATCACCGCTTGAATGTTCACTGCCTTTTTCGCTAGCTCGCTACAGACTTCCGCCAGCGACCCAGGCCGGTTTTCCAATGCGACGGTAAACTGGGTGACGATAGGCATAATTGATTCCCTTCAAGAACAGCCCGCGTGTGGGAGGAGCTGCCCGAGCTTCCCCGCCTCCCGCAGCGCAGGCGAGTCTTCTTATTTGAAGCTTTGGATTGCCGCCGCTTCGCTGTCGTGCACTTCGAAGACGGTGTAGAGCTTCGTGACTTGCAACAGGTCGTTGACCTTTTTGGTGAGGTTCAGGAGTTTGAGCTGCCCCCCTTGACTCCTCGCCGTGTTGAACCCAGAAACCAACTCACCCAACCCCGAACTATCCACGTAGGCGACATCGCCCAGGTTCAAGAGGATCTTCTTCTGTCCCTGCTTGAGCAAATCGCGCAGGAGTTCCCGCAGACGAGCGCTCGAGTCGCCGAGCATGATCCGCCCGCTTAAATCCACCACCGTCACACCTTCTACCTCTCGCTGATTGACTTTGAGCGTCACCGTTCCCTCTCCTCTTGTTCTGTCTGCTCCTACGTCTACTCCGCCGCCTGCTGCAAGTATTTGACCAAGGTCAGCGTCGCCCTACCGTTCCGTCCGCTCTCCACCTGACACTGATCCATGAAGCAGCGGATCAAAAACAAACCCCGCCCGGAGGTCTTGAGCAAACTCTCATCTGCCAGCGGATTGGGGACTTCCTCCAGGCGAAACCCGGGCCCCTCGTCGGATACTTCGACGACCAGGCGGTTGGAATAGAGGAGGAAACTCAGCCCGATCTGTTTGTGCACGTCCTGCCGGTTGCCGTGCTGATAGGCATTGATGAGGGATTCACGGACGGCCATGCTGATCTTGTGCTGGTCATCCTCTCCAAACCCCGCCACCACCGCTACCCGACGCGCCAGCTCTTCGCCGAGGTCAATACTGTCCAGCTTCGTTTCCAGCGTCACATCCACGCGGCGTGGAGGAAGGTTCATCGGCTGCGTGTTGGCCCGTTGAGCCTCTTGCGTCGGCAAAACGCACTAGAGAGTACATGGGCATTTCTCTCCTTGTCAACCCAAGCACGCAGCCAGCCCGGTGCCGCCTTGACGTCCCCCCGCCGCGATGGGAAAATGAACTGGCGCGATGAAACACTTCAGTTTCGGCAGTCTCGCCTGCGCACTCGCTGGCTGCCTGGCGCTGGCCATCCTGCCGGCACACGCTCAAACCTATTCTTTTCGCGTCAAGCACTCCCATGCGTTCGGCGCCTGCCAGGGGACCTTGCTGATGAGTGAGCAGTACATCCGCTACGAAACCGATCACCGCACCCACGCCCGCATCTGGCGCTACCCGCAGGTGAAAAAGATCCGGAGGAAAGGCTTGCGCCAGCTCATCATCCACACCTACGAAGATCAACTCCTGCAACTCGGACGCGACAAAAAGTTTCAGTTCCAGCTCCTCGACGGTGTGGTCAGCAACGAGGTCTTCAACTTTGTCATCGTCCGTATCGGCCGGCCAGCCGACTCGCAGCCCCCAACCCTGCCCCGGGGCGGCCGCTATGAAATCGCCGCTAAACACCTTCATGTCTTCGGGGGCTGTGAAGGCACACTCAAGATCACTCCCACCCACATCGAGTACGTCTCTGGCAAAGCGAAAGATTCCCGCCTGTGGAAATACCTCGACATCAAGCGCGTCCGCCACAGCTCCACCTACCGGCTCAGTATCGCTACCTACGAGGATCAGGTCTGGCTGTTCGGGCGGGACAAAACCTTCAACTTCCAGCTCAAGGAAGCCCTGGAACCCGAAGTCCTGGAGTTCATGCGCAGCCGCATGAACCGTTAGCCCCGCATCGCTACCCTCACCTCCCAGGGAAACATCAAGCGAGGCTACCCTAATTCTTACACTGCGATTTTCTGCGCCCGGGAGTGAATACTTCGTTAGAATCGCGTAACCTTTCAGGGGGAGGAGTCGCATGCGTCGTTTGGCTCTTGTGGGGATACTCTTACTAACCACTACCTTCGCCGCCGCCGGCGAGCCCGAACCTCCGCGAGCGCGCCCGCTGCGGGCACGCGACCTCGGCATCGCGCCGGGGGTGTTCGCGCCGGGGCCGCTCAACACCATTACCGACGTTGCCGGCGTGGCGGTAGGGCACTTGACACTCATCCGCGGCGACAATATCCGCACCGGCGCCACGGCCATCCTGCCGCATCCCGGCAACGTCTTTCAGGAGAAAGTACCCGCCGCCATCGTCGTGGGCAACGGCTTCGGCAAACTCGTGGGCGCGACCCAGGTGCAAGAGCTGGGCCTGCTGGAAACGCCGATCCTGCTGACGAATACGCTCAACGTGTGGGAGGCAGCCGCTGCCCTGGTCGAATACACGCTGCGGCAGCCGGGAAATGAAGCTGTCCGCTCGGTGAATCCCGTGGTGGGTGAGACCAACGACGGCTACCTGAATGACATTCGCGGGCGCCACCTTCACCCCGAACACTTCCGGCAAGCGCTCGCGAACGCTCGCGCAGGCCCGGTGGAAGAAGGCTCGGTCGGAGCCGGCACGGGAACCCGTGCCTTCGGCTTCAAAGGCGGCATCGGAACCGCCTCACGGCGCCTGCCGACCGAGCTCGGCAACTACACAGTCGGCGTGCTCGTGCAGAGCAATTTCGGGGGCGCCCTCACGATAGACGGCGTCCCCGTGGGTAAGGAACTGGGACGGTATGCCTTCCGCCGCTACGCCGAACCCGGAGATGGTTCCTGCATGATTGTGGTGGCGACCGATGCCCCGCTCGAAGCCTGGCAGTTGCAGCGGCTGGCACGGCGCGCCCTGGCGGGAATGGCGCGCACCGGCTCCTCGTTCAGCCACGGCAGCGGCGACTACGTCATCGCGTTCTCCACCGCCCTGGCCGTGCGCCGCCCGCACGATGCCGGGCCCTATCCGCAGAGCGGGAGGGCTTTGCGTGGCGCCAATCTTTCGCCCCTGTTCCAAGCGGTCGCCGAAGCCACTGAAGAGGCCATCTACAACTCGCTGCTCCGCGCGACTTCCATGCGCGGCCGCAACGGCCACGAAGTCGAGGCCCTGCCGCGCAAGCCCCTAGTACAGGCACTCAAAAAGTATGGCCGCGGCCAATAAGTCACCTTCGGACATCACCAAACATTCCCTCAGATAAGGGCAGCGAGCCTTTTGCTTTGTCAGGTACGGGCTTTAGCCCGTACGTATAATGCCCCCGACTCTGGCATGGGGTGGGTAGCAGCCCTGGCGGTGGGTGGGATCGACTGCCCGCGTCTTTCTAGATCACACGTCGCCGACCTGAGGCGGATTAGTCTTTGGTTGCTGAATTTGCCAGCGAGAGTTCCTCTTCCACAATCTCCAGGAAGCGTTCGCGCGAAGGCAGGCCGTGCACAGGTCGCCCGTTGATGAAGAAGGTCGGGGTGCCCTGCACGCCCAGACTCTCACCCTCGGCGATATCGCGCCGAACCTCGGCGAGGGCTTCGCGCCGCTCGAAACACGTCTGGAAGTCCTCACTATCGAGCGGGAGCTTCTGCGCAAGCTGGGAGAAGAGTTCCTTGTCTTTGAGCCGCTCGCGCTGCATAAACAGCTGCTCGTGCAGTGCCCAGAACGCTTCATTGCTTTGCCGGAAGGCACAGGCGGCGGCCAGGGCGGCGTCCTCCGACCAGGCCCGCAGGCCGACCAAGGGAAACTGTTTGTAGACGAAACGCACCTGGCCGCCGTAGCGTTCGAGCATCGGCTGCTCGATGGTGAGGAAGAAGCGCTGGCAATAGACACAAGTGTAGTCGGAGTACTCAACGATGGTGACGGGCGCCGATGACGGGCCTTGACTGGGCGCTGGCTGGAGCTGAATCCGTTCGCGGTTCGCCGCAAACGGGTCCTGGGTCAGGTCGTAAAACTGGTCGATGAGAATCCTGGTGCCGTCCGCGCTGGCGTAGAAGAGATAAGGTTTCACCTGCTCGCCCTGCCGGGCTTCCACCAAAATGATGCGGAATTCTGGCGCCCCCGCCGGCTGGATGTCCTTCAACTCGAGCGTGACGGAACGCGGCAGGTTCAAGACCCGGCGGAGAAAGGGCTCCGTGCGCTCCCACCAGGCTTCGTCTAACTTGCCGTCAGCTTGCTCGGTAGCTTTCGGTGCCGGCGACCCCGGCGCCAACACCAGAACCAGCAACAAGGGCGCCAGCAGTGCGATTGAAAAGCGACGTGCAGTTTTTCCCACGGTGGTTTGCCCCGGGTCAACTCCGAAGCGGTTATCCTAGCACGAAACTCGCTCGGGGAGAGTTCCGACGCGGCTCAGACCCAATAGGTGCGGTCGAGGGTGCGGTACTGGATGGCTTCCGAGAGGTGCTTGGGCTGGAGCTGGACGCTGCCTTCGAGGTCCGCGATGGTGCGCGCCACCTTGAGGATGCGGTCGTGGGCACGTGCGCTCAAGCCGAGCCGGGTGATGGCCGTCTCCAGTAACTTCTCCGACTCGGCATCAATCTGGCAATACTTCCGGATGAGTTTCGGCACCATCTGGGCGTTGCTATAGAGGCCTTCGCCCGCGAAACGCTCCAGTTGCCGCCGGTGCGCCCCGACCACCCGTTGGCGGATCGCCTCCGAGCCCTCCACCACCGCCGCC
Source organism: Terriglobia bacterium (assembly GCA_046758465.1). GTDB lineage: Bacteria > Acidobacteriota > Terriglobia > Acidiferrales > 2-02-FULL-67-57 > JBHIAG01. The sequence continues at coordinate 22,212 of JBHIAG010000004.1, read as the reverse complement.
GACCTCAACTCCTTGTACTTCACCGCGGGAACGTCAATATGGATGTCAATGCGGTCGAGCAGCGGGCCGGAAATCTTCGAGACGTAGCGCTGAATCTGCGGCGGCGTGCAGTGGCACTCGCGCGTCGGGTCGTTGAAGTAGCCGCACGGACACGGATTCATCGCCGCGGCCAGCATAAAGGAGGCGGGGAAGGTGATGGAGGCGGTGGCCCGGGCGATGGTAACCACACCGTCTTCCAGCGGCTGACGCAACACTTCCAGGGCATTGCGCTGGAACTCGGGCAGCTCGTCGAGGAAAAGCACGCCGTTGTGCGCCAGCGAGACTTCGCCGGGCCGCGGCACCGTGCCCCCACCAATCAGCCCGGCATCGGAGATGGTGTGATGGGGAGAGCGAAACGGGCGGGTGCCCACCAAGCCGTGGGAATTTTCCAGCAGCCCGGTAACGCTGTGAATCTTTGTCGTCTGGATGGCCTCCTCGAAGGTGAGCGGAGGCAGAATGGTGGGGATGCGCTTGACCAGCATGGTCTTTCCCGCGCCCGGCGGGCCGATCATGACGATGTTGTGGCCACCGGCGCAGGCAACCTCCAGCGCTCGCTTGGCGTGTTGCTGCCCTTTGACGTCGCGGAAATCGGCCTCGTAGTGGCCAGCCGCGGCCAACAAGCGCGCCGGGTCAACCCGTACCGGCGCAACGGAGTCCGGCGCCATGATAAGGTCAACCACTTGGGGCAGGCTGCGGACGCCATAGACGCGCACCTCTTCAACCACTGCTGCCTCGCGCGCGTTCGCCTCCGGCACCACCAGGTTCGGGATTCCCTTCGTGCGGGCTGTCACCGCAATCGAGAGCGCACCCTTGATCGGCCGCACCAGCCCATCGAGCGCCAGCTCGCCGAGAAACAAGTACTCGCTCACCTCACGTCCCCTCAAAGCCCCGGTGGCCCCCAGGATGCCCAGCGCCATCGGCAGGTCAAACCCCGAGCCTTCCTTCTTGATGTCTGCCGGGGCCAGGTTGACAGTGACATTCTGGAGGGTCGGATACTCGAAGCCGCAGTTCTTGATGGCAGCGCGAATGCGCTCGCGACTCTCTTTGACGGCGGCGTCGGGCAGGCCCACGGTGGTAAAGATGCCCGCGCTGCCCGGTGCCAAATCCACTTCCACCTCGACGATGTAGGCGTCGATGCCAAACAGCGCGGCGCTCAACGTCTTGTAAAGCATGGGCGGCTGCGAGAAGAAACTGCGGAGCGATTATGGCATCGCCGGCGGGGCTTTGCAACGCCGCCAGCGCTGTCAGGGAGAGTAGCGTGCCCGCCCCGCGTGTACAACTCGCGGGCCGCTAGCGGGCAGCATGACACACCCCCCGGGCAGCAGCGCCCGCGTCGGGCTGCCGCGGCCGGCGCCGCGCGGGGCCTGGGCGCGGCTGGCCCCGCCGTTGGCGGGGCTGGCAGCGGGGGCAGAAATGGCTGCTGCGCGCGGAGAGCACGATGCGCTCGATGGGGGTGCGACAGCGGGGGCAAGATTTGCCCTCGCGTCCGTACACCCGCAGCCGGTATTGAAAATTCCCCAAACGGCCTTCGGCGGTAACGTAGTTGGAAAACGAAGTACCCTCAGCGTCGATAGCCGCGTGCAGCACCCGCTGGATGGCGGCGTAGAGCCGGCGGAGTCTGGGCAGCGCCAGCCGGTCAGCCGGCGTGGCAGGATGGATGCGGGCCACAAACAGGACTTCGTCGCTGTAGATATTGCCCAGGCCGCGGAGCACGTTCTGGTTCAAGAGCAGACTCTTGACCGGGGCCCGCCGGCCGGCGAACCGCCTGGCAAAGCCAGCGAAGGGAACGTCCAGGATCTCAGGTCCGAAGTGCGCGAAGTAGGCATCGAGCCGGGCCGCGGGAATGAGTTCCAGACGACCGAAGCGCCGTGGGTCACGAAACCGCATCTGCTTGCCGGTGTCAAGCCAGAAGGTTGCGTGCGTATGTTTCTGGTAGGGCTCCCGGGGCGAGCAGCAAAATAACTGGCCCGTCATCCCCAGGTGGACAATCAAGCACCAGCGGCGTGCTCCGTTCGGCGGCCCTTCGAGGTGAAAGACGATGAATTTGCCGCGCCGCTCCAGCCGCGCAATGCGCGCCCCGGCCACAACGCGGCGAAACTGTGTGCGCCGACCGCGCAGGATGAGCGGCTGGTGCAACCTGACGCGGCAGATGCGGCGCCCTCGCAGGCGCGGGCGCAACCCACGAACCACCGTTTCAACTTCCGGGAGTTCCGGCATTGCGGACAGCAGATTATCGCATCTAGGCAGCCGCCACACCATCGGGTATGCTAGGGCTGACTCGGGGCAGGAAACTTTTCTGTGCATCGCCTAGTGGCAGAGTTCCATCCAATTTTGGATAGGCAGGTCGAAGAGCTCACTGGTTTGTCTGTGAGGTTTAGATGCTCTCTCTGCTAGTCGCCGGCGTGCTGGTGCTGGCGTTCGCCAACGGCGCCAACGACAACTTCAAAGGCGTGGCCACACTCTGGGGCACGGGCCGCTACCGCTACCAAACAGCGCTGCTCTGGGGCACGGCTTGGACCTTTGCCGGCGGACTGCTGGCAATTGTCTTCAGTCGCGGCCTGGTAGCGATTTTCAACGGAAGCAAATTTCTCGGCGCCTCTGCAAGCCTCGACACCACCTTTTTAGCGGCGGTGGCCCTGGGCGGGGCGGCCACCGTGTTGCTGGCGACGCGCCTGGGCGCCCCCATCTCAACTACACACGCGCTGACCGGCGCCCTGGTGGGCAGCGGCATGGTAGCCGTGGGCATTGCCGGGATAAATTTTGCGGCGCTGGCAGCGACGGTGCTGCTCCCGCTCATTGTCTCACCGCTCGCGGCCTTGACCCTCACCCGCGTGGCCTTCCCGCCCCTGGCACGCTGGCTCCGGCAGCGGAGCTGCGTCTGCGTCACGGAAGCCGCTCCCGTCATCTTCGGCCAAGGCGAAGTGCTGCAGGCGCGGCGTGGCGGTTGGCCTGGCCTGCGCATCACGCATCGGGCCGACTGCGAGCGCGGCGACGAACTCGCACGATGGAACACCGAGGAACTGGTTCACTGGAGCTCGGCGGGGCTGATCAGTTTTTCGCGCGGGTTGAACGACACGCCCAAAATGGCCGCGCTGGTGCTTTCGAGCAGCCTGCTCAGCGGAGGCATGGGCTACCTAGTGGTGGGAGCGGCGATGGCCGTCGGCGGGTTGGTGGCGGCGCAACGGGTAGCCCGGACAATGGCGCAGCGGGTGACGCCGATCGAGCCCGTCCCCGGGATGAGTGCCAATCTGGTGTCGGCCGTGCTGGTGGGGTGGGCCTCGCGCTGGGGCCTGCCGGTCTCAACCACGCACGTGACCTTGGGAAGCATTTTTGGGCTAGCGGCCCGCGAGCGGGAGCGGGCGAACTGGCCGCTGGTAGGGCAAATCGCGGCCGCCTGGGTGGTGACGCTGCCGCTGGGATTTCTTTGCGGTTACACCTTCTATCTACTTTTGCAAGCTCTCTAGGGAGGAGAACGATGGGAAGCAAGCAGGCAACGCTAGACATCGAGCATGCCGTCCGGGAACGCTACACGGCGGCGGCGAAAACCAAAGCGCCGGCGCTCTGCTGTCCGGTGACGTACGACCCGCGCCATCTGGAAGTCATCCCCGAGGAGATTCTCAAGCGGGACTATGGCTGTGGCGACCCCTCACCCTATGTGCGCAGGGACGACGTGGTGCTCGACCTGGGCTCAGGCGCCGGCAAGCTCTGCTACATCGCTGCGCAGATCGTCGGTCCCCGCGGGCGCGTCATCGGCGTTGACTTCAACCGGGAGATGCTGGCACTGGCGCGGGAGTATCAGCCCGTCGTAGCCGCGCGCTTAGGCTACGACAATGTGGTCTTCCACCGGGCGCGCATTCAAGACCTGGCGCTCTCGCTCGACGAGGTGGACGCCTACCTGGCCGCCCATCCGGTACACAACGCCAGCCACGTGGCTGAGTTCGAGGCGTTCACAGAGCGCCTGCGGGCGCGGGCGCCGTTCGTGGCGAACGACTCGGTGGACGTCATCGTATCGAACTGCGTGCTCAATCTGGTGAAGGACACCGAGAAGGAAAACCTGTTCGCCGAAATGTACCGCGTGTTGAAGCGTGGCGGACGCGTGGCGATCAGCGACATCGTGTCGGACAAGGACGTGCCCGCCCGGCTCAAGCGCGACCCTGAGCTCTGGTCGGGTTGTCTGGCCGGGGCGCTGCGGGAAGACCGGTTTCTGGCGGCCTTCGAGCGGGCTGGCTTCTACGGGATCACGATCGAGAAGTACGACGAGAAACCCTGGCAGACAGTTGAGGGCATCGAGTTCCGCTCCATCACTGTGAGCGCGCGCAAGGGCAAGGAAGGGCCGTGCCTGGAGCGGCACCAGGCAGTGATCTACAAAGGGCCGTGGAAGAAGGTGGAAGATGACGACGGGCACGTACTGGAGCGCGGCCAGCGCATGGCGGTCTGCGACAAAACCTACAACATCCTCACGCGTGAGCCGTATGGAGCCGAAGTAATCCCCGTGCCCCCGCGGAAAGAGATTCCGCTCGAGCGCGCGCGCGGCTTTGCCTGCACCGGTTCGACCTATCGTGACCCGCGGGAGACCAAAGGACGAAGTTACCGCAAGACGCTCAAGGCTCGTCGCAGCGTCTGCGGTCCGGAGGGTTGCTGCTGATGGCCACTGAAACCCTTCCCATCATCCGTACGCATCCAGACGGTCTGGAGCTGGTCAACGCGCAGGGCGAGCCGCGCGGCTACGTGAACCCCCAGCAGGTGGACGGCCGCTCCGTGCTCGAAGAGCTTTGGGTGATGCAAGGGTCGCTCTGCGACCTGAAGTGCAAGCACTGCTACACCGCTTCTTCGCCCACCAACAATCGGCTCGAGCAGATCGGCTTTGACGAGTTGCGCCCGCACCTGGACGCCGCCGCACGTTTCGGCGTCCAGCAGATCTATTTCACGGGCGGCGAGGTCTTCGTGAACGAGGACGTGCTGCGCGGCCGGACGGAGAGGAACGAAGAGTTTGTGCGCAGCCTGAGCTACGCGCTGGAGATCGCTCCGGTGGAAATCCTGACCAACGCTCGCCGCTACATCCGAACTCACTTCGCCGTACTCGCTGCGCTGCGCGGGCGGCATGGGAATCACCTGCGCCTGCGCATCACGCTCGAGAGCCCGCGGGCGGCCGCGCACGATGCCATCCGCGGGCGCGGAACATTCGCGCAGACGGTGGAAACCATCTGCCAGTTGCATGCGTTGGGCTTTGTGCCGGTGATCACGGCGGAACGGCCCTTTTTGAGCGAAGCCAGCAACGAGGAGATCAAAGAAAACTACCGCGCGCTCTTCCGCGCGCGCGGCGTGCAGGTTGAGGTCAACCTGATCGAGAACGTGATGGAAATGGGCCACCAGCTCGTCACGCTCGGCCAGCAGGGCCGGCAGCCGAGGCCGGAAGTTTTTATCACTACGAGATGCTTTTCGCTGCTGGGCAAGCCGCCGGAATCGCTGATGTGCCACTTCAGCCGTTGCATCCAGAAAATCGATGGCCAACTCCGCTACTATCCTTGCCCTGTCATCTACGACGATCCGCGGTTTGAGCTGGGAGCCACGCTGGAGGAGTCCTTCCGGCGCGTCTACGTCGCACACAAAAACTGCTACGACTATTGTCTGAAAGGACGCGGGGGCACCTGCCGTACCCAGACACTCTAGTGCCGTTCCCACTTGCTTAATGAGCCTATGGATTACACCGGTGTCTTACGGCAACGGCTGGCTACGTGGCTCAGGGCAACTAGCCCAAATAGTTGGAACGGTACTAGCACCTGCCTGAGTTCATCCCAGGTTCTGAGAGCTGCCTAAGGGGAAGGTGAACTCTCGATGGCGGCCGCCGCGCGCTCGACCTCTTCAGGCGTGCGCTGGAAGTGCTTGTGACTGGCACGCGCCGCTTCCACCACCACCTGGTGGAGGAGGTCCGAGAAGGCATCTTCGAAGATGCCGGGGCCGTAGCTGTTGACCCAGCGGGCGCGGAGCACCTCGTGGCTCTTTCTGGGCAGCAGTTCGGCGACGGCGTACACTTCGTAGCCAGTGCGGCGGGCGTGGGCGCGGACGGCAGCGCGTAGGGTCCGGATAGAAGCGGGTTGCGGGATAGCCTTCACCCGCAACGCGACATCCTCGGTGCCCGGAAGTAGCACGACTCTGAGATCGGGGTAGCCGACCAACAATCGCTGAAGCTTGTCCTGCTCGTAGGTGGGCTCGACGTAGAGGCGGATGCGGGCGTCCCGCAGAGCGGAAGCAGCCAGCACCAGCGCGACTCCCACCACTGCCAGAGCGGATTTTGCCCACCAGCGCATTGCAATGCCTCCGCTAATTAGATGCATCCCTCGCGGGCTAGTTGCTTCCGTTTTTTCTCAGTCGGGCAGGAGGGCGAAGACGCGCACGGGGCCGCCGGAGCCGCCGGCGAGCTTGGTGGGCGCGACAATCAAAACTGCACCCGCCTCAGGGAGCCGGCCGAGATCCGTGAGGTTTTCCAGGTGATAGAGGTCAGCGCCGTGCGAGAGGTGATGAACCTCAAAACCTTTTGAGGGGCCGTAGTCCACGCTGAGCGTATCGATTCCCAAGCCGCTTACCCGACGTTCGAGCAGGAACTGGACGGCCGCGACGGAGAATCCCGGAAAGTGCATCACGCCCTCGGTGTCCATGTTGCGGTAGCGCTGCTCGTGGGGCCAGCGCGACGCCCAGCCAGTCCGGGCCAGAACGATGGCGCCGTCGGGCACGGGACCGTGTTGCTTCTCCCACCCCCGCACGTCCGCGGGAGTGATGCGGTAGTCAGAGTCGGCCGCAACCTGCGCGCGCACATCGAGCACCACCGCCGGCCCAAACAACCGCTCAAGCGCTATGGCGTCCACCGGTGTTGTGCCAGGAGGGAAGTGGATGGGCGCGTCGATATGCGTTCCAAAGTGCTCGAGCGTGCAGAAGCTGCGACTGAAGTAGCCCGCCTCTTCGGCGCGCGCGCTGACTTTCGCCTCAAAGGGCCGCGTATCACCCGGCCACGCCGGTATCGCGTCACTGAGGGGATAGGTCAAGTCCACCAGCCGGCCGGTGCGCGGCCAGAGCGTGGGCGTGCGGTGAGCCGGTGGCTCCGCCTGGCAGGCGGCCTGGCCCAAAGCCACTGGCAGCAACACGAGCCATAGTGGAACGCTGCGAGAAAAACTTCCCATTCTCTGCTTCATGGGTCTATCTCCTAAGGAAACTTGGGGTGTCAGGGAAACAATTCCGGCCGGAGGCCTGCCATGCGCAGGATCTCTTGGTATTCGGCCAGGCTGAGGGGGGTCACCGCAAGCCGGAGCTGACCGAGAAATTTCATTCGGCGCAGCGACCGGTTTGCCTTCAACTCCTTCAGCGGCAGCGGGCGCGGCAGGCCCTGGACGGCTTTGAGGTCGATGATGTAGCGGCGTTGGCGACGTGGCAAGGGAGAGCCGAGGTAGGCGTCCGAGGCGGCCAGAGCCAGGGCGTAGACGAGTCGGTCGGGGGGCCCGTGGTAGCACACCACTTTGTCGCCCTTCCGCACCTGGCGCAGGTAGCGCTCCGCTCTACTCCCCCGCAGGCCGTCCCAGAGGTCTTTGCCCTTCACAAACAGCGTGTCCCAATGGTAGCGGGTGGGATTGGTAGCGAAGAACCAGTGACGGCTCAACGGTCCTCCCGCTGTGGATGGGAACGCGGTGCGGGGGGATGACAGTCGGAGGGAGACATGGAGTTGCCCCCCTCGCAGAGCCGGCACAGCGCCCGCCCGTGCTCGCGCTCGTCCCCGAGCTTAACCTTCAAAGCCGACGAAAATGTCTTCGCCTTCGACTTTGACCTCGTACTTCTGAACCTTCATGGCTTGGTTGAAGACCGCTTCGCCCGTGGTGACGTTGTACTCCCAGCCGTGCCAGGGACAGGTAACCACTTCGCCTTCCAGCACACCGTCGCCGAGCGGACCACCGCGGTGCAGGCAGGTGTTGTCGATGGCATAGAGCTTGCCATCCACGTTGAACAGCGCCACCAACTTACCATCGGCGTGGAATTCGCGGGCCGCGCCGGGCGGCACCTCGTCCTTCTTGGCGACTCGGATGTATTTTGGCATCCCCATCACCTCTGACCCCGGTCACGCGCTCTGTCTTACCACTGGGGGTTCTGGGTCTGGGCGATCATCACGCCCTTCTTGAAATCTTCCAGCATCCCTTCGTGCAAGTGCACCTCGGTCGGGCGCTTGGCCAGGCTCATCTGGTCGATCTTGTCCTGGAGCTTGAGCAGGGCGTAGAAGAGATTCTCTGGCCGCGGTGGGCAGCCCACCACATAGACGTCCACGGGCACGACCTTGTCGACACCTTGCAGCACGGAGTAGGTGTTAAACGGTCCCCCGACGCTGGAGCAAGCCCCCATCGAGATGCACCACTTCGGCTCCGCCATCTGCTCCCAGAGCCGCTGGATGACGGGCGCCATCTTCAGGGTGACGGTGCCGGCGACGATCATGAGGTCGGACTGGCGGGGCGAAGGGCGGAAGACTTCCGAACCAAAGCGAGCGATGTCAAAGCGGGCGGTGCTCGAAGCAATCATCTCGATGGCGCAACAGGCCAGACCGAACGTCAGCGGCCAGATGGCCGACTTGCGTGCCCAGTTAAAGACGTAGTCCACCGAGGAAAGGATGAAGTTCTTGTCGAAGCGGTTCTCCAGGTAGCCCATCGTTCCCCTGCTAACTGAAACTAGCCCAGCGCGGCGGTAAAGTCAACCAATGGGCAGCCGCCCGCAAAATTTACCCAGTAGCAAAGCACTCGAGTCCCGCAGTACGACACCAGAGGGGCAAGGGGGGAGTATGAAGGCGAGGCCGCTTGTAACTGCCTAATTTTACAGTGGATAGACGATGAAAACTCGTTTCTTTTTCATGTTTTTCTGTGTTTTCCTGTGTCTGTCTCCTCCCCTGCCGACTGCCCTTGCTTGCAGACTCCTCCGCGGCCAACTCATTTCCAGAGGCGAATATTAAGCGAAAATAGCCTGAATGTCAACCTGGGGGTGGCTTCCGGCCACATAAAAGCAGCGCACCTGCGGCGCGAAAGCGACGCACCTGGTCGGCATTCTTGAACCACTGGGAGTGATAGTCATAGTCATCGGGCACAGGCCGCGTGTCCACGATACGCGCCTGGCGCGTCTCCGCGAAGCCGGCTTGCTGCATCAGCCCGCACCACTCCTCGCCCGAGAGGAGGTGAACCGGTACGGCCAGTTTTTCCGCCCACTGGTGCGCAGAGACGTTTTCTTTGTAGAGGTTGAGCAGAATCCAGACCGTGCCCTGCGGCTGGAGCACGCGGTAGATTTCCCGAAATCCCTGGGCCGGGGCGGGCCAGTAGTAGGCCGCCTCCACCGAGACCACTTTGTTGAAGAAGGTGTCATCCCAGGGGATGTCGGCCACGCCGGCAATAATAAACATCATATTGATGCGGTCGGCGTAGGCCGTGCGAGCGCGGCGAATCATTTCGTCGGCGACGTCTATCCCCACCACCTGCCCGCGCGGCACCCGCGCGACCAGCAGGCCGCAGAGCCAGCCGATGCCGCAGCCGATATCGAGGATTTTGTCATCCGGCGCAAAGCTGATTTGGGCAAGCATTTTCTGGGCGATGTGCAGATGTTCCTCCCGCATCTCCTCGCCCCGACCGGCCTCCGCCCAACGGTTGAACTCCGCGCGGAGTTGCTCTTCCCGTTTGGTTCGGTCCTGATTTTCCACAGGCAGCCCTATGAACATCCCTTGCGGAAGTGAAAGATAGTTCGGGCAAGACAGCTTCGGGAAAACCGGTTCTTTCTCCGCGGTCTCTGCGCCTCTGTGGTGGAGTTCTTTCTTCCGGCCGCTTTCCCTAGCGCGATACCTTAGCCAATAGCTCGGAGAATTTCTGCTCGCGCTCTTTTTGGTCCTGTCCGAGATATTTCTCCATCACCTGGGTAGTGTTCATGGAACAGAACTTGGGGCCACACATGGCACAGAAAGCGGCTTCCTTGTAGTACTCGTCGGACAGGGTTTCATCGTGCAGGCTGCGGGCAGTTTCCGGGTCGAGGGAGAGTTCGAACTGCTTGTTCCAATCGAAGAGGAAGCGGGCATAGCTGAGGGCGTCGTCGCGGTCGCGCACGCCGGGGCGGTGGCGGGCGACGTCGGCGGCATGGGCGGCGATCTTGTAGGCGATGATACCCTGCTTGACATCCTCGACATTCGGCAGCCCCAGGTGCTCCTTCGGGGTCACGTAGCAGAGCATGGAGGCACCGTGCCAGCCAATCATGGCGGCGCCGATGGCGCTGGTGATGTGGTCGTAGCCGGGCGCGATGTCGGTGACGAGCGGGCCCAGGGTGTAGAAGGGCGCCTCGTGGCAAAACTCGATCTCTTTTTTCACTTGCAGCTCGATCTGGTCCATCGGGATATGCCCGGGGCCCTCAATCATGACCTGCACATCGTGCGCCCAAGCTTTCCGGGTCAACTCGCCTAAGACCTTGAGTTCCGCGAACTGGGCTTCGTCGGAGGCGTCGGCCAAGCAACCCGGGCGCAGGCCATCGCCGAGCGAAAAGCTGACGTCGTAGCGCTTGAAGATTTTGCAAAGCTCGTCGAAATGCTCATAGAGCATGTTCTGCTGGTGGTGGTAAGCCATCCACTGGGCCAGCAGCGCGCCGCCGCGACTCACGATGCCGGTGATGCGGTTGCGGACGAGGGGGATGAATTCGCGCAGCACGCCCGCGTGGATGGTCATGTAGTCAACGCCCTGCCCGGCCTGCTCTTCGATGACTTCCAGCATGAGGCCCATGGTCAAGTCCTCGACACGTTTGACGCGGGTGACGGCCTCGTAGATGGGGACGGTGCCCACGGGGACGGGGCTGGCGTCGATGATGGCCTGGCGGATGCGGGGGATGTCGCCGCCGGTCGAGAGGTCCATGACGGTATCGGCGCCGAGCTGGGTGGCGACGCGCAGCTTTTCGAACTCGTTGTCAGTATCGGAGGTAACCGCGGAGTTGCCGATGTTGGCATTGATTTTGCACTTGAAGCCAATGCCGATAATCATCGGCTCCAGGCTGAGGTGGCGGATGTTGGCGGGGATGATAGCGCGGCCGCGGGCAACCTCGCTGCGCACGAACTCAGCGTCGCAGCGCTCGCGCGCGCCCACCCAGCGCATCTCCTCGGTGATGATGCCCTGGCGCGCGTAGCGCATCTGAGTCACGCCTGCCCCGTCGTTCTTTGCAGGGCCGCCACCTGCCCCGTCCTTGGCGGGGTGCACCGCTAAACGTTCTTTGACCCACTGTTCGCGCATCGTTGCCATTGGATTACTCCTTGCTCACTCCCCAACCTTCAATTATCCCACCTTGCTCCCTGCCGCGCAACTCAGCCAGGCACGTGGTACTGGCCTAATTCCCTACCAAGCCGCTAGCCTACCCCGCTTGCCCTGAGTCCCGCCAACCTGCTCCCGAAGCTTCGGGACGGGCTTGCGGGATCGAACGGTTCTTTTCAGCCCAGGCTCCTTTATCCCGCTTGTCCCGAGCGCAGTCGAGGGATGGCTAGGGGACAGTCTTGCAACTTCCTCGGCAAAACTCCACGCCGAGCCCGGTGCCTACCCCACGCTTTTTGCGGGGGCACCGGCCACCGGGCCTTGCCGCTTTCATCGCCCAGGCTCCTGCCCGAGAGCAGCTTGCCGCGCGGTCCTGGCTGCGGCGCAAGGTGAGAGGATGACGTCCAGCCCAGTGGCTTGCCCCGAGTCCCGCAGAGCGGGATCGAGGGGAGCGAAGCCGAAGGGCCCCTGCCACTCAGGAACCCACTTCCCTCGTCCAACCCAGTGACCCCTGCCACTGGGAATACTCAGGCGCGGCTCAGGGTGAGCAGAGTAATTTCCGGCGGGGCGCCGAGACGCACGGGCATGCCGATGGTGCCGATGCCGCGACTGACGTACAAAAAACAGTGTCCCGTGACCCGTGGTCTGTGACCCGTGGAGACTGCTTCCGCAGCGAGGGCCGCTTGCCCCGAGGGCAGCGAGTACAAGCCGGAGATGAAACGGGTTATGAAGCGCGCCGGGCTGAGACGCGAATCGAGGATTTCGACCTGAACCTGACCGCCGTGCGTGTGCCCGGCGAGTGTCAACTCGATGCCAAGTTCGGCGGCGCGCCGGAAGGGGTTGGGATTGTGAGTGAGGAGGATGTTGGGCATATCGCGGCGCACCAGAGGTTCGATGCCGCGGAGAAAATAGTCGCGGTAGTCCTCCGGGCTTGCCCCGAGCGCCCGCGAGGGGTCGCGGCCTGCCCCGCGCTTTCTGGCGGGGCCGCGGGGCTGGCGTTGGTAGTCAACGCCGATGAGGTTGAGCCGGGCGCCGCGAATCTCAATCACCTGGGCTTCCCCGCGCAGGATTTTGCAGCCGTGCCGGGTGAAGCGACGCGTGGCGCGGGTTTCGGCGACGGCGTAGATTTCGTGGTTGCCGAGGCAGCCGAACAGGCCATAGCGACCGCGGACGCGGGCGAGGGTGTCGATGGCGGTGTCGAGCGGGTCGCCGCGGCTGGTGATGAAGTCGCCGGTGTGGAAGACCAAGTCAGCGTCGAGCTCACTGGCCATCGCCACCACGCGGTCAATCTCGCTCACCGGCATATAGGCGCTGGCGTGGACATCGGTCAACTGCACCAGGCGCAAGCCGTCCAGCGCAGGCGGTAGATTCAGAATCGGAACGCTGACTGCTTCGACCGTGTAGCGCTGCCGGCGGAAAAACCCATAGCCCACGACGGCGAACGGCACCGCCCCGGCCAGCGAGGTCGCGGTCTGGAGAAAGTAGCGCCGGTCAGGGTTGACTGGGTTCGGGGTCGCGGGGCGTCCCGCTCTGCGGGATGCGCCTCGGGCGTAAACGCGGGCAGCCAGCCAGCCGGTAGCCTCGACGAGTTTGATGAAGAGAAAGGAGAAGCCCGAGGCGGCGCTCCACAGGCCCACTGGGATCATGACCACCGAATGGCGCAGGGTGTGGAGGAAAACGATCAAGCCGCGGGGAGCGCCGGGGTTGGTGAAAAAGGAAAGCAGCAGGGCGCCGGTTCCGGCGACATAGACGAACCAGACCAGACACAAGGGGGAAAACAGCAGCAGCCCCAGGGCCCAGCGGGGCCAACCTGGGCGCGCGCGCCCCACCAGGCTGCGCGCCCGCCGGTACCAGTAGAGTTGCGCCACGCCAATCAGGACAAGCGTGCCGAAGAAAATGACGACAGCGAGCCAGCGGGGAGGCATTGAACCAGTCAGATTAGGAGCCTATTCGGAGCAAGAGGTTCGACAACTCGTCGGCCGAGGTGACCGGGGGCTGGCAGGTGGCGTTGACACAGACCAGTGCCTGCGGTCCCGAAGCTTCGGGACCATCGCCGGAGAGATGCGGGAGCGTCGCGGCCAGCCCGGCCGGGAGTCGCTGGGCAGAAATCTCCTGCGGCTCATAGTGCAGCACTGCCTTGCCGAAGCGGAAAGTATCCCAAGCAGCCTGACGAAGAGCGCAGGTGCGGCTGTCGGCACGCGCGCCGACAATGACGACCTCGAGCGGCTGGCGCACGTGCAAGAGCGCCGCCAGGCCGTAGCTGGCGGCAAACAGGCCCAAGGATGGGGCCAGCCCGGCAAAGGCTTCCAGGGTTTTCTCGGCTTTGTCGCGGTAATCAGCGTTGAGGGTAAAGCTGGCCAGGCGGTCGAGCACGATGGCGGCAATGGAATTGGCGCCCGGAGTGGGCGAATCCTGGCAGGGCTTGCGGCGCACGTTCATTCCTGCCACCAGGGGCGGAGCGTCCACGGGACGGTCGAAAAAGCCGCCGCCTTCGGCATCCCAGTATTTCTCCAAGCACAGACGGACGGCGCGCTCGGCGGCGTCAAAGTAGCGTTTCTCACCGGTGAGCTCAAAAGCATCAAGCAGGGCGGCAGCCATAAAGACCTGGTCGTCCAACACAGCCTCGGCTGGCTCGGCGGCCTCCGCCAGACGATGAGCGAAACCCTGCTCGGGGCTCCAGGCAGAGCGGAGGAAACGCTCGAGGGTGCGCAGAGCGAGCTGGCGGCAGTCGTCGCGGCCCAGCGCGCGATAGGCGTCCAAGTAGGCGGAAACGAACATCGCGTTCCAGGCAGTGTAGAGAGTGGTGTCCACGAAGGGCGTGGAACGCTTCCGGCGCGCCGCGCACATTGTTCGTTTGGCCTCGGCCAGGCGACGCCGGACATCCTCCACCGGCAGGCCATGGCGCTGGGCGAGTTCCTCTTCAGCCGCCGCCACCCAGAGGACGTTCTTGGCCGGGTTGAGGTGCATCTGGCCGTGCGGTTGGACGCCGTAATGCTCGGCGACGAGCTCGGCGTCCTCCGGCGAGAGCCCGGCGCGAACCTCGTCGAGGGTCCAGGTGAAGTAGTCACCGTCATCCTCGAGACTGAAGTCGGCGTCCTGGCTGGCGTAGAAACCCCCGTGCTCGAGGTCAGCGAGCGTAGTGTTGACCCAGTTGACGATGCCCGCGGCGACCTCACGGAAGAAGGGCGCGTGCGTGACCTGATAGGCGTGGAGATAGTTCTTGAGCAGTTCGGAGTTGTCGTAGGACATCTTTTCGAAGTGGGGGACGATCCAACGTTCGTCGACCGAGTAGCGGTGGAAGCCGCCAGCGAGCTGGTCATAGACGCCGCCGCGGCCCATGCGCTCCAGCGTGGTGTTGACGACGGTCAGGTAGTGGCGCTCGCGGGTCGCTTGGTAGCGCTCCAGCAGCAGCTCGATGGCAGCCGGATGGGAAAACTTGGGGGCGGTGCCGAAGCCCCCGAAGCGCAGGTCAAACAGTTTGATAGCAGAATCAACCACGGAGTCAACGAGTGTGGGCGAGAAGGCGCGGCGGGCGCCGGTGAAGCTCTCGGCCTGAGCGATGGCGGTCGTAACTTTCTCGGCGTTGTCGAGCACATCAGCCTTGCGCGCTTGGTACACCTCGGCGACGTTCAGCAGAAGGCGCTTCAAGCCGGGCCGCCCAAAGGAATCCTCGGGCGGGAAATAGGTGCCGCCGAAGAAGGGCTTGCCGTCCGGGGTCAGGAAGGCGGTAAGGGGCCAGCCGCCCTGTCCGGTCATGGCGCTGACGGCCGCCTGGTAGCGCGCATCAATGGCCGGGGCGGCGTCGCGGTCAACTTTGATCGCGATGAAGTGCTGGTTGATGATCTGAGCGGTTTCAGGGTTCTCATAGCTCTCGCGGTCCATCACGTGGCACCAGTGGCACCAGACCGCGCCGATGTCGAGCAGGATGGGCTTGTCCTCTTCCCGGGCGCGTGCGAACGCCTGCGGGCCCCACGGGTACCACCGCACGGGCTGGTGGGCGGCACTCCTCAGGTAAGCGCTCGCCGAGTCCTTGAGGCGATTCGGTTCGTGTTGTGGTTCTGCCATCCCCGTTCCCGTTGGAGCCGAGAAGCTCAGGCCAGCGCGCAATAGGGGGTCACGTCCCACCCGGGTGTCTGGTGGGTTTCATCTGCGCTCGCTGCGCGGCCTGCCTCCGGCCGGCAAGCGTTCAGTGCGGCTTGTCTTTCTTGGGCTGCCGCCGAGGCTCGTCGGAATCAAGCGGTTTGCGGCCGGCGAAGCCCTCGTGGATGCAGTGCCAGTAGCCGATGCGCTCCTCACCGAGCTTCCAGCAAAGGTAGACGGTCTCGTTGTCGCGCAGGGTGGGAAAATCCACCAAGCCCAGGTCAAGGTCTTTCACCAGGCAGCCGTGCTGTTCGATCCCACCAATCGCATCACGAATCTTTTCAACCAGCGCCTCGCGCGCGAGGCGCTTGTCCGCCAACTGGCCGTAGGGGGGCACGATGCCGCCCTGGAGCAGGATGTGCTGGTGCAGTTGAGAAAATTCCTGGTCCAGGGCTTCGACCTCACGCTTGTGCTTATGTGCAGCCGCGAGCAGCGGTGCAATCGTTGCCAACAGTTGTTCTGCCTGGTGCCGGTTGAAGATTTTTTCTTCGTCCCCCATAGCCTTCCCTCAGGCAATCGCGAGCATGCGCTCGAGGGCCAGCCGCGCCCAGCGCCGCGTTTCCGCGTCCACAGCGATGCGGTTTACCACCTGCCCGGCCACCAGGTTTTCCAGCGCCCAGCACAGGTGCTGGGGCGTGATGCGAAACATGGTGGTGCAAACGCAGACGTTCGGGTCGAGCGGAACCACAAACTTGTCCGGATTCTCTTTCGCCAGACGGTTGACGAGATGAATCTCGGTGCCGATCGCCCACTGGCTGCCCGCGGGACTAGCGGTAACTTTCTTCAGCATACCTTCGGTGGAACCGATGCCGTCGGCCAGTTTCACAACTTCCCAGCGACACTCGGGATGCGCCAGGACGCGAATGCCGGGATATTTCTGGCGCACCTGAGTTACGTGCTCGGGCAAGAAGCGCTGGTGGACAGAGCAGTAGCCCTTCCAAAGGATGACGCGGGCGCGGCGCAGCTGTTCCTCGGTGGTGCCGCCGAGGGTACGATAGGGATCCCAGACCGCCATCTGATCGAGCGGGATGCCCATGCGGTAGGCAGTGTTGCGGCCAAGGTGCTCGTCAGGGAGGAAGAGGATGCGGTCGGCGCGCGCGAAGGCCCAGCGAAAGATGCCGGCGGCGTTCGACGAGGTGCAGATGGCGCCGTCGTGGCGGCCGACGAAGGCTTTGATGGCAGCCGAGGAATTCATATAAGTAATGGGACGGACGTTGAGCCCGCCGACCGCTTCCAGTTGCTCCCAGCAATCCTCGACCTGGGTGATGTCGGCCATATCGGCCAGCGAGCAGCCAGCGTTCAGGTCGGGCAGGATGACCTGCTGGTGGGGCTGGCGGAGGATGTCGGTGCTTTCGGCCATAAAGTGGACGCCGCAGAAGACGATGAAGTCAGCACGGGTCCGAGCAGCCTGCTGGGAGAGTTTCAGGGAGTCGCCGCGGAAGTGGGCGAACTTGACCACCTCATCGCGCTGGTAGTGGTGGCCGAGGATGACCAGGCGCTCGCCCAGGGCCTCGCGGGCGGCGGCGATGCGGGCGTCGAGGGAAGTGTCGGGGACGAGCAGGTAGCTGTCAAAGTCGCAGCCGACGCCCTTCTCAATCTCGGGCACGCGCACCGTTGCCGGTTGTATCTCGGTCAGGACTGCCATCTGTTCCCTTCTTTATTCTAGCAGGAGCCAACGCTCCATTTCTATTCGATGCCGCACACAGCACGGCCGTAGCGTTAGCCGCCGATGAAGACCATGGTGCGGCTGGGCGGCACGAAGTCGGGCTGGTTGATGCGGTGGCCCTCCTCCTTGTGCGCGACAATCTCTTCGATGGTGCGCGCAATGACGGCGTCGGCGACACCGTTCCGCAGCAGGCCCCGGAGGTCATGGTCGGCCACGGAGAACAAACAGGTACGAATTTTGCCATCGGCGGTGAGGCGAATACGCGAACACTGTCCGCAGAACGGCCGGGAGACGGGAGCGACGACGCCAATTTCAGCCGAGCCGTCGGCGAAGCGGTAGCGGAGAGCGGTTTCGCTGGCGACCTGGCGCGGCAATGCAACCAGGTCGTCAATCTGGCGCAACTGGGCGAGCATCTCCACGGCGGTAACGACCCGATCCCGCTCCCAAATGTGGTCGGCGTCAAGCGGCATAAACTCAATGAAGCGCATCACCAGCTTGCGCCGGCGGGCAAACTCGGCGAAGTCGAGGATCTCATCGTCGTTGAAGCCGCGAACGATGACAACATTGACCTTGACCGGAGCGAGGCCTGCGGCGTTGGCCGCTTCGATGCCCGCCCGCACCCGGGCGAGCGCGCCGCGGCTGCGCGTGATACGGTCGAAGCGGCCGGCGCGGAGCGAGTCGAGACTAACGTTGACGCGGTGGAGCCCAGCGGCTTTCAGGGCGTCAACTTTCTCGGCGAGTGAAAAGCCATTGGTGGTGAGGGCAATGTCCTCAAAGACCGCCTGCTCGCGGAGCCAGCGGATGAAATCTTCCACACCCGGGCGGACAAGCGGCTCGCCCCCGGTGACGCGAATCTTGCGGATGCCCAACTGTGCGAGGATGCGGCAGAGGCGCCTGTGCTCGGGCCAGGTAAGCAGGTGGTCGCCGGGCATATAGTTTTCTGGCTCAGCCGCGCGGCAATAGATGCAGCGGAAGTTGCAGCGGTCGGTGACGCTGACGCGGAGGTCAGTGATGGTGCGGCCGAAACCGTCGGTCAGGGCCATAAAAAGCGTTGAGCCTACGCCCCGTGCGGAGCGATAGGCTCTGGTTCTCCTTTCCAAAGCCCCTTCGACTCGCCCTTCGGGCTCGTCTCAGGGCAAACACGGGGCGCGTTCCGCTTTCGCGGAACACGGTGTCGCCCCGGCGCCACCCCGTCCAGCGGGGGCTAGGTTGTCTCTCCCGTAGGCCACCGGGGTCGGAGAACATCCCTATGATACCCCCACAGACTACCCGAAGCAAGGCGGGTAGAAGCTCAAAGCGTGCGCAGGCGAGCCCCGAACGAAACTCGAAAGCCGAAAGGCGAAAAGCATGGCCTTTCTGTAACGATACTCGCTGTTCGGATTTCGCTTTTCGGTTTTTTAGGCGGAGCCGAGGATTTGCAGGTGCAGGGCGCGGTCGCGGGGACCGTCCAGCTCGGCCAGGATGAGCGCCTGGAAGGGGCCGAGGACGAGTTCGCCGTTCACGATCTGGAGGCAGAGATTGTGGCCCAGGAGCATGGCGCGCAGGTGGGAGTCGGCGTTCTGGCGGTCGCAGTCGCTGTGCTGCGGGTCATTGTGGCGGTAGTAGTTGCCGCGAGCGATTACCTGTTCGAGGAACGTGCGGATGTCGTCGAGTAAGGCTTGCTGGAACTCATTGATGAACAGGGCGAGGGTGGTGTGGAGGGAGTTGATAAGGGCGATGCCGTGGCGGATGCCGCTCTGGCGGACGCGGGCGGCGATCTGGTCGGTGATGTTAATCAACTCGAGGCGTTCGCGGGTCTTGACAGTGAGGGTTTCGCTGCTGAGGCGCAGGGTGGTGGGGTTGGCGGTTGCAGCGTCGAGTTTACCTGTCTGAAGGGCCGGTTCGCTTGTCAGGGCTCGTTCCGACATCCTCACTCCTCGCTGGTAGTTACGCTCGCCTGCGTGCAAGCATCTCGTTGGGTTTCATCGCCCCAAGGGGAGTGCACCCCCGGGAAGTCGCGGGGCGGATTATACGCAAGCAAGCCACCCGGTGTAAAGAATTTTAGGGCTCGCTGCACCGCTCACAGAAAAGCCCGCTGGCGGGAGCCAGCGGGCACATCTACCAGAACGTTTCACCTGCCACGGAGGGCAAGTGAGAGCTCTTTAGTCGTCGTCGCCGTGGGCGGCGACGTTGTCCACGGTCTTGGGTGCCGGCGCCGCCGGTGGAGTGGGTGCGGCCGCAGAGAGGCTTCCAATCTGGATCAGTTGCGTCTCCGCCGCCGGTTTCTTCAGCACCAGTTCTTCGTAGATGTTCCGCACTTCCTGGGCCTGGTAGGCAGCGCGGCGGCGCATGCGGTCTTCCTCAGCCGCGGTCATCGGACCCTGCCCCGAGCGGTCGCGGACGCGGGCAGCGTCCTCCGGGTCAATGTTGAGCGAGTGCTCGTAGGCGCCGAGTTCAACCTCTCTGCCCTTGGCGTAGATCTGGTGTTTGCCGTGGGTGCGATACCACTCGGCCACGGTGGCGTTCTTGTACATGTTCTCGATAATCTGGCGCCAGCCGATGCCGGTGTTGTAGGCGCAGAAGGAGATTTCGCCCTGCTGGGTGGCGTAGGGGATGACGCACATCTCGGTGCGGCGGAAGTCGTAGTTGAACAAGTCTTGAAACCACATGCCGGCGACGAAGAGGAAGTTCCAGGGATCGGAGCGGCGCTTGAGCGCGTCCTCGAACTTGCGGTCAGGGCCGCCGCTGCCGTACTTCTTCCTGGAATCACCCGTGAGCCCGAACGACTTGTCAAATTTCTTCCACAAGTCGAACAAAGCAAAGCTGGGCGGGGCCTTGAAGGGCCGGTAGTTCTTGAGCAGGGCCAAGCCGATCATGAAGGCCGAGAAGTACTTGTGGCGGGCCGCGTCGCTGATCTTGTGGAAATCCTTCACGAGGCTAGGAATGTTGAGGAACTCCGGCACCGGAGCCCATTCTTTGGTTTCCTTGTTAATCATGAGCGCGGTTCCGACGCCGCAGTTGGGATGGCAACTGCAGCTAACCATGCCCCAGTCGGCCTGCGGGCCGTGCACGACGTCGGCGACGTCGGCGAAGGCACTAAAGAGCGAGAGCGGGAACCAGTCGCGGGTGGGCTCGGTGATGCCAAGCTGCTTCTTGACGTCGTAGACCATGTGGGAGAGGGTGTAGCGCTGGCGGAGGCGGCGCTCGGGGGTGACGTCCTCGTCGCGCCCGGTGAAGGAGACAGGCTGGAAGGCGATGAAGGCAATCCTCCCGGGGTTCTCGCGGGCAAACTTGATGATGGGCCCGACCTGGTCATTGTTGATGCCGTTGATGAGGGTGATGACCAGGATGATCTCGATGCCCGCGTCGTGCATATTCTCGATGGCACGCAGCTTGACGTCGAACAGGTTGCCGACCTGGCGGTGGCTGTTGGCGTCGTTGCCGATGCCGTCAAATTGCAGGTAGGCATAGCGGAGGCCAGCCTCGAAGGCCCGCCGGCAGAACTCCTTGCTCTTGGCGAACTCGATGCCGTTGGTGGCCGCCTGCACGCTGTTGAAGCCCAGCTTGCGAGCGTAGTGGATGGCATCCATGAAGTAGGGGGACATGGTGGGTTCGCCACCGGAGAGCTGGACCGACATCTGGCGGCGGGGCTTGATCTTGACGGCGTTGTCGAGCACTTCCTTGATGTCTTCCCAAACGAGCTCGTGGACGAAGCCGACCTGGTTGGCGTCCATGAAGCAGGGGTCGCACATCATATTGCAGCGGTTGGTGAGGTCAACGGTGAGGACGGAGCCGCGACCGTGGCGGATGGTACTGGAGCCGTGGTGGTGGAGGTCTTGGTCGTTGTGGGCGGGGATGTCGCGGCCGGGGAAGTTCTGCTCAACCCAGGCCAGGAAGTTGGAGTCGATGGCCATGATGTCTTCATAGTGGCCGTGCTTGGGGCAGTCCTTGATCATCCAGACCTGGCCGTCGCGCTCGATGATGTTGGCCTTGATCTCGCCCACGTTCTCATGGACGAGACTCTTCCAGTCCTGCTCGCCGCTGAGGATGCGCGCGCGGGCTTCCTTGACGCAACCCGGGCAGAGCGAGTCGGTTTGCCGCGGCCAGCCCAGCGGGGGCTTGCTCTTTTGCCACGATTTCAGGAGTGGCTTGTCCGACCACTTGGGGGTACAGGAGGGACTGGGCCGGTACTGGTTGAAGAACTGGATAGTGTCGAAGAGGATGCCAGCCGCGGTACAGAGAACAGCATCCACGTATTTCAGCGCCCGCTTGCCTTTGCTCCTCGGCATTAGGTGGATCTCCTCTCTCTGCTAATCAGAAATCACGGCGACTCAAGAAGGGAGGAGCGGGTGGGACGCAAAACGAGCGAAAGACAGGGAGTATGGCAATAGCACTTTTGCGCCTCTGCCTACCCAACCCCTCTCGGCCGCCGTGGCGAGCAATACCCTCAGTAAAAGCAGAGAGCCGGTGCAAAAAGCCCGGCGATAAATTCGAACGCCCCAGGGAACCAGAAGATTCCCTAAGCTGTTCGTGGGAGGCATCTTACTGCATTTGTGCCCGGGGGCGGTAAGGTTTTTTGCTGAACAGCGCCCAGCGGGGGTCGGATGGGGAGTTTTGGTGGCTGAATGGTGTCCGTTTTGTTGGGGGCAAAGTGGATTCCCCGCGTCGGTGGGACATACCCCTGAGCCCGAGGAGCCGCCCCGCACCGACGCGACGGACAAATTCAGGGTCCGGGGGATGCGCGTCAATTTTTGGGTTGTTCGCTCTTCGGGGCTAGTGGATAGCGACATCACGCGCCGGTTCGTGCGCACCCAATCAACCCTTCGACTAGTCAACCCGTCAACCAGTCCCGGCGGGAAGTTCATGCCTGCCTGCCCGTCCCTGCCTGCCGCAGGCGGGCTTCGCTCAGAATGACAGAGCCCGGGGCTTGCCCCTGCCGCCCTGCTCCGGCAAGGCGCCCAGACGGGTCTTCGCTGCGCTCCGACAAGGCCTTGCCCTACCCAAGCTTTGTCATTCACCCTGTTTTCCATTTTCCCTTTTCTATTTTCGCTTTTCGTCTTCCGCCAGGCCCATGCGGCGCAGCAGGGATTGGAAGCGGGG
>JBHIAG010000003.1:0-51665 GCA_046758465.1 Terriglobia bacterium | reverse complement strand
AGCGCGCACATCGCATGCTAGAATGGAGATGCATTCGTAAGAGAGGCCATAGGCCGTCTTTCAAACAGGGGGCGGTTCTCTCGTCTGCCGGGGGGAGAAAGGACGGCGGTCGCGCCCTGCAAGAATCACTCTTTTGCCAATAGGAAACGATGGTAGCAGTCCCACGTATTCTCGCGTTCGTAATGGCGGGCGGACGCGGTGAACGGCTCTGGCCGCTTACACGCGACCGCACCAAACCCGCCGTCCCCGTTGCCGGTCGCTACCGCATCATTGACTTCGTCCTGAGCAACCTGGTCAACTCCGGTATCCACGCCATCTACGTCCTGACACAGTACAAGGCCCAGTCCATTCTCGAACATATTCAGCGTGGCTGGATGCACCGCGTCGCCGGGCGCGACGCCTTCATCCGCGTCGTCCCCGCTCAGATGCAACTCGGGCCAGACTGGTACCAGGGCACCGCCGACGCTGTCTTTCAAAACATCAACCTGATCGAACAGTTTCAGCCTGACGTCGTCGTGGTCTTCGGCGCCGACCACATCTACAAGATGCAGATTCGGCAAATGATTAACTTCCATCTGGAAAGCAGAGCCAAGGCCAGCGTCGCCTGCGTTCCCGTCTCTCGCGAGCAAGCCAGCGAGTTCGGCATCCTCTCGGTGGACGAGCGCGGCAAGGTACTGCGCTTCGTCGAAAAGCCCGACAAGCCGCCCACCCTGCCACACAACTCTGAACTCGCTCTGGCCTCCATGGGGAACTACGCGTTGGACCCCAAAACACTGGTCGAAACCCTACGGGCCGATGCCGAGCGGCCGGATTCGGCTCACGATTTCGGTCGCTCCATTCTGCCCACACTGCCCGACACCTGCGCCATGTACGCCTATGACTTCTCTCTGAATCGCATCCCGGGCAGTCACGCGCCGGAAGAGAGGGCCTACTGGCGCGACGTCGGCACCATTGAGACCTACTACGAGGCTACCCTCGACCTCAAAAACGTCCAGCCCCAGCTGAACCTCTTCAACTGGAAGTGGCCCATCATAACCACGAGCTTCAACGACCCGCCCGCAAAGTTCGTGTTCGACGAGGAGGGCCGCCGGGGCACCGCAATTCAATCCGTTGTCTCGCCGGGTTGTATTCTGGCTGGTGGCTACGTAAAAGACTCGGTCCTGGGCCGCAATATTTTTCTTGATGCCGGGTGTGAAGTGCGCGAGTCGATTCTGCTCGATAACGTCTATGTCGGCCCCCGCGCGCGCATCCGCCGCACCATCATCGACAAGAACGTGCACATTGGAGCCGGCGACATCATCGGCTACGACCTCGCACGCGACCGCCAGCGCTTCCATGTCTCCGAAACCGGCATCGTCGTGATCCCCAAGGAGCCCGACACCCCGGAAACCCGCCAACGCAACCTCTAAGCCTGCGCCACCCTCAAACACGCAGGACCCTTACCGAAAGACGGGACTGGAGCTGGTCGCGAAGTTCCCGATCTCGTAGCGGATGATCCCGGTGTCGTCGATGTAAAAATATCGAGCCGAGCCGCGCGCCCGCACTGGCTCTGCCGTGCACTCCCATTGATCTAGCGATGACTGGCCCGGTCCCAACAACGCGGTGAGGCGGAAGATGTAGTTCGAGTAGAGGAGAACGTCACCGCCTTGACTGATTTGGCCAAAGTCGGTATCGAGGAGTCTGAAGTCGTCGGCATATTCCTGGTTGGAAATCCGGTAGCCCTCCTGGTCGGTGTGGAGCTTGCGCAGCATCGCGACCGCAGCCGCCTCGTGGGCACGTTGCAGGGTCGCCATGATGCTCGGCATGGCCATCGTGATCAACACCATGATGATAGCGATCACAATCATCAGTTCGATCAAACTGAACCCCGCAGCCGAACGGCGGCGCATCGCTCCTCCTAGCGGATTACCGGGGTGCGCTCACGTGCCTTGCCCAGTTGCGCCAAAATCGCATCGAGCGCGGTCTGCACCTCTGCCTTGGGGAGTTCCTCGTTGTCCAGGCGCAGAGCAAGTTGCTTGACGCGACTTTCTACACTCATCAAGACATCCCGATTCCGCGTCGCAAGCATCTGCATCTTCTTGCCCAATTGGCTGACAATGGCCTCAAACTCGCGGAACTCGTCACCCCGCCGAAAGCGTACGCCTCGGTAATCCCCTTCAATCATACGTTGTAGCACGTGGCGGAGGCGATAGAAGGGTCCGGCGACGTGGTGGGAGCGCAGCAAGGCGTAGCCCAAGGCCAGAAAGGCTGCCAGCAGGAGCATCGGCCACAACTGCCAATGCAGTTCAGACAGTCGCTGCTGCAACAGCGCGCGGAGGCCCAAGTCAGGTTCCTCGTTCCACTCGCGATGCAGGGGGAAGAAAACAAGTCCTGCCACCAGGACTGCGAAAACACCGGTATAGAATAGGATCGGCAACAGCGTGCGGAATTGATAGCCAGCGTTGATAATGATTTTGCGCCGCGCCCACTTGCGCACTCGCGTCGCCGCGCGCGCCCCGGCCATCTCCCTGGAAGAACCTCTCGCCGGCATGCTACGCCTCCATACTCAGGAAACTGACCTAGTTGAATACCATCTCTGCGCATAATAGGGCGAAACGCTACGGGAATCAAAGACAATACATGGGACGTAAGAGCAGTCGCGCTGGAACTGGAGGAGTTCTTTTTCATGGCGCGAATACCAGCGCGCTGGCGCCCGTGTTGGGCACCATGGCCTTAAGCACCGCGAGTGCCTGAGACAGGGGCAGGCTCATAGGCACGTCACGGATGCTATTGCGAGAGTGAACGGCAAATCCGCATAGCATCCACACCTACCATCCGCTGCTGACTCCACCAAGAGCCGCTGGCAAGACCTTCCATCGCTGTCTCATCCTGAGCCACAGGTCGCATCGGCGAGACATCGGCGGTCAGCGGGGCCGGGGGACGCTGGCCGTCTCGTTGTAAGCCATTGATTTCAGCTTGCTTAGGAATCGCTCCGCGAGTCGATTTGGCCGCTCACTTGCCCTCCTAGTTGGCGCGAGGTGCGAAATGATAGGCAAGAAAACAATTCCACAGTGGGAGAAGACAAACATGAAGACGCTCGACAACAGGGAGAACTGGGTGGCGTTTGCAGTCTGCCAGACAGAGGCAGAGGGAAACCCGGTGGTCGATCACTCCTCGGATGGGCAGTACTTCATCTTCAGGCACCTGAGCCAAGCGGAGGATTTCTTGTTCCACCGCCGCCTGTTCAGCGGTTGGCATATCGTCCCGGTTCTGTTGGGTCTGCCCCTCCCGCCCACCGAGCTGGATTTCCATGTGCGCACGCAGCTCAGTATGCCGCGCCAGCATCTTCGGAACAAACCGGCCGCTTAGCAGAAGCGACGGCTCGCTAGGGGTAATCGGCAAGGATTCCTGGTTCCCACGGTTACCTCCTAGCACAGTGCGGAGGCAAGGACACTATGACCGAAACAATCCTACTCGTCGATGATGAAGCACCCTATCGCACACTCCTGGAAGAGCTGTTGCGTGCGGAGGGATACCAGATAATCACCGCCGGGGACGGCCAACGTGCGCTCGAAGAGTTCGCGCACCACGAACCGGACTTGGTGTTGCTGGATGTGATCATGCCGAACCTCGACGGTGTCGAGGTCTGCCGACAGCTCAAGAACAACCCAGCGACCCGACTGACGCCGGTCGTAGTGATCACCGGACTGGCGGCCATCGAAGACCGTATTCGTGCCATCGATGCGGGCGTGGACTGCTTTCTGACCAAGCCCGTCGAATGCCGAGAACTGCTCGCCCGGGTGCGCGCCCTGCTCAGCCTGAAGGCCTACACGAACGATATGGAGCGGACCGAATCGGTCCTGTTTGCTCTGGCCCGCAGCATTGAAGGCAAAGACCCGTGCACCGAGGGCCACTGCGAGCGCTTGTCAGACTATTCGGCCCGGCTGGCCCAGCGCATCGGGTTGCCCCCCGAGCAGATCACAGCCTTGCGCCGGGCGGGTACTGTGCACGACGTCGGCAAGGTGGCCGTGCCCGATGCCATTCTATTCAAACCCGCTCGGCTCACGCCGGACGAATGGAAGCTGATGCGCGAGCACCCCATTGTAGGCGAGCGCATCTGCGAGCCGCTCAGGACATTTCGATCGGTGCTCCCCATCATCCGCCATCACCACGAAAAGTTCGACGGGTCGGGCTACCCCGACCGGCTCAAGGGCGAGCAAATCCCCCTCACGGCGCGGGTGCTACAAATTGTGGATATCTATGACGCTCTCTCCACCGACCGGCCCTACAAGCCGGGCTTGTCACTGGTGGAGGCGCTCAACACGATGGCGAGCGAAGTTAAACAGGGCTGGTGGGATCCGCATCTGTTTGCTGAATTTCGGCAGATGCTCATGCGCAGCAGTGCAGACACACGGGATTGAAACTCCTGCTTCGACCCGGCGAGCCGACTGCTGTCCAAGTCCCCGAAGAGGTTGACCCCGACCCACAGCCTGCATCACGCAGAGAAAGATAAAAAATGGCTCCTCCCCGCTCGGAAACCGTCTTGGTGGTGGAAGACCAAGAACCTGTCCGGAAGGTGGTTCAGGAATTCTTGGAAAGTATGGGCTACAACGTGTTGGAGGCGCGTGACGGTGACGAGGCCCTGCGCGTCTGCCAACAGCACCCGGACCCCATCCGCCTGATGATGACCGATGTAGTGATGCCCGGGATGAGCGGTTACGAGCTGGCCCAACGCCTGGCGCCCCTGCGGCCGGAAATGAAGGTGCTCTACATGTCCGGCTACACACGCGACGTCATGGCCCAGGATGGCGTCTTAGACGGGAGCAAAGCCTTTCTCCAGAAGCCGTTCACGCGGGACGACTTAGTGCGCACGGTGCGCCAACTATTGGCGGCAGGAAAGGAGTAATAGCCCCGTCCACTTTGCCGGTTGGTGTTGTTGTCCCTCGGCTTGCCTTTGTGCAGCAAGGAGGGGGCGGATTGCTTTGCTCAGAAGGTGGTTGCGTTCTCCTCCTGGCTGTAGTATATGTGAAATGCTAGCGGGTCTCCAGGCGCCCTCGTTGAGAAGAAGGGGAGAGTTGCCACTAGATGGCGCCAAGTCTGGAAATTAGTTCTGCAAGCGCCAAGGAGACTCTTGCTTGTTGCTACAGTACGCGTCCCTCATTATCTGACCGAATCTAAGGAGACTGGCCGATCGGGAGTGTGGCCTACACTAGGAGTGCCAAACTATCCGTGCACCGCCGCGCGTCACCCTAAACAAAGGCCAGAACACCCTAGGGAGATGAAATGAACACACAAAAGCGAGGCCCGAACATCCCGCTGGAAAAATCGATTCACGTCGGTGGCGTTCTCAAGACCTTGGGTTCCTTCCTTGCGCTGGTGTCCGGCAAAAAGCCGGACGGGCGGAAAGGTGTGACATAAATTTGGCGCTGCGCAAACGCCGCTAGACGAAACGACATGTCGCAGCGAAACACCATGCCTCACCAGCTGCTCGTTGTTGATGACGACCGGGAAGTGTGTGCCGTAGTGCGGGATTTTCTGACGACCGACTATGCGATTGAGATCGCCTACAGTGGTGATGAAGGACTCAAGAAGGTGGCAGCGTCGCCGCCTGATCTGATCCTGCTGGATCTCCGCCTCCCGGGTCTGAGCGGACTTGACGTTCTACGCATTCTGCGGCAGCAGAGCCCCGAGGTGGGCGTGGTGATCTTGACAGGCTGGGGCAGCATTGCTTCCGCCATCGAGACAACTCGCCTCGGTGCCTTCGACTATCTGGTCAAGCCCATCGACTTCAACAAGCTCAAAGAGACGGTGCAATATTTTTTCTCTATCCATCCTTCTTCCCCCGCGGAGGTCTACGAACGCTGCGGAATCATCGGAAACAGCTCGAAGATAAAGAAGGCATGGAATTTAGTGCAAAATTTCGCTCCCGCCGATGTCACCGTGCTGCTGCGCGGTGAAAGCGGAACGGGAAAAGAAGTCTTCGCACGCGCCTTGCATATGCTGAGCAAGCGCCAAAAAGGTCCTTTTATTCCTCTGGAGTGTGCCGGCCTGCCCGAGACGCTCGTGGAAAGCGAATTGTTTGGGTACGAGAAAGGAGCATTCACCGGCGCAGCGGAAAAGAAACTGGGCCGCATTGAAACGGCGCACCGGGGAACGTTTTTTCTGGATGAAATTGGCAACATGCCAGCCAGCATGCAGGCCAAGCTCTTGCGGGTGATTCAAGAAGGTGAAATTCAGCCCTTGGGGTCCAAAGCCAGCCGGCCCGTGGACGTGCGCATCGTGGCGGCGACGAATGCCCCATTGGAGGAGGCAATTAAAAAGGGAATGTTTCGGGCCGACCTCTACTACCGCCTGAGTGCTGCCACGATCTGGCTCCCCCCTTTGCGCGAGCGAGGGGAAGACATCACCTTACTGGCTAATCATTTTGTCAGCTTATATGGCCGTCGTTTTGGCAAGTCTGAGTGTACTCTCCACCCGCAAGCTTTAGAGATCCTGCAGCGATTCCACTGGCCGGGAAACATCCGGGAACTAGAAAACGTCATCAAATCAGCGATTTTACTGGCGGGCAAGGAGATTACTCCTGGCCACTTGCCGAAATATGTGCAAGTGGTCCACAAACTTCGTCCCGCGAGTCAAGGTGTGCAATTGTCCCTTGACCTCGAGATCGATCTTTCCGAACCCCTGGTGTGGCGCAAGCTGAAATCGGCAGTGAGCGAGCAAGTAGAGCAGAGACTATTTTCAAAACTCCTGGAACTCAGCGAGTCCAATCCCAAGAAGCTTCCCCAACTCGTCCGCATCGACCCAAAAACGCTGCGCACAAAGCTCCGCAAGCTGCGCCGTTTTGGCTGACTGGCCCACGCAAACTCGTGGCCTCGAGCCGCTCGGCACGATTGCATCGGATCCTTCCGTCGGGGGTGACTACCCGTTTGCCTTCTTGCGCAACCGGATATCGAAGACGCCGTTCTTGAAATTCACCTCGAACTGCCCCACACCCATAATCCCGACCTTCAGGTAGAAGTCAGAGAGAGTCGGCTCGTCCTTTCAGGGAGCTCGGGCAAGCGCACCTATTACCAAGAGAGTGTCCTGCCCAGCCGCCCCGATCCGCGCAGCGTCCGCTCATCCTTTCGCAATGGCATTGCCGAGATCCACCTCACCAAGTTGTCTGGCGAAGGAGGTAGAAAGGACGGGCGGCCCGGCGGAGTTCGCTAGTCGCCTGCCCCTCTACCTCCACTGACCCCGCTGAAAACTTCGCACCGGTTTGCTCAAAAGGAAAGCGGGGTGAGGCGCCGGTCCATACGCCCTCGTTTGGCCTCTGGAGCTGTCGGCCAGTGACCGACACACGACGCCCCACCCCTGGGGAAGTACCACCGCCTCCCGCCAACTCATCAGAAGATGTGAACTTAGCGACCAAAGAGTGCATAGGAGAAATTTCACCGTTTGTGCCGCTTCGCGCATGGAACGCTTCCGTTCTCGACGTCTGTTTTCAGCCGGAGTGAGGCCTCAGCCCGTCACCACAACACTTCCGGCCGCATCCCCGCTTCACTTCTTTCTTAGGCTGGTGCCTGGCAGTGCGGGCATCTTCATCTCCCGCCGCACCCTGCGCGCTAAGTCCGTGGCATTCTTCCACAAATACGTTCCGACCCCGCGCAGGCTTCCCCGGACAATCTGGGCGGTTGACCTCACGCCTGCACGAAACCCCAGCATCTGTTTCCGCCCTTCGTCTGCCATCCTCATCGCTCCAGGGCAAATCTCTCGAGTGGGTGGCCAAGAACGAGTTCCTTTTTACCCTCCGCACACACTTGCACACCCACTACTCGCTCCTGATTGCCTAGCAATCGTTGCACCACTGCGGGCAGTCATATGCAAGCAACAATCTGCTTCCACAGCAATCGCTTGAAGCCCTGCTGGCCGAGCCAGTGCAACCACACGCGCGCAACGCGGGAAAGGCCCCCTAAATCTGGGAATCGATTCCCGATTTGGTGAGCAATGTCGGGAATGTGGCGCGTGCAACTCTTACGTGCCCGCAGACGGGAACCGACTCCCTGTTGCAAGGAGTTGCTTCCCCAATTTCTTGCCCTTTGCCGGTTGCCGGCAGAAAGCTGATCTCTAAGTCATTGCAAGGAAAGAAACTTTTTGCACAAAACTCTTGCCTGTTTGGCCGGGTAATTGCCAACACCAGTGCGCACGACGGGACAAAATGAGACACTCTAACCGAGTCGCGACTACCAGTGTCGGAGTCGGACTCACGCTTATTTTCCCGCCGCCCGTAGCACAAGAAACCAATCGGCTGGCGACCCCGCCCCCGCTACGCTTCAAGTCGCAGGTCGTCCCGCCGCGGTTTTCCGACTCAGTGGCTCGCATCTTGGCGACCACCAACCGCGTCCATTGTGCCCTGACAGGCGAGTCCGCAACGGTCACCAGCCTGCATGACGATATCCAGCGAGCGCGTTCGCTCCACTACGGCTACCGCGCGGCGGACTTACGCACCCGACATTTGCAAACCGACTCGAGAGCGACCCGCCGCATCTGCACGTCTCGCTTCGCCTCGAAAGACACGATCCTGTCGTCGGGTTCGCCAGAAACAGGAAGTCTCACAAATTTATGCCAAAAGGGCAGCGGTGGCAGCCAGAAACACCCTATCCCTGGAGTGAAACACAATCATGAATTTTCTCTGGGACTTTCTCTCCGGATGCACGCATCGACACCAGTCTATCGTGCTCACTCGCCTCGATGAGACGACCGCGGACAAGCAGACCTACACCGTGTGCCTGGACTGTTCGAAAAAGCTTACCCACAGGCCCCGGCCGTTGTCTTGGAGACAGGTCTTTCGCGGTAAGCAACCCACAGCGCCGTGAAACCCCGCAAGCACAGCCCTCGCCGCAAACGTCCGCGCAAGGCCGCGGCCAGCGAGACAACCTTCCGCGCTCTCCTGGAAGCCGCACAGGACGCCCGGATTTACGCCGAAAGCATCATCGCGACCGTGCGCGAACCGCTCCTCATCCTCGACGCCAACCTACGCGTCAAAACCGCGAATCGCTCCTTCTACCAGACCTTCCGGGTCTCAGCCCAGGAGACCGAAAACTGCCTCCTCTACGACTTGGGTAACCGCCAGTGGGACATCCCCCGTCTGCGCACCCTGCTGGAGCAGATTCTCCTCGAGAATACCCAGTTTCAGGACTTCGAGGTGGAGCACGACTTCCCCGCCATCGGGCACAAGGTGATGCTGCTCAATGCCCGCCGCATCTATCGGGAGGGCAACCGTACAGAAATGATCCTCCTGGCCATCGAGGACCTCACCGAGCGCCAACGCCGGGAAGAACTCGACCGCTTCTTCACCCTCCCGTTCGATATGCTCTGCATCGCTGGCTTCGATGGCTACTTCAAGCGCCTCAACCCAGCCTGGGAAAAAACCCTCGGCTTTACCAACCAGGAACTCCTCGCAAAACCCTACCTCGAATTCGTTCATCCCGAAGACCGCGAAGCCACCGCCGCCGAAGCGCAGAAGCTCACCACCGGGGTAGACACCATTGCGTTTGAGAATCGCTACCGCGGCAAGGATGGCTCTTACAAGTGGCTCTTGTGGAATGCCACCCCCTTGCCCGGACAAGAATTGATTTACGCCACCGCACGCGACATCACTGCGCGTAAACAGGACGAGGAGGCACTGCAAAGAGCCCACGCCGGGCTCGCGGCCTCCAACAAAGAACTGGAAGCTTTTACCTACTCCGTCTCCCACGACCTGCGGGCTCCCCTGCGTCACATTGATGGCTTTGCCAAAATCCTAGCGGAAGAAGTGGGCCCGCGACTCGACGCCACCGCCCGCCACTACCTCCAGCGCATCCAGCAGGGCACCGGCCAGATGGGCCGCCTGGTGGACGATCTGCTCAACCTGGCCCGGCTCGGCCGCCAGGAACTCGCCCGCCAAACCACGGGATTGAACTCCCTGGTGGAAGAAGTTCTCGCCGAGCTCAAGCCGGAAACCGAAGGCCGCCAGATCAAATGGCGCATCGGCCAACTGCCCTTCGCCGACTGCGACCCCGCCCTGATGAAACAAGTCCTTTCCAACTTCCTCGCCAACGCCGTCAAATTCACCCGGCCCCGGGAACACGCCGTCATCGAAGTCGGCTCCACCACCCAGAACGGCCAGCCCGTCGTCTTCGTGCGTGACAACGGTATCGGCTTCAGCATGAAATACGTCGACAAGCTCTTCGGCGTCTTCCAGCGCCTCCACCGCCGGGAAGATTTTGAAGGCACCGGCGTCGGCTTGGCCACCGCCCAGCGCATCCTCCATAAACACGGCGGCCGCGCCTGGGCCGAAGCCGAACTCGACAAAGGCGCGACCTTCTATTTCTCCCTGGGACTTCCTGAGACCCCTGAACCGGATAACACAAGCACTCCCGCGCAGCGAGGTGAGCGATGACACCGAAAGGCGAAGTGGAAATCCTGCTGGTTGAAGACAGCCCTGCCGACGTCGAGTTGACCCTCCACGCCCTGCGTAGCGAGAACATCCGCAACCGCATCCACGTCGCCCGCGACGGCGAGGAAGCTCTGGATTTCCTCTTCTGCCGCGGCCCCTACCGCGGCCGCTCCTTCGACCGCCCACCCAAACTCGCCCTGCTCGATTTGAAACTCCCCAAAGTGGACGGCCTGGAAGTCCTCCGGCAGGTCAAAAGCGACCCCCGCACCAAAGCCATCCCCGTCGTCATCCTCACCGCCTCCAAGGAAGAAAAAGACCTGGTCAACGGCTATCAGCTCGGCGTCAACAGCTACATCCAGAAGCCGGTAGACTTCCACCAATTCCGCGAAACCGTCAAACAACTGGGGCTCTACTGGCTGCTGGTGAACCAGGCTCCGCCCCCCAACACCTTTCGTGCAGATTAGCAGGAGCAACGCCATGGTCCCCATCGCGCAGCGAAAAAACTCAGTCGGCCCGATTCCCACGGCGCAGCGAGAGACGTCCGGCTACGCTCTACGTGTCCTCATCCTCGAAGACAACCCTGCCGATGCCGAACTCGTCCTCCACACCCTCCGCCGCGCTCACCATCGCGTGACC
This sequence comes from Terriglobia bacterium, assembly GCA_046758465.1. Classification (GTDB taxonomy): domain Bacteria; phylum Acidobacteriota; class Terriglobia; order Acidiferrales; family 2-02-FULL-67-57; genus JBHIAG01. The sequence continues at coordinate 40,633 of JBHIAG010000003.1, read as the reverse complement.
CACAACCTGGCCGATACCCCCGAGGCCTTCACACGACGCCTCCAGGAGGCCGACTACGATGTCATCCTCGCCGACTATAACCTCGGCCCCTGGACCGGCATGGACGCCCTGGAAATTCTTCAGCAATCCGGCCGCGATATTCCTTTCATCCTGGTCACCGCTGCCCTGGGCGATGAGGCTGCCATCGAGTGCATCAAGAAGGGCGTCTCCGACTACGTTCTCAAAGACCGCTTGGGCCGCCTCCCCATCGCCGTCGAGCAAGCCCTGGCCGAGCACCACCTCCGCCAGGAGCGCCGCCACGCCGAACTGGCCCTGCGCGAAGAGCACCGCCGCTTCCAAACCCTGGTGCAAAACATCCCCGCCATGGTCTACCGCTGCGGCCACGACCGCGACCGCACCCTGGAGTTCGCCAGCGAACAGGCCCAGGAACTCACCGGCTATGCCGCCGCCAGCTTGGTCGAACACCGCACCGTCTTCGCCCAACTCATCCACCCTGACGACCGCCAGCGTATCTGCAGCCAAGTCCAGGACGCCGTCGCCGCCCGCACCTTCTTTTGCCTCCAATACCGCCTCCAGCCCCGCGCGCGAGTCGAAAAGTGGATCGAGGACTTTGGTCGCGGCGTGTTCGACGACCAGGGCCAGCTGGTGGCCTTGGAAGGCGTGATGTTCGACATCACCGAGCGCAAGCAGGCCGAGGAAGAACTCCGCAAGCTCAACGAGGAACTCGAACAGCGTGTCGCGGAACGCACGGCTGAACTGGCGGACATCAACAAAGAACTGGAGCTGCGCACGCGCGAAGCCCAGCGCGCCAATCAGCTCAAGAGCCAATTCCTGGCCAGCGTGAGTCACGAGCTGCGCAGCTCGCTGAACGCAATTAGCGGCTTCTCCGAGTTGCTGGCGGAAGAGAGACCCGGCCCACTCAATGAAAAGCAGAAGCGCTACGTAGGCCACGTTCGCAAGGGCGCGCACCACCTCCTGGCGCTCATTAACGATATTCTGGATCTCTCCAGGATTGAAACCGGCCATCTTGAATTGCACCCTGAACACTTCGCCCTGGCAGACCTCGTGCCGGAGGCGTTGTCCGATATCCACCAGCTGGCCAGCAGCAAGAATATTCGGATGGAGAATGCAGTGGAACCCGGACTCTACGTGGATGCAGATCCTGCGCGTGTCAAACAGATTCTCTCCAACCTGCTCAGCAACGCGGTCAAGTTCACCCCCGAGGGAGGCCGAGCGCGCATCGAGTCGTCGCTGAAAGATAACTGCGTGTGCATCTCAGTCAGCGACACGGGAGTGGGAATCCCCCGCGAAGAGCAAAACGCGATTTTCAGCGAGTTTCATCAGGTGGGAACTACCACCACGGGCGTGAAAGAAGGAACCGGCCTGGGGTTGACCATCACCCGCCGTCTGGTGGAAGCGCACCAAGGGAAAATCTGGGTGGAGAGCGAGCCGGGCAAAGGCAGCCGCTTCACTTTCACCCTGCCGCGGGGGATGGATTTTCACCGCTGACCGAGAAACCCTAATCTCGTCGCGGCTTCGTGGGACGCGCCGTACCAATCATGTGGAAGATTCTGGTTGCGGAAGACGACTCGGCCAGCCGGGAATTGCTCGCGGAAATCTTCCAGAGAGGGGGCTGCCAAGTGGTCGAAGCATGCGATGGACGCGAAGCGCTGCAGAAGGCCGAGGAGATACACCCCGACCTGGTTCTTCTGGACCTCCAGATGCCGCGCTTGGATGGCTTTACCGTGCTGCGCCAGCTCCGCCAGAACCCTTGCTTAGCGGCCCTTCCGGTGCTGGCGCTCACGGCCTACGCCATGCAGGGCGATCGAGAGAAGGTGCTGGCAGCCGGTTTCGATGGCTACATCGCCAAACCCATTGATGCCGCCGCGCTGAAAACACAGATTGAACAGTTCCTTGACTAGAGAAGTAGCAACTCGAACTCTGCGCTCGCGATCACCGGATGAATTTACCGTTACGCTGGTGGCGATTGATGACGAGCTGCAGACTCTTGAACTCATTACGGCCGCCTTGGCCCAAGCGGGGCTAGAAATTCTTATGACAACGGATCCCGAGAGCGGCCTGGAGTTAGTATTCCGCAAGCGCCCGCAGATCGTCCTCCTCGACTTGGTGATGCCCAAGCTCGGTGGGATGGAAGTGTTAGAACGGATCGTCGAGGTCGATCCCGGCATAGATGTGATCCTGATGACAGCTTACTATTCCACCGAATCTGCGGTGGAGGCGATCCAGAAAGGCGCCTGCGACTACCTGAACAAGCCGCTTTCGGTAGAGAGACTGCGCCAACGCATTGACAAATTGGTGGCAGACGCTCGCCAGCGTCACCGCCACTGGCAGCTCGATCGAGAACTCCTCGAGGTCTCCCAGTTTGAAGGCATCGTGGGCCGCAGCCCCCTGATGCTGGACGTGTTCGCCCGCATTCGCCGCTTGGCGCCCCATTTTCGGACAGTCCTGGTCACCGGGGCCACGGGAACCGGAAAGGAGTTGGTGGCGCGAGCGCTGCACCGGCTGAGTCCTGCCGCCGCGGGTACCTTTGCCGTGTGCAATTGTTGCGCCATCGTTGAAACCCTTTTCGAGAGCGAGTTGTTCGGCTATGTCAAAGGCGCGTTTACCGGGGCCACGCAAGACAAGATCGGGCTGTTCGAATACGCGCACGGCGGCACCTTGTTGCTGGACGAAATCAGTGACATGCCCCTAGCAACGCAGGCCAAACTCCTACGGGTCTTGGAGAACCAGGAAATTCAGCGCGTCGGGTCTCCCGCGGTGCGCACCGTGGATGTACGGGTGATCGTAGCCACCAATCGTGACCTGCGCGCTCTCATGGCAGAAAAGAAATTTCGCGACGACCTCTACTACCGGCTCTCCCGGGTGGAAATCTCGCTGCCGCGACTGGCCGAGCGCAAGGAGGATCTACCCCTGCTGGCGCGCCACTTTGTGCAACGCTTCGCCGCCGAATACAATAAACCCATTCGCGGCATTACCCGCCGCGCCCAGGCTCTGCTCGTGCGCTATCCCTGGCCCGGCAATGTGCGGGAGCTGGAAAACGTTCTCGGCAATGCCTGCATGATGGTCACGGGAAACACCATTGACGTAGGGGATCTCCCCCAGCGCCTCCGCAACCACTCAGCGTACACACAGGGTGAGGACGAGGACTTACTTCCGCTCGACGCCCTCGCGCGCCGCCACGTACGGCGCGTCCTCGAGCGCGTCGAAGGAAACAAAGTCCAGGCGGCCGAGGTCCTCGGGATTAGTCGTGCCACGCTCTATCGTCTTCTCGCCGAGAGCGACTCCGAGCAAGAGGAAAAAGTCTTGCCCCGGTGAGCCGTAGCCCTGGGGGGCACGCCGCATCCAGGAGGCTCCCCGAAGGGCGGCCTGCCTCCCCGCGCACAGCGAGCCAGAACGCGACTTGCCCATTCCGCCTTGACCTGTCTGCGACCGCGGCCTATGATGGCTGCCAACCAAAATGTCAAACCCCAATTACACAAAGGAAACTGCAAGGAAAAGACACCATGCCTGACATCGACAGGGAGAAAGAGGCGAAAGATTTTTACCTAGATGTTCCTGTGAAAAATGAGCCCTTTTTTCTCAAGGGCTCAAATGCCCTGGATTGGGGAATGCAAAATCGGCTAGCGCGGATCTTCGACCCCGGGTCTGGCCGTACGCTCATGCTGGCCATCGATCACGGATACTTCCAGGGACCCACCACCGGTTTGGAACGTATTGATGTAAACATCGTGCCCTTGCTGCCTTTTGCGGATGCCCTGATGCTGACCCGCGGCATCTTACGGACAACCATTCCCTCAGCTTTCACCAAAGCCATCGTGCTGAGGGCCAGCGGAGGCCCGAGCATACTCAAGGAACTCTCCAACGAACAGATTGCGGTGGAGATCGAGGATGCGGTTCGGCTCAATGTCGCAGCGCTGGCCGTACAAGTCTTCATCGGAGGTGAGTTCGAATCCCAGACTGTGCATAACATGACTCGCCTCGTGGATCTAGGAAATCGCTATGGCATTCCCATTTTGGGCGTGACCGCGGTGGGCAAGAATATGACTCGGGATGCAAAATATTTGCGCCTCGCCTGCAGAATTTGCGCGGAGCTGGGTGCGCATTTTGTGAAGACCTACTACGTTCCCGACGGGTTCGAAACCGTCACGGCTTCCTGCCCCGTTCCCATCGTGATGGCGGGAGGAAAAAAGATCCCAGAACTGGATGCCCTCACCATAGCCTACCGCGCGGTCAATGAGGGAGCCGCGGGAGTGGATATGGGCCGAAATGTCTTCCAGTCCGAGGCACCCAAAGCCATGATCCAAGCTGTAGGGAAGGTGGTTCACGAGCTCATGGCACCGAAAGACGCATTTGACCTCTATCAGACCCTGAAGAATGAGAAGAAAGAGATGTATGCGGGGAAAAGGGGTTAAGGATGCCAGAGTACACCAGTTCACAGCTCCTGCGCGCATGGTCTTCCACCGTTTGTGTCGGAATACGTACTCCCGACCTGTCGTAACCGAAAATGCACAATGAGAGCTTCCTATTGTATGCCTCTTGATACTCCCCGACGCGGAACATAATCAGCACAGCAGGAAAAACGAGGCTTTTGCTAAATCCCTTCAGCCGGGCGAGTCGGAGGTAGGTAGAGATATGCAAACCAGATGGTCAGAAGACGAAGCCACTGAATTTCTCAGAAAGTATGGAGCAAAATGGGGAGAAGACTTAGCCCTGCGAACCTACTCCGCCCGCTTGCTCAGCGCAGAAGGCAGTCTGGTTCTTCATGGTGGGGGAAACACTTCCGTCAAGAGTGTGTGCACCAACGTTCTGGGTGAAGCTATCCCGGCCATCTTTGTCAAGGCCTCCGGACACGATATGCTGGTCATCGAACCCGATGGACATCCCGCTTTGGACCTTGCGTATTTGAAGAAGTTGCGAGCTCTCCCAGAGCTTTCTGACGCAGCCATGGTCAATGAATTCCGTACCCACCTGTTCGATTCTCGTGCCCCCACTCCCTCCGTCGAAACGTTAGTCCATGCGTTCCTGCCACCAAAATACATTGATCACACCCATGCCGATGCCATCTTGGCCCTCACCAATCAGCCCGAAGGCGCAAAGCTAGTAAACAAGGCTCTGGGGGAAGATGTTATTGTTCTGGAATACGTCGAACCGGGATTCAAGCTGGCTAAAGCCGCTGCGGCTGCTTTTGAAGTAAACCCCAAGAGCAAGGCCATGGTCTGGATGTGCCATGGGTTGGTGACCTGGGGTAATACGGCACGCGAATCCTACGAAACAACCATTGCATTGGTGAGCAAGGCAGAGGACTATTTGGCCAAAAGGTACTCCCATCCCTTAATAGTTCTCGAACCTACCTCCCTCGCAACCGCGAGAGAGAGAGTGATTCGGGTAGCACCCGTCGTCCGCGGCCTGTTGGCACAGCCTACAGGAGACGCGGATAAACCGGATCTTCGTGTTATTCTTCAACCGCTGATAAATCGACAGCTCCTCGATTTTGTAAATTCGGATCGGGGTAAATCTCTCGCTCTCTCCCCACCCCTCACCTCGGATCACTTGATTCGGACTAAAGCCCTGCCTCTGTGGATTGACGACCCCCAATATGACGACCTCACGAAGCTGCGCCAGCAAATCTCCAAGGCAGTTAGCGACTATTCGGCAAAATATGATGCTTATATAAAAAGGCACTCGGCGCGCATGCCCAGCGGGGTGGTTCGCTTTGATTCTCTCCCCCGGGTGATTCTCATGCCAGGATTGGGTGCACTCTGCGCCGGCAAGGATGTTTCGGCTTGCAAAATCGTTCGGGATATCACAGCCCATACGTTAGCCATCAAGTCCCGCGTGGCTGCCATGGGGACTTACCTGGGATTGTCCGAAAGCGAGCTCTTTGATATGGAATATCGTAGTCTCCAACATGCCAAGCTCGCACGGGACTCAGAACTGCCTTTGGCGCATCACGTGGCGCTGATCACAGGCGCAGCCGGAGCCATCGGTTCCGGGATTTCGCAGGAGCTTTTGCAACAGGGATGTCATGTGGCGGTTACGGATTTGGCAGGCGAAAACCTAGACAGCGTCGTCGCCGAACTGAAAACAACGTTTGGCGATCGTGTGATAGGGGTTCCACTTGATGTGACTGATCCGGACTCGGTAGCCCATGCGTTTGAGGCCGTAATCCAGACTTGGGGCGGGGTAGACTTGCTAGTGGTGAATGCGGGCCTAGCCTTAGTGTCTTCCCTCGCAGAAATGAGCGCAGAGTCTTTCCGGAGATTGGAGCGAGTCAATGTGGAGGGAACACTTCATACTCTGAGTGAAGCGGCGCGCCATTTTAAACTCCAGGGGACAGGCGGGGACATCGTGGTGGTCTCCACCAAGAATGTGTTTGCTCCTGGTGCAAAATTTGGTGCCTACAGTGCCACCAAAGCGGCCGCCCATCAGTTGGCACGTGTCGCGAGTTTAGAATTGGCGGAGATCGGTGTACGGGTAAACATGGTAGCTCCTGATGCTGTATTTTCCCACGGGCCCCGCAAGTCCAGCTTGTGGGCAGAAGTGGGTCCGGAACGCATGCGGGCTCGTGGTTTGGATGCAGAGGGTCTCGAAGAATACTACCGCAATCGAAATTTACTAAAAGCGAAGATAACAGCCACCCATGTGGCCAAAGCCGTGCTCTTCTTTGCCACCCGACAGACGCCGACCACAGGCGCCACCATCCCGGTGGATGGTGGTCTTCCCGATGCGACGCCGAGATAAATAATGCCTATGCGATTGCGCCCAACCGGCGAGCTAGAAGCGCCTGGGTGCCCCCTGGTCTTCAGCACCGTGTAGGGTGGCAATGCAATGAACCAGCAGGAACAAGCTGGAGGCGCGGGTGGGATTCGAACCCACGAATGGAGGTTTTGCAGACCTCTCCCTTAGGCCACTTGGGTACCGCGCCTCACGATTTAGTGTAGCCAAATCAGCAGGAATTGGCCAGAACCGGAGACGAATCGGAAAGCCAAACTAGGGCGCGGCCGCGACTCCAGTATCCCGCAGGCACTGGGCCGAGTGTTCTGGCGGAGTGGGATTGATGTAAAATCCCGTCCCCCACTCAAAGCCCGCTACCTTGCTCAGCCGGGGCATAAGCTCGATGTGCCAGTGAAAGAACGCCTCTGTGTCTTCGTGCACCGGGCTGGTGTGAATGACGTAGTTGTAAGGAGGCTGGTCGAGAAGTTTGTCAATACGCTGCAACAAGCCTTTGAGGGCCTTCGCCAGGTGCTCGTAAACGGAGGCGGCGGCGTCCTCAAAGGCAGCAGCGTGGTGCTTGGGCAGAATCCAGGTTTCAAACGGAAAGCGCGCGGCGTAGGGTGACAGCGTGATGAAGTGCTCGTTTTCGTCCACCACGCGCACCCCGCTCTGGCGTTCCTGGCGGATCAAGTCGCAAAAGATACACCGCTCCTTCATCATGTAGTACTGCTTGGCGCCATCCACTTCCTCCCGCACGCGCTTGGGCACGATGGGCAAAGCGATGAGTTGGGAATGGCCGTGGGAAAAGGTAGCGCCAGCCACTTCACCGTAGTTTTTGAAGATCATCACATATTTAAAGCGCTTGTCCTTCTTCAAATCCACCATCCGGTCGCGGTAAGCCCAAAGCACGTCTTCGATCCGCTTCTGCGAAAGGCTCGCCAGGGCCGCCTCGTGGTCGGGCGTTTCGATGATGACCTCGTGGGCGCCGATTCCGTTCATTTTGTCGAACAGACCCTCGCCCTGCCGATCCAATGCCCCCTCGATCCCGAGTGCCGGGAACTTGTTCGGCACCACGCGCAAGCCCCAGCCCGGGGTGTCCGGTAGAGTCCCGTTACTCCGTTGGGCGAGGAGCTCAGGCGGAGTCTTGTCTTCGTGGCCATAGCAGAAGGGACAGAAGCTGGTCGGAGGCGACTTCACCGGATCGCGCACAAACTCCAAGGGGCGCTTGGCGCGTTCGGTGGCAATAATCACCCAGCGTCCGATGATCGGGTCCTTGCGCAGTTCGGGCACGTCCTGCTCCTCCGTCTTCGATGGGGCTGCTCAGCACACGCGTTGCATTATGGCAGATCGCAGGCTGTGTTGGCTAGCTTTTCACCCTTCCCCGCTCGCCAAAGGCCCCTTTGTGCAGCCGTACCGTAGGAACGCGCCCCGGCGGGGCTTCAATCGCCACCAGATCGAAGCGATAGGGCGTACGCTTCAACTGGCGTCGGTGAAGGTATTCACGCGCCATGGCCCAGAGCTCCTGGCGTTTCTCTGCGGTAAGCGCAGCTTCCGGCGGCAGCGGCCCTTCACTCGTACGCGTCTTGACCTCCACAAAGGCCAATACATCGCCGTCCCACCCGATCAGGTCGATCTCGCCGTGGCGGTTAGGGACGCGGTAGTTGCGTCGCACCATCAGGTAGCCCTGGCGGCGAAGGAACCAGTAGGCCAACGTCTCACCGCGAATGCCGGTCTGCCGTGCCGCTAGCTTGCCTTCTGCCTCGGCGGGCTTTTCGGCGCACAATCCGCCGCGGGCGGAAAAATAATTCAACGCGCCAAACATCAGGCGAGCAAACAGCGGCATGGCTACTTGATCGCTTCCAGTTCGAAGGTGATGTACTTTCCCCGGATGACGAAACAGAGGTAGTACTCCCAGAAACGCCGCACCCAGCGGAACCGGTTCACCAAATACTCGAACCCCAGCCAGCGCCACAGCCGCAGCAGCGTCACGTGAACCCACCGCTCGCGAAACTTTGCCGGTGCATAGTAGTCGTACCCACGCGGCTTGTCGCTGAAGAACCACAGAGAAAAGCTGGAGAGGTGCCAGCGGTGCGTGGGGCTGCAGTAGGAGCTGTGGTCGCTGTAATGCGGCGTGACGATGACCACGCGCGCGCCCGGCCGCGCTACCCGGTGCACTTCGGCCAGCGTCGCGAGGATATCATCTACCTCTTCGATCACATGGATCAGCCGCACCTCGTCAAACTGGCTCTCGGCAAACGGGTAGCCCTGATTCCAATCGCAGATCACGTCAGCCTGAGTGGCCGGGCTGCGATCAATGCCGATGGCGCCAGGAAACTTTCCCCGGCCGCAGCCGACGTCAAGGATGGCACGCCGTCCCGCGCTCATGAAAGCTTCCCTTCCTCATCCGGCTTGAGCGCGCCAAACCAGAAATGCAATTCCTTGCCACGCACAAGGAAGCACAGGTAGTGCTCCCAAAACTTGCGGAAGGCGCGCGAACAGTTCACCAGCCACTCCACACCCAGCCAGCGCCACAGCCGCAGCAGCCGGACCACGACCCGCTGTTCGCGGAAGCGCACCGGAGAATAGAAACCGTACTCGCGCGGCTCGGTAAAGTAGTAGAACGAAAAGCTATTCAGGTGCCAGCGGTGCGTGGGGTCGCGAAACGACCCACTGTCGGTATAGTGTGGCGTAACCAGATAGAGGCGCCCCGCCGGCCGCAAGAGCCGGTGCATCTCTTCCATAAACTTGATGATGTCTTCCAAGTGCTCAACCACGTGGACGGCACGAATTTCATCGAAGCTCGATTCACGGAAAGGATACGGGGGCCGGCTCAGATCGCAGAGCAGGTCGGCGTCGGTGGCGGGGTTGCGGTCAACGCCCACCGCCCCAGGATACTTGTTCTTGCCGCACCCAACATCCAGGATACGAGGCATGGTGAGCCCGCCTCAGCCGGCCTCCACCTCGGTCAGCACCTCATCCAGCAGACGCAGGGCAAAATCGGCTTGCTCTACGTCAATGATCAGGGGCGGCATCAGCCGCAGCACGTTGCGGCCTGAACCGAGCACGAGCAGGCCACGACGGAACGCGGCTTCCACCACACGGTCACGTTCGGCCTTGGCCATTTCCTTGCTCTTCTGATCGCGCACCAGTTCCAGCGCGATCATCAGCCCCAGGCCGCGCACCTCCCCCACCAGCCGATGCCGCGCGGGCCAGTCGGCCAGGCGCTGCAAGAGGTAGTCGCCCATGCGTTGGGCGTTCGCGCCATACTGTTGCTCAACGAGTCGAATCGTCGCCAGTGCCGCCGCCAGCGACACCGGGTTTCCGCCAAAGGTCGAGGCATGCGCGCCCGGCGGCCAGGTCATCAAGTCGGCGCGGGCGACGGTGAGTCCCAGCGGGAGGCCAGAGGCGATGCCTTTGGCGATGCAGAGAATGTCGGGGGTGATCCCGAAATGCTCGCTCGCCCACCACCGCCCAGTCCGCCCCACACCGGTTTGAACTTCGTCCACCATCAGCAGAATGCCGTGCTCGCGGCAGATTTGTTCTAGACCTTGCAAGAACTCCCGTGGCGGTATGACGTAGCCCCCCTCACCTTGGATCGGCTCCACGACGATGGCCGCAACTTCCTGCGGGTTCACACTGGTGTGGAACAACGTGTCGGTAATATAGCTCAGGGCGTGCTCCGCACAGGCTGTAGGGTCATTCGGGTAGGGCGAACGGTAGGGATAGGCAAAGGGTGCATGCACGACGCCGGGCACCAGGGGCCCGAACCGCTGCCGCTGCACCGGCTTGCTCGATGTTAACGACAGCGAGCCATAGGTGCGCCCGTGGAAGCAACCATGGAAGGCGATGAAGAGGGAGCGCCCCGTCGCGTAGCGTGCCAACTTTAGGCCGGCTTCGATGGCCTCAGTCCCGGAGTTGGAAAAGAAAACGCGTTTGGGGAAAGTCCCAGGGGTAATCTGCTGGATTTTTTCACCCATTTCGACCAGTCGGGGCTCGTAGAAGTCGGTGGCGGAAATGTGCAGAAGTTCTTCTGCCTGCTGCTGAATGGCGTGCACGACCTCGGGGTGACAGTGTCCTGTCGCCACTACCGCGATCCCCGCCGCGAAGTCGAGAAACACGTTGCCGTCCATATCTTCAACCAGCGCGCCCCGCCCCCGACGCACCACCAGCGGATAAGAACGCGTGTATGACGGCGAGACGTAGCGCTCATCCAGCGCGAGAATCCGTCGAGATTCCGGTCCGGGTAGTTCGGTCTTTATCTTTGGCAGCTTTCCTTCAAGTGCTACGGCCATGACTCCTCCTTGGGCCAGGCTTTGTTCTACGAAACTTATTGCAGGTTGATCCGCACGAAACCGACCTTCAAGGAAGAATTAGTCAGCGCCAAACAGGTTCGGGCGGGCCGACGCCGGCAGCCGGAGTCGGGAAATGATAATGCGGGTGGGATGAGCCTTCATCTCCGCTTCCAGCGGACACCATTCTTGGTGTCCTCCACAATGATACCACGTGCAGCCAACTCCTCGCGGATGCGGTCCGCGCGCGCAAAATCGCGCTGCTTGCGCGCCTCCACGCGTTCTTGCAGCCGGGCCTCGACTTCCGCGTCGCTGAGCACCCCGTCGCCCCCCCCCACCAGCACCGGCTCCTCCAGCTTTTCCTGGTAGGCCTGGAGCCGGGCGAAGTCGTCGTCGGCGAGCACGAAGAAAATCTCGTCCCAGCGCGTCAGCACCTCCAGCACGACGGACACGTCGCCCTGGCGAAACTCGCCGCGGTCCATGGCGGTATTGGCGTCGCGTACCAGGTTGAAGACGGCCGCCAGTGCTTCCGCGGTGTTCAGGTCGTCGTCGAGGGCAGACTCAAATGCCCGCTGCGCTTGCGCCGCACGCTCGGCCAAGGCAGGCGTCGAGCCCGAGGAGAACTTTTCTGTCTCCAGGCGCAGACGGAAATTGCGCACACGCTCGACCGACCGAGCCGCCTGTTGGAGCGCGTCGAAGGTAAAGTTGAGGGGTTTGCGATAGGGCACAGAGGCAAGCAGGTAGCGAATGGCGGAAGGTTTGGCGCCGCGGGCGACGAGGTCGCGTAAGGTGAAGAAGTTTCCCTTCGACTTACCCATCCGTTCGCCTTCCACAATCAGATGTTCCGCATGGAGCCAGTAGTTGACAAATTTCTCCCCCGTCGCCGCTTCGCTCTGGGCAATCTCGTTCTCGTGGTGCGGGAAGATGAGGTCTACACCCCCGGTATGAATGTCAAAGTGGGGCCCCAAGTACTTCATGGACATCGCGGAGCACTCGATGTGCCAGCCGGGACGTCCCCGGCCGATAGCGGTCTCCCAGAAAGGCTCGCCGGGCTTGGCGGCCTTCCAAAGAGCAAAATCGCGTGGGTCGCTTTTCGCATATTCTTCTACGTCCACCCGTGCACCAGCCCGCATGCCCTTGGGGTCAATCTTGGAAAGCTTCCCGTAATCGGCAAAGCGGGCGATGCGGTAGTAATAGGAACCATCGCTACGGTAGGCGTAGCCCTTCTCTTGCAGCCGCTGTACGAGCGCCACCATGTCGGCGATATGATGCGTCGCGCACGCCACCACCTCGGGCGTCTTCACGTTCAGCAACTGCGCGTCGGCGAAAAACGCCTGCCTATACTTTTCGGTGTAGTCGCGCAGGCTCAAGCCCGCGGCGGCGGCATTGGCGATGGTTTTGTCGTCCACATCGGTAATGTTCATCACGTGGTGCAGCTCATAGCCCCGATAGCGCAAATAGCGCCGCAGCAGGTCCTGGAAAACAAAGGTCCGGAAGTTACCGATGTGGGCGTACTGATACACGGTGGGCCCGCACGTGTACATGCGCACCCGGCCGGGCTCCAGGGCGACGAATTCCTCTACCCGACCGCTCAATGTATTGTGGAACCGCAACCCCACTCTTCTTCTCCGCGTGCACGGGCTAAACCCAACGATTCTATGCGCCGCTTCGAAACAGTGTCAAGAAACCGGCGGCCAGCGGCTACCCGCGGCCGCGAAGGGAAATTTTTTCGGCGCTTTACAAGCCTGCCCCCCTGTGCTAGCCTCTGGCCTTGTCCGCATCCCAGCGCCTCGGTCGGGCTGTGTGATCAACCCGCCAAACGTTCTTCAGGGAGTAGCTCCCGGTTCTCGTCTCAAAGGAGTTGTCTGCGAGGGGGCGTGCTTGCTGCGGCTGCGTAAAGTCACGTTGTTCGGCTTCAAGTCCTTCAGCCGACGAACCCAGATCAACTTCGGCGGCACCGGTGTGGTGGCCATTGTAGGCCCCAATGGGTGCGGGAAGTCAAACATCGCCGACGCCATCCTCTGGGTGCTGGGCGAGCAGAGCCCGCGCACGCTCCGTAGCGGCCGCATGGCCGACTGCATCTTCAACGGGACCGCCACGGAACCGCCCACCAACCTGGCGGAAGTCACCCTGACGCTGGTCGATCCGGCGGCTGCGCTCGCTCCTCCGTCCGGCGAGACTCCCGAACCCCCGCAGGCTGGCGAAGACAGCGAACGCAAGCGGAGGAAAAATCGGCTCAACTTGAAGATTTTGCCGGGTGAGGTAGTGGTGACACGGCGACTCCACCGCTCGGGGGAGAGCGAATACTACCTGAACGGCGAACTGTGCCGGCTGCGTGACATCCAGGAACTCTTTATGGGGACAGGGTTGGGGCCGGAGTCCTACGCCATCATTGAGCAAGGCCGCATCGGGCAGATTTTGTCCTCGCGTCCGGCCGACCGCCGGGCATTGATTGAAGAAGCCGCTGGCGTCACCAAGTACAAAACCAAGCGCCGGCTGGCCGAGGCCAAACTGCAGTCCGCCCAGCAGAACCTGTTGCGGTTGAATGACATCTTCGAAGAAGTGACCAAGCAGTTGAACTCGTTGAAACGCCAGGCCGCCCGCGCCCGGCGGTACCAGGAGCTGAAGGCAGAAATCCAGCAGCTTCGGCGGCGCTTGCTGGCCAGCCGCTTCGAGGCTTCGCGGGCCAGTGAGACCCTTCTAGCGAACGAGCTGGAAGCCAGCGCTCGAGAGCTCGAGCGTGTGACCGGTACCCTAGGGGCCCTGGAACAGTCGCAGGAGCAAACCCAGGCCCGCAGCTTCGAGCTCGAAGCCACCCTCCGCCGCCAGCAAAACCAAGCGGGCCAACTCATCCTGGAGCTAGAACGGGCCCAAACGCGGCTGGCCGACGCACGCCGCCAGCACGAGGAACTGGGCCGCCAACTCGAAGACGCTGTGCGTCAACAGCAGGTGTTGGCGCAGCAGGTCGAACAGAACCAGGCCAGCGCGACCGCTACCGCCACCGCCTTGGAACAACTGGCGGCCGAGCTCACCACTGCCCGTACTGCCGTGCAGTCCCTGAAAACGCAGCAAGCCTCACTCGGCCAACAGATCCACGCCGAGGAAGCCCACCTCCAGCACCTGCAGCAGCAGCACGCGGAGTGCCTGAATCAACTGGCCAACGCGCGTGCCGAGTTCGCGCAACTCGAAGACGTTGCGCCGGCCACCGCCGAGCAGATTCAGCGGTTCGCCACGGAGCGGGAACAGGCTGCGCGGGAAAAAGCTCGCCTGAGCGCAGAACAGGCGCGTGTCGCAGCCGCCCGGGTCGAGGCACAGCGTGAACTGCTGCGGGCGCAGGAGCAGGTGCGCACCGCCGAACAAGAACTCACCGATGCGCAGCAGCGTCATTGTGCGGAAAAAGTGCGGGTCGAAGAATTGCGCCAGTCCCTGGCGACCGCCGCGGCCCAGCAGCAGGTGCTCGCGGGTCTGCTCGCGCAGCGTACTGCCTTTGCTGAGCCCGTGCAAAAACTCCTGGCCGTCGATAGGGGATCAGCCACTTCAGCTTTTCGAGCCGTGGGGGTCGTGGCTGATTTCGCAGAGTTTGACTCGCACTACGCCCCTCTGCTCGAAGAGTACTTGCGCGACGAGCTGGAGTACGTTGTGGTGGAAACCTACGAGGCAGCGCGCAGCGGCGTCAAACTCCTGCGCGACCAGGCCACCGGCCGTGCCACCTTTCTGGTGGACTCTTTTGGACGGAGCCCGATCAAAGACAGGCCCTGGAAATTGTCGGCGGCCGAGGCTGCCGCTCTGCACTCTGGCAATGGCATCCTCGCACCCCTGACTGACCTGGTTCGCTTCCAGGGGCCGCTGAGTCAGGAGGCGGCGCACCTGCTGCCGCGGCTCAGCCGCTCTTACCTCGTCCGCTCGGCGCAAGTCGCCGAGGAGATGGCACGGAAGCATCCACAACTCTTCTTCCTCTCCACCGACGGCACCTGGTACCACGGCCGGCTTGTAAGTGGCGGCACGCGTAATGGCCACGGGCCGGTCATGCTGAAGCGTGAGCTCGACACCGTGGCGCAGAAGAAAGCCGAACTCGATCCTATTGCCAGCTCGGAGGAATCAAACCTGCGGGCGCTGGAACAAATCCTGGAGGAACGGGAACGCCAGCTCGGTGCGGTGCGGCAATCGCTGTTTGCACAGGAGAAAACGTTGCTCCAATCCGAACAGCAACTTCAGATTCTCGCTGCCGAACACGCCCGGTGGGAGCGGGAAGAACAGCAGGCTTTGGATGAACTCCACACCCGCGCTGGCGAGCGCGATACGATCGCGCAGCGCATCGCCGCGCTGACGACACGGCAGAAAGAGTTGACCACCCAGGCCACAGAGCTGGAAGCGGGCGTTGCGGGCGTGCGAGAAGCCCTACAGAATGCTCGCCAGCAAGCGACGCACGATGCCGGCCTATTGACCGAGCAGTCCGCACGGCTGGCTGCTCTCGAAGAGCGCAGCCTGGCCGCTCAGCAAGAACAACAGCGCCTGGCCGCCGAGCAGGAGCACTGGCAGGCCGAACGGGACAAACACGAGCAGCTCCATGCGCACCTAACACGTCGCCGGCAAGAGCTGGCGGAACTCATCGTGCAAGGCGAGAGCGAGGTCAAGCAACGGGAGGAGGAAAAACGTACTGCTGAAGCGGGTGGCGAGCAGATTGCGACGGAGCTCGACATTGCGAGACAGAAGTTGCTCGAGACCGATGCCGCGCTCCGCGCGGCCCGCAGCGAGCTTGACGCCCAGCGCAACCGCCAGCATACGCTTGAGGTTGAGCGTGTGCGGCTCGAAACCGAGCGCAGCCATTTGGAGACGTCCTGCCAGAGTGACTTTGGCCTCACGGGCACGCAACTTGCGGCCGAGTGCCCTGAGCGCCTGTGCGGGGAGGCGCTCGCGCAAGCCGAGGAGAACTATCGCATCCTGAAAGACAAGCTCGAAAACCTCGGAGCCATCAACATGATGGCGCTCGAAGAATTCCAGGAGTGCGAGCAGCGCCACGCCTTCCTCGCCCGACAGCGCGAGGACCTCCTGGCGTCCATCGCCGACACCACCCAGGCCATCCACGAGATTGATGCCGTCTCCGCCAAGCAGTTCGCGGAAGCCTTCGCCGCCATCAACCAGAATTTCACCCAAACCTTCCGCACGCTGTTCGGCGGGGGCTCGGCCACGATGCGCCTGACCGACGCGGATAATCCGGGGGAGAGCGGCATTGATTTGATTTGTCAGCCACCCGGCAAGCGCTTGCAGAATGTCTTACTGCTGTCCGGCGGCGAAAAAGCCTTAGCGGCGCTGGCGTTGCTGATCGCCGTTTTTCGCTATCAACCCAGTCCCTTCTGCATTCTGGACGAAGTGGATGCGCCGTTGGACGATGCCAATGTGGGCCGCTTCACTCACTTGATCCAAGAAATGAGCGCCCAAACGCAATTCATTCTCATCACCCATAACAAAAGAACGATGGAAATCGCGCCGGTGCTCTACGGCGTCACCATGCAGAACGCCATCTCGCAGATCGTCTCCGTGCGGTTTGAAGAGGGCGCCTCGACCGCAGCGTGAGAGGGTGAACTTGTTGTTTTTCGCCTTTCCTTTCCGGTTGACATTCCCGCCCTAGCGGATAGAATGCCCCCCACCGGTTGAGCGGCGGTGGAAGTCACCACAGCAAGCGTGGTTCTCGAAACGAATTTTTCTGCGGTAAAACTCTTTGTCCGCGGCAAAGTTCGTGACCTGTATGAAGTAGACTCGCAACTTCTCATCGTCGCTACCGACCGAATCTCGGCTTTTGATTGCGTTCTTCCGACGGGGATTCCCGACAAAGGGAAAGTACTCACGCAAGTTTCGGTTTTTTGGTTCAACTTTTTGCGCGACCACGTGGAGAGTCACTTCATGAGCGCGAATCCGGACGACTACCCCGCCCCACTCGCGCCACACCGCGACGGCCTGCGGGGACGCTCGATGTTGGTCAAACACGCGCACCCCGTACCCATCGAATGCGTCGTGCGCGGCTATTTAGCGGGATCAGGATGGAAAGACTATCAGCAGGGGGGCAGGGTCTGCGGGATTCCGCTTCCGGCCGGGCTGCGGGAGTCCGAGGCCCTGCCCGAGCCATTGTTCACACCGGCTACCAAGGCCACGTCGGGACACGACATCAACATTTCATTCGATGACATGGTGGCACGGGTGGGGGGAAGGCTAGCTGAGCAGCTACGGTCACTGAGCCTGGACATTTATCGCCGCGCGGCTGACTATGCACGCACGCGTGGGATCATCCTTGCCGATACTAAGTTCGAATTTGGGCGCCTGGGCGAGCGCGTGCTGCTGATTGACGAAGTGCTGACACCAGATTCTTCTCGTTTTTGGGACCGGGATCACTATCGCCCGGGCCAATCCCAGGCCTCGTTCGACAAACAATTCGTGCGCGATTACCTCGAACAAAGCGGCTGGAACAAGCAGCCCCCCGCACCTGCCCTTCCGCCCGCGGTGGTGCAGGCAACTCGCGAACGGTACCGGGAGGCTTATCGGCGCTTGACCGGAGAAGAACTGCATTGAGCGGGGGCAGCCTGGCTAAGAGTTTGTAGCTGATTTTTTGCGGTGGGGGGAGACCGTGAGAGACCAACTGGAAGCACTCATCGGTCAAATGGTGGATCGCGGCATCGCTTTTGAGGAAGCCCGCGCGGAGTTTGAAAAACGCTTCATCAAAAAAGTACTCGACGCCGCCGGCGGTAATCAATCCAAAGCCGCCAAAGTCCTCGGCATTCACCGCAATACGCTCAGCCGCAAAATTGATGCCTACCGGTTAGACCAGCGACCGCGCGCAGCCGGTCGCCGCTAGGTAGACACCCTCTCCCGACGTTCCGAAATACCAGCGCAGGTGTGTCGCCGCCTAGCGAGGGCGGCGTGAGCGCCGGCGCGGGGCGGACGCCTTCTAAGGGATGTCTTCTGGATTTACTCGACCTTCCGTCAGCCGCAGCAGGAAGGGTTCCAATTGGTAGTTGGTCAGCACGGCCGTGATGCGCACGATGTTGCCCGGCTTGAGATTCCTGGCCTCCGGCGGCTCCGTCACCTTCACTTCCACGTTGGCGATATCGGCGTCGGCAGCTTCCTCCCCCACAGCCAGGCGCAGGGTCAGGAGGTTGTCGTCTGAATCCGTGACTTCCAAAACTTTGCCCGGGACATCGGGCAATTCCATCCCGCAACTGGCCAACCAGATGAGCCGTTGTTGCTCGCCCCCAGCTTTGAGTTCGTCAAAAATGCGCTTGACAGTCAGGTCGTTGCGGATGGCTGTGACCTGCTCGGCGGCGGGCAACGACCAGCCCGCCGGGAGCGTGGTGGATTGCTGCGCCTGATTCAGCAGCCAGGCTATCTCCTTGTTCAGGCAGGCGGGCAAAACACCGACGTAGGCAGCGGCATTTTTCACGAGGTAATCGCGCACGTTCGTCTTTTGGTTTTCGGGGAAAAGAGCCACCGAACGTGCTACCGCCCAGAACCCTGCGAGGGAGTTCGGCTGGTTCGCTTGCAGATAGGAAACCCCGAGGCGATAGGTGTAGAAGGCGTGGTTTGGATTCTGCTCCACTACAAGTTTGTATTCACGGGCCGCCGTATCGTAGTCCTTCTTGCGGAAAGCCACGTTGCCGAGCACTGTGTGGAAGATGACGGCCTCTTGCTTTTTAACCTCAGCAAACTTTTCCGGTGTCAAATTTGAGGGTCTCGCGATCCGCTCGAGCCGTTGTAACCCCTCCCGCGCCAACCGAGCAGCTTTTTCTGCAGCGCCATCGGACTGCGAGCCCGTGTCTTGGAGGAAGGCGCGCGCCCGAAGTGCGAGCATCTGATAGGTGCGCAGGGCCACTTGCTGTTTTACTTGCTCGCCGGTTTGACCCGGTTGTTTGTACACTGCCTCGACCAGGGCAGGATCCAAGGCCAGAAACTTGTCCGCATACTCTACAACCTTCGACCAGTTCAACCCTTTCTGGTATATCTCCAAGTAGGACTGAAAGACGAAGGGACGCAGCGAGGACTCGGGATATTCCTGGAGAAAAGCATCCAGGGCTCGAACGCGGGCTTGCGGGTCCTGCTCATTGACCGCGGCGGTGAAGTCGTTATACTCCTGGATGCTGTAGGGCGGCTTCGCCTGCTGTGCCGGCACGCTGAGCGCAAGTACCAAGATTCCCAGCGCGAGCATGACCCAACGATTTCGTACTCCCATAATGATTCTCCTGCCCCCTTCCGGGATGTCTGCGGCGGGCTCAGCCGTCGCAGTAAGCTGTCGGGTGGCGTGCAGCCCCGTCAACAAACCGCAGATTATAGGGTGCCGCCCGACGGAGCGCAAGCATCTTTCTGCATCCAGCCCGGCCGCCAGCTCGCTGTCCGGAAGCATCCTCCTTTCGTCCCCCTCCCCTTCTGGCTATGATGGCAGGTAGGCGAAAAGCGTTTTATCGCCCAGTTTAATTGTGGAGTTTCCTATGCCCAAGGCTAAGCCCTGTGCCGACCAGGTTGCTATTGTTACCGGAGCCAGCCAAGGCATCGGCCTGGCGATCGCGGAGGCGTTGGCCAGCCTGGGCAGTCGCGTGGCGCTGCTCGCGCGCCGCCCGGTGCCCCTAGAGCCGGCGGCGGCGCAGGTGGCTGCGCGCGGGGTCGAAACCCTGCCGCTGGTCTGCGATGTCCAAAAGGTGCAAGACGTCCGCAAGGCGTTTACGGAAGTGCTGGCACGCTTTGGCCGCGCCGACGTGTTGGTGAACAACGCCGGCGTGGGCCTCTTCGGCCCCGTGCAGGACTTTTCCGAGGCCGACTGGGAGAGGGTCCTGAACACCAACCTGCGCGGAGCTTTCTACTGCTCGCAGGCAGTAATCCCACAGATGATCCGCCAGCGCAGCGGCCACATCATCAACATCGCGTCGCTCGCCGCGAAGAACGGCTTTGCCGGGGGCAGCGTGTATTGCGCCTCGAAGTTCGGCTTAGTGGGATTCAGCTATTCCATGGCGGAAGACTTGCGTGGCTACGGCATCCGCGTCAGCGTCATCTGCCCAGGTTCGGTGCGCACCGAGTTTTCCCCGCACACAGGCAAAGACCCGAAGAAGATGCTCCGACCCACTGACGTGGCGCGCGTGGTCACGTTATTAGTGCAGCAACCCGAGCAGAGTTTCATCAGCGAAGTTTTATTGCGACCCACGCAGAAGCCCTAGGGGCGTGCCGCGCAACGGTTGCTAGCGCGCGCGGCGCAGACGTCGTCTTGCCAGTTCTTCCAGGTAGGTGCGCCGGTCCGCCGGAATCTTATGGTCGGAAGCAATCAACCGGAGGTCCTGCGGGGTCAATGCGGGCAGAAAGACCAGGAAGCGCGCCAGGGGCGTCAAGGGATGCCGCAGGAGGGCGAGACGAATGTCATAGCGCAGCGACCACTTTGGGTGGCGAGCGATTTGTTCGATCACGGCCGTGGGGATTTCGTCGCGCTCGAGGAGTCGAATGAGGGCCGCTTCTGTCAGAAAGGGGCTGTCCAGCGCGACCGGGATGACGGGCTCATCGCCCAGGGCAAGCAAGGCGGCCACAACGCGCCCGGAGACACGCCGGGCCAGGGTGATACGCTGGCCGAGCGGGAGCTGCTCAAGCCGGTTGATAATGTTGTCTTCCGCCAGGCGCTTGATTTCCGCCGAGACCGCGGGCTGCTGGACCACGGTCACCAAGTCAAACAAGTAGAGGTGCTTGAGCAGCTTGAGCGAAACGAGCCGCGGCGTCTTCGGGTGGCGCACCAGGGCCAGCTTGACCGGATAGCTCTTCACCCACTCGGGCTGGTCGGCCACGCTCTGCAAGACTTCGCGCGGCAAGTCCTTCCGATGGAGCAGGGTGAGCAGGTGTTCTTCGCTCAGAAAGGGATTGCGGAGCAGCGCCTGAAGGACCTCGGCTTCGGTGTCGTGCACAAGGAGGGTAATCTCGCTCGGACCTCCCCGTGCGGCGCGGGCGATGCGTTGCTCAAGCGTCGTCATCAGGAGCCTACCTGACGGCCCACGCCCGGCTGCAACCACAGGCGCTGCGCGAGGCGAACAGCGCCTTCGGCCGGGGCGGTGGTGAGCGGTTCGACCTGCGCCTGCGGCGCCCACGTGCGCAAGCGGTGCTGGACACGCTGGGAAACTTCCTGGCTCGCCGTAAAGACCCCACCGCAGGTCGCGATACGGGTGGGCGTGGCCTCCAGGTGCAAGGCGTGCAGCACCCGCCGGGTGAGTTGCGCCAGGGCGTCGCCGGCAGTGAACAGAATGTTTTGGGCAACCAGATCCCCGCGCCGTGCGACCTCAACAACTACCGGCAGCAAAGCCGCCAGGCGCACACTGGCCTCCGGGTCGGCCAGAAGCCCGGCTAGTGCGCGCCGAGCGGGCAACTTGAGGTGTTCGCGCAGAGCAGTTTCCAAGGGAACCATACCCTCATGGTTCTCGTGCACGCCGAGGACGGCTTCCAGGGCGCGGCGGCCGATGTCGAAGGCGCTGCCCTCATCACTCCCCTTCGGGCCCTGACCGCCGGCGCGAGCCTGTTGGCCGAGGTCGTTGCGGCCGTAGGCGATTGAGCCGGTTCCGGCAAGGACGACAACACCGCGGCCCGCGCCCACCGCCGCTTCGAGTGCGACTTCCATATCGCCCACGATGAACAGATACCGCGGGGAAGTAAGCTGGAGGAGAATTTGGCGGGCCGTTTGGCGGGCCTCCACCTGGCCGGCTCCGGCAAAACCCGCGCAGACGGCTTCGAAGTTGGCCCTACGCAGGCCGGCATTGCGCAGTGCGTCCGCAACCGCCGTCTCCAGAGAGTTCTGCAATGTGGCAAGAGGCGTTCGGCGGAGGTTGGCAGGCCCGCCGGTACCGTGAGCGAGTACCGCACCGCTGGCGTCGGCCAGCACGCATTCCGTTTTGCTGCCGCCCGCATCGATTCCGAGAAAAAAGCTCACGCTCAATCGCCTGCGTTAGCCTTAGCATAGCACAGCCAACTTGCCTGCCTGCGGCAGGCTTGCCCGGCTGGGGCGCTTTGGCTACACTCGCCCGCACTGGAGCACACTGCGGAGACGTTGTGGGTTTTGGACACGTCGATCTGGCCATCGTCATCGCCTACCTGGTCGGCGTCACCGCCCTAGGCGCTTACTTCCGGCGACGTCAGCACACCATCCACGATTATTTCCTCGGGGGCGGCACCACGGCCTGGTGGGCCATCTGTCTCTCGATTGTCGCCACCGAAACTTCCACCCTGACGATCATTGGCACTCCGGCGCTGGCCTATGGCAGCAACCTTACCTTTCTGCAACTGGTTTTGGGCTACATCGTGGCCCGCTTCGTCATCAGTTTTTTGCTGCTCCCCCAGTACTTCCGCGGGCAGCTCTACACTGTTTACCAATACATCGAGCACCGCTTCGGCCCGCTCACGCGTCGCCTGGCCGCCAGCCTTTTCCTGGTGACGCGAGCGCTGGCCGACGGGGTGCGCATCTGGGCCATCGCCATCGTGGTGCAACTGCTGCTGCCGCGGGTGCTGAGCCTTTACACCGGCGAAACCTTGCCGGTGGGCGAACTGACCGCGGTGGTGGTCGTGATGGCTTTCACACTCATCTATACCTACCTGGGTGGCATAAAAGCCGTCATCTGGACCGACGTCTTGCAGTTCACTCTCTATGTAGGCGGCGGCGCCATCGCGCTCTGGAGCCTTCTCCACCAGATACCCGGCGGCTGGGCCACAGTCGTTGCCGAGGCCGGCGACAAATTCACACTGTTCGACTTCTCGTTTGCCTGGACTAAGAGTTACACCTTTTGGGCGGGTATGCTGGGGGGCAGCTTTCTCACTCTGGCCAGTCACGGCACCGACCAGTTGATGGTGCAGCGGCTGCTGGCGGCCCGGAATCTGCGCGACAGCCAGCGGGCGCTGATCGCCAGCGGCTTCATCGTTTTTGCCCAGTTCCTACTTTTCCTAATTGTTGGCGTCCTCCTGTACGTCTTCTATACACACGTGCTACCGCCACAGTCGTTCGGCGACAGCGACAAGATTTTCCCCACCTATATGGTTACGTACCTCCCTACGGGATTTTCTGGGCTGCTGGTGGCAGCGGTGTTGGCTGCAGCGATGTCCACTTCGAGTTCAACCTTAAATTCGCTAGCTGCCTCCACGGTTCTCGATTTCGGCTTGGTGGAGCGGTGGGGCGACAAAGCCACTGTGTTGAGGCGGTCGCGCCTCGTCACCCTCATGTGGGGGGCCGTGCTGATTGGGCTGGCTCTTTGGGCGAGTCGGTGGGAGAAGTCTGTGCTGGAAAACGCCTTGCAAATCGCATCGATTGCGTACGGAGCAATGCTGGGACTCTTCCTCTTGGGGCGGCTGGCACCGCGCGCCACACCGACGGGTGCAGCTACTGGTATGCTCGTGGGGCTGGCGAGCATGCTCGCCGTCAAATTTTTCACTGCGGTGGCGTGGACCTGGTACGTGCTGATCGGGACGATGACAACGTTCGCGGTGGGCTACGTGGCCAGCCGCGTGCTAGCGGCAAAGGGAAGGACACCATGAGCACTACACCCCGGCCACAGCTTGTGCGCGGGTTGGGCCTGATCGGGTCCACCTCGATTGTGGCCGGGACCATCATTGGCACCGGCATCTTTCTGGTGCCCTCAGCCATCGCCCGCCAGGTGGACTCGGTGGGACTGGTTTTCGCTGTTTGGGTTGTGGGAGGACTGCTGTCGTTGGCCGGCGCGCTGAGCTACGCCGAGCTGGGTGCCGCCCTGCCGTACGCTGGCGGCGAGTACGTCTTCCTGCGCCGCGCCTACGGCCCGCTCTGGGGTTTCCTCTACGGCTGGGAACAGTTTGTCATCGGCAAGACCGGCTCCATCGCCACCATCGCCACCGCTTTCGCCGTTTTCCTGGGCTACTTCTCCGGCGCCCTGAACCAGGAGATGCTGCGGCTACCGCTGGGCCTTGCGACCTGGTCACTTACCGGCGCGCAGGTCATTTCGCTCGCGGCCATCATCGGGCTCACGGTGATCAACTACCTGGGGATCATCGTGGGCGGCACCGTCCAAACCGTTTTTACGGTCTTGAAGGTAGCCGCCCTCCTCGCCCTGGTGGCGCTGGGGTTTGCCGTGGGCGGAGGCGAGTGGTCGCACTTCTCGCCTTTTTTTGCTGCACCGCGCGGCGCCGGCACCCTGAGCGCCTTCGGCGTAGCGCTGGTGGCAGCGCTGTGGGCCTACGATGGCTGGAACAACTTGACCATGGTTGGGGAGGAGGTGCGGGACCCGGAGCGCAACATCCCGCGGGCGCTCATCTTCGGCGTGCTGGGCGTGGGCCTCGTGTATATGCTGGCCAACGCGGTCTATTTCTACGTGCTGCCCCTCGCAGCGGTGCAAGGCTCCGAGCGGGTGGCGCAGGACGTGGCCCGCACTTTCCTAGGCGAGTGGGGCGGGGCGGCCATCACCGTGGGCGCTCTGATTTCCACCTTCGCAACGCTGAACGGTGCCATCCTCAGCGGGGCTCGCGTCCCCTATGCCATGGCCCGCGACCGCCTGTTCTTCCGCCACCTGGCCGACGTCCACCCCGTGCACCGCACCCCCGCCAAGGGCTTGCTGCTACAATGTGTCCTCTCCTGCGTGCTCGTCCTCATCTCTGGTGTTTTGTCCGATATTATCTATGCTGTTTTTGGTGAGCGCCGTGACCCTTTCGAAATCCTGTTCACGTTCACCATCTTTGGGCTGTGGATCTTCTACGGGATGGCGACGGCTTCGGTGTTCGTGCTCCGGCACAAAGAGCCCGACCTGCCGCGCCCCTACCGCACCCTGGGCTATCCCTGGGTGCCGGGCATCTTCGTTGCGGTGGCAATAGTGTTTTGCCTAAACATCCTGTTCAGCAAGCCTGTGGAGACCGGCGTAGGCTTGCTGTTCCTGGCCGCCGGACTGCCGTTCTATCTGGTGTGGCGCCGGCGTGGCGGGCCCGAACAGTCGTAGAGGAGATACTGGCCGCGCATTTTTTTGAAGGCTTCCAGCTCCGCCTGCCAGCCTGCGACAATCGCCTCCGGATCGTCGCCGACGCGGATGCGCTCCAAGGTCTTCTGCGAGCCGAGCAGGCGGATGGTCTTCTCCAGCCGGAAGTCATCCGGGTAGAGGCGCCACAAGGCGCTCAGCAGTTCGACCCCGAGCCGGCCGATGTCAAGCCGGTTGCGGTCGGTGACGCGCAGGCGGAGGCCGTGGCAGAGTTGGCCCGCGTGCACATCGGCGGTGGGGCGGAAGCTCATCGGTTCGAAGCGGAGGCCGGGAATGCGGCGCGCTTCGAGGTAGTTCTGCAACTCGCGACTGCGGATCCATGGGGCTCCAAACAGCTCAAACGGGCTCGGCGTGCCGCGGCCCACTGACACGCCGCCGGCGCGGAGCAATTCGACCGCCGGGTAGGGTGTTGCCCCGGCGAGGCTGCGCAGGTTGGGCGAAGGGCGCACCCAGGCCCAGCCGGTCTGGTCGAACCAGAGCGCGCGCCGCCAGCCGCGCATGGGCACGACGGTGAGTTCGGCATCGAGGCGGTTTTCGCGGTTGAACATCCGAGCCAATTCGCCCACCGTCATCCCGTGGCGGATGGGCAGGGGGAAGTAGCCCTCAAAAGAGAGCCGGTCGGCATCGAGCAGCGGCCCCTGGACAGCGAGGCCGCCCAGAGGGTTCGGCCGGTCGAGGACAAAGAAGGCAACCTTGTGCCGGGCCGCCTCTTCCAGCGCATAGCCCATGGTGGTGATGTAGGTATAGAAGCGCACGCCCGCGTCCTGAATGTCGAAGACGAGCACGTCGAGGCCAGCCAGCACGGCGTCAGTCGGACGCCGGGTTGCGCCGTAGAGGCTATAAACAGGCAGGCCGGTGCGGGCATCGCGTCCGCTTGGCACCGGGGCGTTTTCGATGGTGCCCCGCAAGCCGTGCTCGGGGGCAAACAGGGCCACGAGGTGCACGCCGGGGGCACGTACCAGTACGTCGATGGTTGACTCGCCAGCGCGCGTCCGCCCGGTATGATTAGTGATGAGCCCAATGCGTTTACCGGCGAGTGGCGCAAAATTGTCCGCCAGCAGTACGTCAATACCGGCCAGTACCGTCTCCTGGCGGGCTTTCCCCGGCAAGGCAAGCGCCACCGAGATCAGCAGCAGAAGAAGAACAATGTGTGAGATTCTTGGAAGCTGAATCACCGTGTGCTATATACACAGGTGACTCGCACGGGTCAATGACGAAGCGGACGCGAGGTCAGATTCGGCCACAGTGAAACCCCACCCGCATCCTCGGCTCCCCTGGCTTGCCGGACTGCTTATCTTCCTCTCAGGGTGGCACGTTCCGCTCGTCGTTGCCGTTGGGCGTAGCGAGCTGCCGCGGAGCGCTGAACGCTGGGTGCGGCGCACGCTCAAGCGGATGACACTGGAGGAGAAGATCGGCCAACTCTTGATGGTCGGCTACCACGGCGCCTACGCGAGCCGCGACAGCGAAACGTTTGCGCGGCTGGTGCGGCAGGTCGAAGAGCTGCACGTAGGCGGGCTGATCGTCTCCACACGGCGACACCGACCGGCTGGCTTCGCGTTGAGCGAAATCTACGCGCATGCAAACCTGACCAACCGCCTGCAGCGCCGGGCCCGCATCCCTCTGCTTGTCAGCGCCGACTTTGAACGCACCGCCGGCTTTCGCATCCGCAACGCCACCGGCTTTCCCCACAACATGACCGTCGGCGCAGCTGGCAAAGTCGAGTTTGCCGAGCAGATGGGCCGTATCGCCGCAGCCGAGGCCAAAGCCCTGGGGGTGCACTGGATATTCGCGCCGGTCGCGGACGTCAACAACAATCCCCTGAATCCAATCATCAACATCCGTTCCTTCGGCGAGGATCCGGACGAGGTAGCGGCGCTGGTGGCCGCGTTCGTGCGCGGCTGCGAGGGGAGCGGCGTGCTGGCGACGGCCAAGCACTTCCCCGGCGCGGGCGACTTGACGCAGGACCCGCACATGGTCCTGGCCCACCTAGCCGCCAGCCGTGAGCGATTCAACGCGGTGGAACTCGTGCCCTTTCGCGCCGCCATTGACGCGGGTGTCAGTGCCGTGATGACCACGCACATCAGCGTCCCGGCACTGGAACCCGACCCCACCCGGCCGGTGACCTTCTCGCACGCCGTCACCACCGAGTTGCTGCGCGAGGAACTGGGCTTCGAGGGGCTCATCGTCACCGATGCGATGACGATGGATGCCATTGCCCTCAACTACTGGCCCGGGGAAGCCGCGGTGCAGGCGGTGGAAGCGGGTGCCGACATGGTGCTGATGTCGCCCGAGCCCCGCGTCGCCTTCGACGCCTTGCGCCGTGCGGTGGCCACAGGGCGGCTCAGCGAAGAACGGATTGACGCTTCTGTCAAGCGCATTCTCCGCGCCAAGGCTCGCCTAGGCTTGCACCGGCAGCGGTTCATCAAGATTGACGAGATTGACGAGCGCGTCGCTACCCTGGAACACCTGAGCCGCGCGCAGGAGGTCGCCGACGCCGGCGTCGTGCTGGTGCGCGACGCCGCTGGCGTGGTGCCGCTGGACGCCACGCACCCGCAGCACGGCTTTTTGCTCGTGGTTTCGTCTGACCCGGCCCCCTACCCCGGCCGGCTCCTGGAGGACGAACTCAAGTGGCGCGTGGACTCGCTGGAGGTGGCGCGCAGCGACCAACTCTACTTCAAACCGAAAGAGGTTGTGCTGCCCGCTCCCTCCACCTACGACTGGGTGGTGGTGGCGGTGTTCGTGCGTGTGGCCAGCCGCAAGGGCACCATCGGCCTGCCGCGCGAGCAAGCTGCGCTGGTCGAGAAGGTGCTCAATACCGGCAAACCCGCCATCCTCATCGTGCTCGGCAGTCCCTACTTTGTCGAACACTTCCCGCAGGCCCGGACCGTGCTCTGCACCTTTAGCACGGCCCGGATCGCCGAACGCGCTGCCATCCGGGCGCTCTTCGGTCAGGTGGCGATCGCTGGCAAGCTGCCGGTGACGATTCCAAACACTGCCGCTCGCAACACCGGACTTGAGCGGCCGGCCGATGCCATGAAACTCGAGCCCGCCAACAACGATGACTCCCGCTTCGCCCGCGTATATCAGCTCTTGGAAGAGGGTGTCGCCAGCGGGGTGTTCCCCGGCGGGGTGTTGGCGGTGGGCCACCAGGGGCGGCTGGTGGCGCTGAAGGCGGTAGGGCAGCTCAGCTACGATGACGATGCCGGCGCTGTTCGCGCTGACACGCTCTACGATCTTGCCTCGCTGACTAAAGTTGTTGG
The DNA here is from genome assembly GCA_046758465.1 of Terriglobia bacterium. Taxonomy (GTDB): domain Bacteria; phylum Acidobacteriota; class Terriglobia; order Acidiferrales; family 2-02-FULL-67-57; genus JBHIAG01. The sequence continues at coordinate 12,358 of JBHIAG010000003.1, read as the reverse complement.
CACCACGACCGCAACCATGATGCTCTCCGAGCAGGAACGCCTGCCGCTCGACGCCCGGGTCGCGCGCTACGTCCCCGAGTTTACCGCCGGGCCACAAGCCGAGGCGAAGTCGCGCGTCGAGATTCGGCATCTGCTCTCGCATGCGAGTGGTCTGCCCAGCTACGTACAGTTTTTTCTCGAGGTCGACACGCGCGCGGCGTTGCTGGAGCGGGTCTATTCGACACCGCTCGAATACGAACCCGGCACACGCACCCTCTACAGCGACCTCGGTATCATCTTGCTGAGCGAAGCCATCGAACGGGTGAGCGGCCAGCGCCTGGATGAGTTTCTGCAGGAGAACCTTTTCGGGCCACTCGGGATGAGGGAGACGCAGTTCAACCCGCCGCGCAGGCTGCGGGGCCGCATTGCTCCCACCGAGGAAGACCGCGAGTTTCGCCACCGGCTCATCCGCGGTGAGGTGCACGACGAGAACGCCTGGGTGCTGGGCGGGGTGGCAGGGCACGCGGGACTGTTTTCCACTGCGCGCGACCTGGCGGTCTTCTGCCAGATGCTTCTGAACGGTGGCATCTACGCCCATCGACGCTTCCTCACGCGCGAAACCATCGAGTTGTTTACCTCGCGGCAGCCCATCCCCGACTCCAGCCGCGCGCTCGGCTGGGATAGACCTTCGGAAACTTCCTCCGGCGGCCGCTACCTCTCCCCGCATGCCTTCGGCCATACCGGCTTTACCGGCACCTCCATCTGGATCGACCCCGAGAAGCAACTCTTTGTAGTTCTGCTGACCAATCGCGTCCACCCCACGCGCGCGAATGAAAAAATCCGCCAGTTTCGTCCTCGCCTCCACGACGCCGTCATCGAAGCCCTGGGCCTGGCCAGCAGGAACGCAGCCAACCGTTGAGGGCGGCGTGCATGGGAGCGGTTCGGATGAAGAGAGCGGCAACGCAACTGCCCGTCACCGAGCGCCCGAACCCTCGCAGCACGCGGCTGGACCGGCTACCCACACGCCGCCTGCTGCGCCTCATCAGTTTCGAAGATCGTCAGGTGCCGCTTGCCGTCGCCCGCACGATTCCGCAAATTGCCCGGGCGGTAGAAGTCGCAGTGGCAGCGCTCCGGCGGGGTGGCCGGCTCTTCTATGTCGGTGCCGGGACGAGCGGGCGGCTCGGGGTTTTGGACGCAGCAGAAATCCCTCCGACGTTTCACGTGAGTCCGCGCCGTGTCGAAGCCATCCTGGCGGGCGGCCGCCGTGCGATGTTCCGCTCGGCCGAGGCGGCTGAAGACTCGGAAGCCGCCGCGCGGCGCGACCTGGCCCGGCACCGGCTCAGCGCCCGCGACGCCGTGTTGGTACTGACCGCGAGCGGCACCACGCCCTACGCCCTCGGCGCACTCCGCTACGCCCGCAAGCGTCGCACAGCCAGCATCGCCGTAAGCTCCAACCCTGCTTCCCCAGCGGCGCGCCTGGCCTCGATCGCGATTTGCCCGCGCACCGGCCCGGAAGTCATTGCCGGCTCGACCCGCCTGAAGGCAGGGACAGCGCAAAAGCTGGTGCTGAATATGCTGAGCACGGCTGTCATGGTTCGGCTGGGGCACGTCTACGGCAACCTAATGGTCAACGTGATGATGAGCAACCGCAAGCTGCGCACGCGTGGTCGGCGCGTGTTGATGCGTGCCGTCGGGTGCGACCGGGCGACTGCCGAGCGGCTCATCCGCGCCTCGCAAGGAAACCTGAAGGTTGCCATCGTGATGGGCGAGCTCGGCTGCACGCGGGTGGAAGCACAGCGGCGCTTGCGCGTCGCCGACGGCGTGGTGCGGCGGGCGCTGGGCGAGAAGTAGCCGGCGGAATTTGCACGGTGTAGTATCCTAGGCCGCGATGGATAAGTTCATCATCGAGGGCGGTGTGCCGCTGCACGGCCGTGTCGCCGTCAGCGGCGCCAAAAACGCGGCGCTGCCGGCCATGGCCGCCAGCTTGCTGACGGCCGAACCCATCCGACTCACCAACCTTCCGCGCGTGCGCGATCTCTTTACGATGAAGCGCCTGCTGGCGCAGATGGGTGTTCGGCTCAACCCGCAGGAACTACAGCCGGACGGTGAACTAGAGCTGTGCGCGGAAACAATCAGCAAGCCCGAAGCTCCCTACGAGCTGGTAAAGACCATGCGGGCCTCGGTGCTGGTTCTGGGAGCGCTGGTGGCGCGCTGCGGTGAGGCGCGCGTCTCACTCCCGGGCGGCTGCACGATCGGCGCCCGCCCCATTGACCTGCACTTGAAGGGACTTGAAAAGCTGGGGGCCGAAATCCGTGTTGAGCACGGCTACATCCACGCCCGCACCCGGCGCTTGCAGGGCACGCACATCCAATTCGACAAAAGCACCGTGACCGGCACGGAGAATCTGATGATGGCGGCCTGCCTGGCGGAAGGAGAAACACGGCTGGAAAATGCCGCGCGCGAGCCGGAGGTCTGCGACCTGGCGGCGTTGCTGCGCTCGCTGGGGGCCGAGATTGAGGGCGACGGTACAACCAGCATCCGCATCCGTGGCGTCACACGCTTGCACGGTGCCAGGCACCGCATCATTCCCGACCGGATTGAAGCCGGCACGCTCGTTGTCGCCGCGGCCATCACCGGCGGCGAACTCGAAGTGTCGAACTGCGTGGCCGAACACCTGGAAGCCGTGCTGCACAAGCTGGAGGAGGTGGGCGTGGGAGTGCGCTCGCAGGGGCCCGGCTGCCTGCGGGTGGCGAGTGCGGTTACTTTGAAGGCGGCCGACATCACCAGCAAAGAGTATCCCGGCTTTCCCACCGATATGCAGGCACAGTATATGGCGTTGATGACCCAGGCCAAAGGGACCGCCGTCATCCGCGAAACCATCTTCGAGAACCGCTTTCTGCACGCCCTGGAGTTGGCGCGCATGGGCGCCAACATCAGCATCGAGGGCCAGCGGGCGGTGGTGCGGGGCCCGACGCCGCTCAGCGGGGCCAACGTCCTCGCCTCCGACCTGCGCGCCAGCGCTTCGCTGGTCCTGGCGGGCCTGGTGGCGAATGGTCACACCGTAGTCGACCGCATCTACCACATTGATCGGGGTTACGAGCGCATCGAGGAGAAGCTGAGAGCGGTCGGGGCGCGCATCCGGCGCGTGTCGGGCTAGGGCCGTTCCAACTAAATCAGCTTCGAGAACACCAAGGAAAGTCAACCGTGATGGAGACTCGAAGGGATAGGACACCGTCCAGGCGCACGTTGGACACGGCCCTAGCCAACTCCCAGCAGACCCAACAGGATCAGGCTCAACACCACCAGCGAAACCAGCGCATAGCGCCGCTCTCCAGCCAGCCCAAACGACACCGCGGCCGTCACAATCCGCAGCAGCGGCGTCAGCAACAAAAGCAGAATACCAAGCTGCATCACCGCATAGGGATTCCCGGCGGCCAGTTGCCTGCCGAGCTGGCGCAACGGCATGGCAGGGCCTACCCGCAACGGCACATCAGGCGCCCTCAGCATCCATACCACGCCCAGCAGCAATACGGCGGTGGAAAGGTAGGAGCCCCAGCGCAGGACAGCCGAGATAGCCTGCGAGGCGCGTTGGGGTGGAAGCGTCACAACTTGGCTCCGATGAGGGGCAAGGCGTCGCGCAGCATCTGGACTGCCAGGTAGAGCAGCAGCAGCAGCAGCAGCCCTTGTACCCAGCGACTCTCAACCCGACGAAGCCACCGCGAACCCAGGAGGGCTCCCAGAAAAACACCCACCACCACGGGTGCGGTGAGGGCGGGCACCACACTGCCGCGATGGTAGTAGAGGAAGGCACTGGCAGTGGCGGTGACGCCGATCATGAAGTTGCTGGTGGCGGCGGCAACTTTGATGGGGACACCCATGGCGAGGTACATCAGCGGGACCTTGATGGGCCCGCCACCGATGCCCAGCATCCCGGAGACGCCGCCGGCGAGATAGGAGATGCCCATCCCGAGCGGGTAGTTGCGCACCTGATAGTCCGGCACTGCACCCCCAGGGAGATCGGCCGGCGTGGGGCGCCGCCACAGCAGCAGTGCGGCGGTGAACAAAAAGACTGCGAAGATGATTTGCAAGGTCACCTGACTCAGCCAGGTGACCGCAACGGCTCCCGTGATCGCTCCCAGAACCGGACCCAGCTCCAGTACCACGCCCAGCCGGGTGTCGGCGAGTTGCCGCTGCACGTAGACGGCGGCCGCCGCGCTGGAGGTGGCGATTACGCACACCAGGCTGGTGCCGACGGCGATCTGAATCGGCATATCGAACAGCAGCGTGAGCGCTGGCACGATGATGACACCGCCGCCCAAGCCCAGCAGGGCCCCGAAACTCCCTGCCAGCAGCCCGAGAACCACGAGCGCGAGGACGTAGGCGAGTGGCATTTCAGTCTCCGGCCGGTGCGGGCGCCGGCAGGGGCCGGTGAAGGAGTCCCAGGCCAGCAAGAACCGTCGCGGCCCCCACGAGTGTGCGCGGGGAGAGAACCTCGCCCAGAATGAGCCAACCGGCCAACACCGCCACCACCGGCGTGATGAACGAGAGCGACGATGCCTGTAGGGGGGCGATGTCTCTCAGCATCCGATAGTACAGGACAAAGCCGAGGCAGGAACCAAACACGGTCAAATACGCCAGGCCGAGCCACGCTGCGGGTGAATAGGAACTGAGCACGGGCCGCTCCACCCACCAGGCGGCCGCCGTCAGGAACAGCCCGCCGCCGGCGAACTGCCAGGTCGTTGCCACTACGAGGTCGATGCCGGCGAGCATGTACTTGGCCACCAGCAGCGCCGATGCACTCACCAAGGCCGCGAGCAGAACCGCAATCATGCCGCGCAGTTCCGCCGGGGGACCGGCCAGCCGGGGTGCGAAAATGATCCACAGCCCCGCAAAGGAAGCCAGCAAGCCGGCCAGCCTGGTGGGCGTAAAGAGACTGCGGCGCGCGTAGCAGGTACCCAAGACGAGAACGAAGGCGGGATGGGAGGCGAACAGGATGGCGGTCAAGGCGGAGCTGATAAATTTTTCGCCGTAGAAAACCAACGCATAGGGAATGCCAATCATGATCAGGGCCAGCAGCGTCAAGACCCGGCGCTCACGCGGCGTCAAGCCCCCCAGCCGATGCCCCGCCAGCCGGGCGTAGGCAGCCAGCAGGAGCGTGGCCGCCAAGAAGCGGACAGCGGCGGCGCTGAGGGCGGGCATTTCCCGCACGACCACCTTGATGGCCAGCCAGGTCGTCCCCCAAATCAAACTGAGGATGCAGAACAGGAGCAGCGACAGGCCACGCATCAGGGGCGCATTCTATGCCAGGGCAAAGACAAACACCACAGCGGGGTTACGGGGTGGGCACCGGTTCGGTGGCTAGGGGGTCGCCGCGCGGCGCTGTTTTTCGCGCTGTTCGCGCAGCACAGCTTTGCGGCTGAGGCGGATCTTGTTCCCTTCGACAGAGAGGACCTTGACCAGGACCTGGTCGCCTTCCCTGAGTTCGTCACGGACGGCGCGGATGCGGTGTTCGGCGACCTCGCTGATGTGCAACAGGCCGTCGGTGCCGGGAAAGATTTCGACGAAGGCGCCAAAATCAGCCAGCCGCGCCACTTTGCCGAGGTAAACCTTGCCGACTTCGGCGACGGCGGTTATGTCCTGGATCATCTGCATGGCTTTTTTGGCTGAGACCTCATCGACCGCGAAGACATGCACGCGCCCATCTTCGAGGACGTCAATCTTGACCCCGGTGGCCTCGATGATGGAGCGAATCATCTTTCCGCCGGGGCCGATCAGGTCGCCAATTTTGTCCTTCTGAATGGTCAGCGTGAAGATGCGCGGTGCGTAGGGCGAGAGGGCCGGCCGCGGAGCTGCCAGCGTGCGGTCCATCACGTCGAGGATTTCCAGCCGGGCTTTTTCCGCCTGCTGGAGCGCCTCGATGAGAATTGCAGGCGTGACGCCGGCAACCTTGATGTCCATCTGCAGGGCGGTGATACCCTTGCGGGTGCCGGCGACTTTGAAATCCATATCGCCATAGTGGTCTTCCGCGCCGGCAATGTCGGTGAGGATCGCGTAGTTGCCGTCTTCGCCCAGCACCAGGCCCAGGGCGATGCCGCCGATCGCGGCCTTGACGGGTACGCCGGCATCCATCAGCGCGAGCGAGCCCCCGCAGGCGGTGGCCATCGAAGAGGAGCCGTTCGACTCGAGGATGTCAGAGACGATGCGGATGGTATAGGGGAAGGTCTCTTCCCCGGGAATCTGGCCACGCAGGCCGCGCTCGGCCAACGCCCCGTGACCGATCTCGCGCCGGGCGGGCCCGCGCAGAAACTTGACCTCGCCGACCGAGAACGGCGGGAAGTTATAGTGGAGCATAAAGCGCTTGAAGGCTTCCTCTTCCTCGAGCAGGTCGAGCCGCTGGATGTCCTGGCGGGTGCCGAGCGTGACCGTCACCAGGGCCTGGGTCTCCCCACGAGTAAATAGCGCCGAGCCGTGGACGCGGGGCAAGGTGCCGACTTCACAGGTCACCGGGCGGATTTGGTCGAAGGCACGGCCGTCGGGGCGGCGGCGCCGGACGAGGATGTCGTCGCGGAAGATACGCTCGCGTACCCTTTCGAAGTAGCGCACCGCCTCCCGCCGTTGTTCCTCGTCCTCCTCCGGGATGGATTCGGTCAGCTCTTTCTTCAAAGCCTCGACGAGCCGATGGCTCTCCTTCTTCTTGTGAATCTCGGTGTTCAAGGCTTCGGCGAGCCGGCTGCGGTACTTCCCTTCGATTTCCTGATAGAACTCCTGGTTCACGGCCGGGGGCGTGACCGGCCACTTCTGGGGTTGGAGGGCGTCGTGGAGCTGGCGAATGCCGGCGATGATTTTTCTGATCTCAGCGTGGGCGAAGGCGAGCGCGTCACTAATGGTTTCTTCTGTCACTTCCTGGGCGCCGGCTTCCACCATCACCAGCGCCTCTTCAGTGGCCGCGACGACGATGTTCAGCAAACTCGTTTTCAACTCCGCGTAGGTGGGGTTGGCGACCAAGCGGCCGTCCACCAGGCCGACGCGCACGGCAGCGATGGGCTTGTCGAAGGGGATGTCAGAGACGTAAAGGGCCGCCGAGGCGCCCACGATGCTGATGACGTCGGGATTATTGTCGGTGTCGGCCGAGATGACGAGCGCGATGACCTGAGTTTCGTTGCGGTAGCCTTCGGGGAAGAGCGGACGCAGGGGACGGTCAATCAAGCGGCAGCTGATGATTTCTTTTTCGCTGGGCCGGCCTTCGCGCTTGAAGAAGCCGCCGGGAATGCGCCCAGCGGCGTACTGGTATTCGCGGTAGTCGCAGGTCAGGGGCAGGAAGCCGCGGTCTTGTCTGGGTTCCCATTCCGCGCAGGCAGCCACTATGACAATCGTGTCGCCATAGCGCACGTAGGCGCTGCCGTTGGCTTGTTTGGCGAGGCGACCGGTTTCGATCACGTGGGGGCGCCCGCCGAGGTCATGGCTTAGGGGGTGCTTGGAGCCCCCAAAAAAATCGACCCGCGACCCGGAGACAGGTTCGGGTCGCTCCCCTTGCTGGTCCGTGCGGTTGTTTCGCCCGAATCGGGCGACCTCTTACTTTCGCAGTCCGAGTTTCTCGACAATTTCTTTGTAACGCGTCGGGTCGTTGTTCTTCAGATAGTCCAGCAGGCGGCGGCGTTTGCTGACCATCATAATCAGGCCGCGCCGCGAGGCATGATCCTTGCGGTGCATCTTGAAATGTTCTGTCAAATGGTTGATGCGCTCACTGAGGATCGCGATCTGGACCTCGGGAGACCCGGTATCGGATTCGTGGAGTCGGTGGTGCTCGATCAACTCTGCTTTCACTTCCTTCGGGAATCCCATCGAACCCGTGCGCTGCTCTCCGTTTCTCTCTTTATTCCTGCACTAGGTTACCACAAGGTGGTGGCCGGAGCCAAGCGGCAAGTTGGCCTCAGAGCCCATGGTTCGGCGGCCGCACCAAGGCCAAGAACTCTTGGCGGGTTTGCAGGTCTTCCCGAAAGGAGCCGAGCATGGCGCTGGTGACGGCGACGGAATGCTGCTTTTCGACCCCCCGCATCACCATGCAGAGGTGGCGCGCCTCGACGACCACGCCTACGCCTTGCGGCTCGAGCGTCTCCCATAGCGTCTGCGCGATCTGATTCGTCAGCCGCTCCTGTATCTGCAGCCGGCGCGCAAACAGGTTCACCAACCGCGGAATCTTGCTGAGTCCCACGACCTTCTGGTTAGGGATGTAGGCGACGTGGCACTTGCCGAAAAACGGCAACAGATGATGTTCGCAGAGACTGAAGACTTCAATGTCTTTTACGATGACCATTTCATCGTAGGCCACTGCATAGGTGGCGGCGTTGATGACCTTCTCGGGGTCTTGTTGGTAGCCTGAGGTCAGGAAGTGGAGGGCGCGTGCCATGCGCGCGGGCGTGTGGCGCAGCCCTTCGCGCCCCGGATCTTCTCCGAGCAGGACGAGCAGGTGGCGTACCAGATCTTGCAGCTCCTGGCTGCGCTCCCGTTGGGCGCTCTCCACGGTATGGGTCTTCATCGCTGTCCTTCCTTGTCTCCGGCAAACTCAAATGCATTCGCGCTGGTCTCTTCCAGGCGGAGGCGATCAATGGCGGCGCCGGAAAACTCCCTGTCCAAGAGATGCTGGGGATGGTGGTAGTCGTGCGCGACGAAGAACTCGATTTCGGGCGTGCGATAGATCACTCGCTTGTCACCGCGTAGCGGCGTCCCTTCCATTCGACCGGCTCGCCGCGCAAATACTTCCGGGCCGAATTTAGCATCATCACCGCGACCAGGGCGTTCCCGATTTCATAGTAGAGCAGGCTCGAGAGCGGGTAGCGGTTACGTAGGAGCGCGCCAGCATATTGCAGATGGCGGAAGACGAGCAGGCCCGCGGCGATGGCGGCTACCAGGCCCGCACCGCCTGCCCAGGCCCCCAACGTCAGCAGCAGCGTGGCCGCGTCGAGCGTCGCCACCGCCACTGACCAGAACACCGCCGTGCGCCGCCGGTCAAAGAGGAGAAATAAATTTTTCGACCACCCTTGCCACATCTCGTCAAAGCGCCGATACATGCGGGTGGTGGCGATGTCGGTACCACGGGCGAAATAGATGCGGCAGCCGGTCTGCTTGACGCGGCGGGCCAGGGCCACGTCCTCCAGAATAGCGTTGCGGACGGCGGCGTGGCCGCCAACCGCGTCATAGGCGATACGCGACATCAACAACCACTGGCCGTTGGCCGCTGCGGCCCAATGGTAGTGGTCGCTGACTTTCTGGTAGGAGAACTGTTTCGCCAGGCGGCAATAGACCAGGGGAATGACAGCGCGTTCCCACCAGGTGTGCATCTCCTGTTCCGGCGAGTAGGAGACGAGCGCCGCACCCGTCTTGCGCGCCACGGCCAGGCCCTTTTCCGCCGCCTGCGGTTGGTGGCGGACATCGGCGTCGGTGAACAGCAGCCAGGGTGCCCGCGCCTGCTCGACGCCGCGGCTGATGGCGTAGCTCTTCCCCACCCAACCGTCAGGCACCGCGTGGTTGTTGATGACACGCAGTTGCGGCAGGCGGGCTTTCAGTTGCTCTAAAATCGCCTGAGTGGCGTCGGTGGAAGCGTCGTTGACGACGATGATTTCCAGCGGCACGCTCTGCCCGGCAAGCGATTCGACGGCGGCTGCGATGTTGGCTTCCTCGTTGCGCGCGGGTACAATGGCACTGAGCTGTGGTGTTGCAGGCATCATGGCAGCACACGGCAGCGACTTGGCTTCCGGCGCAAACTCAAAATTATAGCGGATTTAGGGCGCGACAGTGAAAGGTAAACTCATCTCGGCAGCGGTGGGCGTAGGGGCACTGCTGCTTCTGGCCGCGTTGTTCCTGCCCGACCGGCGCAGCCAGCCGCCGCCGCCCGCGCCCGATTTCAGTTTCACCTGGGAGGGCGAGACACATCGCTTAAGCGAGCTCCGCGGCCAGGTGGTGGTGCTGAACTTTTGGGCCACCTGGTGCCCGCCGTGCGTCGAAGAGATGCCCTCGCTCGAGCGCCTGCACCGCAAGCTGCGTGACCAAGGCGTGGTGGTGCTGGGCGTGAGCGTGGATACGGATGCGGCCGCCTACGAGAAATTCCTCCGCGACTTTCAAATCAGCTTCCCCAACCACCGCGACCCCAGCGGGCAAATCGCTCTCCACTACGGAACCACGAAGTTCCCGGAAACCTTCATCATTGATCGGGAAGGTCGCATAAACCGCAAGCTGGCCGGTCCCTACCAGTGGGACAGCCCGGAAATGGTCTTTTATCTGACTCAGCTCGCCCGCACCAACGTCCCGGCTGGAGCAGGCCGTTAGGGCGAGGACGCCGGTGAGCACACCCCGCGGCAGTGCGGGTGCAGAGCACCCCTTCCAAGCTGTGTAGAGCATGTCAGTTTTGGAAGCGGTGCTGCGCACCCGCCCTCCTAGGCAGAGAAAATGTCTGGGTAGGGCAGGGGCTTGTCCCCTGACGCCCTGTCTGCGGCAAGGCGCAAGGCCATGCCCTACCCACGCCTTGCTGGCTTCCCAAAGGCTCGGTGCAGGTAGAGGTGTGGCAGGGCGGAGGGGGTTAGATGGTGATGCGTCGGCAGAAGCCCCAGATGCCGAGGAGGACAAACAGGATTATACTGGTCCCCAGGCCGAGGTAGATGCGCAGCAGGCCCATGTGGGGCACCTGGGGCGTGAGCGCGGCGCGCAGGCCTTCGCTGGCGTAGACGAGCGGATTCAGCAGTACCGCTTTTTGCAGCCAGGGTAGGGCTTCCAACCCATGCCAGGGATAGTAGGTGCAGCCGAAAAAGAGAATCGGCGCCACAATCACTGACATCATCAGGCCAATCTTCTGCGGGTCGACAACGGAACCCAAAAAGAGTCCGAACGCAGCCGAGACGATGGCGATGCCTAGGATGACGCTGACCAGAATGATGGGGTGGGAGAAGTCGAGCTGGACTTCGCCGTACATCAAGTAGACGCTGAGGGGCAAAATCGCCACGCCAGCCAGCACGGCCTGGAAGGCTCCCATGACAATCTTTTCCACCGCGATGGTGCGCATGCCGATGGGGGCGAGCAGGCGGTCTTCAATCTCTTTTGTGTAGCCAAACTCGAAGATCAGGGGCATGGCGACAGCCTGCATGCCAGCGAAGAGCATGCTCAAGGCAATAATACCCGGGAGCATGATGGTGGTCAGGTCAGGCGCGACCAGGCCGAGGCGCGGCATCACGTTGCCCAGAATGACCACCAGGAAGGCCGGCTGGACGAGGGTGCGCACGAGGAAGGAAAACAGGTCGCGGAGGCTGACCACGAGGTCGCGGTGCAGCAGCGCTAGGAAGGTGCGCCAGTTCATTCGCGCAGTCCCCGGCCGGTAAGGTAGATGAAGAGGTCTTCGAGGGTGACGGGGGCGAGGTGGACGTGGAGGAGTTCGTGCACCTGGGTGTCGAGGGCTTGCATGACGCGCGGCAGGGCCTGCCCGGACGAACCCACGTAGAGACGGACGCGTGCGCCGTCGCGTTCGGCGCGGACCAGGCTGTCCACGCCACGCAGTCGGTCGAGAATGTCCGGCGGCGCCTGGCGGAACTCGAGCTCAATGACTTCGCCGCCCGGCAGCAGGCGCTTCAACTCGCCCGGAGTGTTCAGGGCGAGGATGCGGCCCTGGTCGATGATGGCGACGCGGGTGCACAACTCCTCGGCTTCCTCCATGTAGTGGGTGGTGAGGATGATGGTGAGTCCCTGCTGACGCAACTCGCGGATCTTGTCCCAAATGAGCAAGCGGGAGGGGGGATCGAGGCCGAGCGTGGCCTCGTCAAGGAAGAGGATCTGCGGCTCGTGCATAAGGGCACGGGCAATCATCAGGCGCTGGCGCATGCCGCCGGAGAGGTGGTCGATTTTGTCGTCGGCGCGCTCGCGCAACTGCAACCAGGTGAGCAGGTGGTCAGCGCGTTGCTGGCGCACAGCCTTGGGAATGCCAAAGTATTCGGCGTGAAAGAGCAAGTTCTCGCGGACGCGGAGGCTGCGGTCGAGGTTCATCTGCTGGGGCACAACCGCGATGATTTTCTTCAACTCGATGGGTTGTTCAACGGGGTCAATCGAAGCCACGCGCGCCCAGCCCGAGGTGGGCTTGATGCGGGTGGTGAGGATGCCGAGCGTGGTAGTCTTACCGGCGCCATTAGTCCCGAGCAAACCCAGCACTTCGCCGCGGTAAACAGTCAAATTGATGCCATCCAGTGCGACGACGGTCCGAGCTCGGTTGCCGTAAACCTTGCGGAGGTTGCGGATTTCGATGATGGGTTGGCTGAACTGAGGCAAGGACATGGCGTGGGAAACGCCCGCCGCGAATCCCGGAAGGGTATGCTAGAGAAAGTTCCGACCGGCGTCAACGCCG
>JBHIAG010000002.1:0-55115 GCA_046758465.1 Terriglobia bacterium | reverse complement strand
AGAACGCCAGCTTCCCAAGCTGGATGTCGCGGGTTCGATTCCCGTCTCCCGCTCCCTTCCTGAGGCAAAGAAGCAGAGAGGCAAGAGGCAGAGCGCCACCGAGGCACTGAGGCACTGAGATTCTTGCCCGCTAGCCCATCCTGGGAAGCCCTGGCCGAGGACGGGCAATCCGCACCAAATCCCGCCACGAACTCATCCCCCCCAAACTCCTAAACGCGCCCTCCAGGGGCGTTTCAGGGGAGGTGGGCGGCGTTGCAAGGACCTGCGGTGGCAAGACACCGGCGGGACGCCGGTGCCACCAGCCGGTGCCACCAGCCGGTGCCACCAATTAGGAGAGTGGTTGTTTTGGCTGCGGGGCTCGCTTAGACTCGGCGCTCATGGCATTTGAGAACTGGTGGCTGCTGGCGCCACTGTTTTTTCTGGTGGCGGTGGCGTACTCGTCGGTGGGGCATGGGGGCGCTTCGGGCTACCTGGCGGTGATGGCGCTGTTTGGGGTGGTGCCGGCGCAGATGGCGCCAAGCGCGCTGTGTCTGAACCTGCTGGTGGCGGGGACAGGGTTTCTCACCTATTGGCGCGCGGGGCATTTTTCCCGACGGTTGCTGGTGCCCTTTGTGGTGACCTCGATTCCGGCGGCGTTTCTGGGGGGGCTGACGCAGGTTTCGGTGCGGGTGTACAGCCTGCTGCTGGGCGGGGTGTTGGTATTTGCGGCGGTGCGGCTGGCGCTGCAGGCGGCGAGTGCGCGCGATGAAAGCTGGCTGGCGCCGCCACGGAGGGGGGTGGCGTTGCCGGTGGGCGCAGGCATCGGCTACTTGTCGGGGATTGTGGGCGTCGGCGGGGGAATTTTCCTCTCTCCGCTGGTGCTGCTGCTGCGCTGGGCCGACGTGAAGCGCACGGCGGCGGCTTCGGCGGCGTTCATCTTTGTGAATTCCGCTGCCGGCCTCTACGGCCATCTGAGCCGGACGCGGTTGGACTGGCGGGGTCTGCTGCCGCTGGTGGTGGCGGCGTTTGCCGGGGGCTTGCTGGGGTCGCGGCTGGGGGCGCGGTGGTTGCGGGGGCTGTGGCTGCGGCGGATTCTGGCGGCGGTGTTGTTCGTTGCCTCCTACAAGCTGCTGCGGGGGGCCCTGTAAGTGCCCTCGTTGCGACGTCTTCCGTCTCGATCCGACGCCATCCGTTCCCGTAATGCCGTTTGCGAGGGTGCGGGCGACCTGCCATAATCGAGCGCCCAATCTCGGAATTACCAGCAAGGTTGATCGCGGAGGGAAGGGAAGTGGCTTACAAGGATCTGCGGGAGTTTCTGACGCGGTTGGAAAAAGAAGGCGAACTGAAACGCATTCGTGCCGAGGTCGACTGGAAGCTCGAGGTCGCCGCAATCACCGACCGGGTAACGAAGTCCGGCGGGCCGGCGTTGCTGTTTGAGAACGTCAAGGGCTACCAGACGCCGCTCGCCATCAACCTTTTTGGTTCCCATCGCCGGATGTGCTTGGCGCTCGAGGTTGACTCGCTGCAGGAGGTTGCCGACCGCATCTCGGGCTACCTCGATTTTCAGTCGCCGCAAGGGCTGCTGGACAAAATCAAGATGTTACCCAAGCTCGCCGAGATGGGCTCGTTTTTTCCCAAAACCGTCCGCGGCGGGCCCTGCAAGCAGGTCATCAACAAAGATAATTTTTCTCTCTTCGATTTTCCTATCATCCAGTGTTGGCCCCAGGACGCCGGGCGCTACATCACCTTCCCGCTCGTCTTTACCAAAAATCCCGACACCGGCAAGCGCAACGTCGGCGCCTACCGCATGCAGGTCTTCGACGCGCGCACCACCGCCATGCACTGGCAAACCCAGAAGCACGGCACCGAGCACTTCCGCCGGGCGCGCAAGAAATTCGGCACTGGCAAGCTCGCAGTTGCCTGCGCCATCGGTTCCGACCCGGCTACGGTCTTCTCGGCCGTCATCCCGGCCCCACCTGACCTGGACGAGTTGTTGTTCGCCGGCTTTTTGCGCCGTGCGCCGGTCGAGCTGGTCAAGTGTGAAACCGTGGACCTCGAAGTCCCTGCCAACGCCGAGATCGTTCTCGAAGGCTACGTGGACTTGAACGAGTTCCGCCGCGAAGGCCCCTTTGGCGACCATACCGGCTACTACTCGCTCGCCGACGACTACCCGGTTTTCCACATCACCTGCATCACCCACCGCAAAGATCCCATCTATCTCACCACCATCGTCGGCCCGCCGCCGGAAGAGGACTACTTCATGGGCCACGCCATCGAGCGCATCCTACTGCCCATCATCAAACTGCAGTACCCGGAGATCGTCGACCTGCACATGCCCGCCGAGGGCATCTTCCACAACCTGATGATGGTCTCCATCCGCAAGTCCTATCCCGGCCAGGCGCGCAAGGTGATGAATGCCATCTGGTCGCTCGGCCAGGCCATGTTCACCAAGTGCCTGGTCGTGGTTGATGACGACGTCGACGTCCACAACCCGCGTGAGGTCGTCTGGAAAGCGCTCTGCGCCCTTGACCCCGAACGCGACATCCAGTTCACTCTCGGCCCCGTCGACACGCTCGACCATGCTGCCCGCCTGCCCGACTTCGGCTCCAAGATGGGCATCGACGCCACCCGCAAGTGGCCCGGCGAGGGCTACACCCGTGGCCCCTGGCCCGACGAGATCAAAATGGACCCGGAAATCAAGCGACGCGTCGCGCAACGCTGGCGCCAGCTCGGCCTCGACTAATCCCCGCCCGCCGCTGGTGCCGCCCAAGGCACAGCTCGCTAGGGGAATTACCCTAGCCCGGCCAAGGCCCCGCGGAAAAAGCGGCATAACAACCAACAGAAACAAAAAAAAGCTTGACATCCAACCAGCTTTTCCCTACAAAAGTAGAGGAAAGTTGGGGATTGCTGCCTTCCCTTGCGCAGCTTGTTAGCTCTCGGCCCCGCGCTACCAGAAACGGCGGCGGGCAGAGGGATCACGAATGGCTGCTCTCCGCGAAGTAATGAATATCAGAGAGGCGTCCGACTACTTGGGCATCTCACCCGACACGCTGTACCGGTATGTCTACCAGGACAAGATCCCAGCCTTCAAGCTGGGCAATCGCTGGAAGTTCAAGAAAACCGTCTTGGACCGCTGGATGGAACGCAAAATCAGCCGGGCGAAAAATCTCCGGCGAGGAAAGAGGTAGGCACCCCATGGCACTGTTCGGAGGCAAGAAAAGCAAGCCGGTGGTGGGCCTCGATATCGGCTCCAGCGCCGTCAAGGTTGTCGATCTCAAGAAGGCGCGTGAAGGCTACGAGCTGACCAATGTCGGCTTGGAAGCCTTGACGCCGGAAACCCTGGTCGATGGCGCCATCATCGACGCCCTCGCGGTCTCGTCTGCCATCGAACGCATCTTCGACCAACAAAAGATCAAAAGCAAGAATGTCGCCACCTCCGTCTCCGGCCATTCCGTCATCATCAAACGGGTCACCATGGACAACTTGCCCGAGGACGAACTCTACGACCAAGTCTACGCCGATGCGGGCCAGTACATCCCCTTCGACATTGCTGACGTCAATTTGGACTACCAGGTGCTCGAGGTCACCCCCATGGGTGACCAGGTCGACATCCTCCTGGTGGCGGTGAAGAAAGAAAAAATCTCCAACTACACCAATGCTTTGATCCAGGCCCGACGTACCGCCACCTTCGTCGACGTCGATGCCTTCGCCTTGCAGAATACCTACGAGTTCAACTACGAGCCGGAACCTGCCCTCACCGTGGCCCTGCTCAACATCGGCGCCAGCGTGATGAATATTAACATCATCCGCGGCGGCGTCCCCCTCTTCACCCGCGACGTCTCCGTCGGCGGCAACTCCTACACCGACGCCCTCCAGAAAGAGCTGGAACTCACCTTCGACGATGCGGAAAATCTCAAGCGCGGACAAGCCATCGCCACCGTCTCCGAGGAACAGAAAACCGCGGTGCTCCGCTCGGTGTCGGAGATCCTCGCCCTGGAAATCCAGAAAACCTTCGACTTCTTCCGCGCCAGCGCCAGCGGCGAAACCATCAACCACCTCTTCGTCGCCGGCGGCTCGGCCCGCGTCTCGGGCTTGCTGGATTTGATGCGGGACGAGTTCCAGGTCAACGTCGACGAACTCGACCCCTTCCGCAACATCCGCTACAGCCCCGCCAAGTTTAGTGATGAATACATCGATGAGGTCAAGCCCCGGCTGGCGGTCGCCGTCGGGCTGGCCCTGAGGAGCTTTGAGCAAGCATGATTCGCATCAATCTTCTCGGACGCCCCCGCCCTAAGGTCAAGCGCCGCATCGCCATCGCCGGCACCCTCCAACTGGGGCTCTTTGTGATCCCGCTCCTGGCCGCGCTGTTACTTCTGTACTATGACTACTCCACCACCAAGAGCGAGATCAGCAATGTCAAAGAGAAGATTACTACGCTCAAGGCCGAGAAAGAGAGCTTGAAGGACGTGGAGGTGAAAATCCAGCAGGCTCAGAAAAAGAAGAGCGACCTAGAAACCCTGCAGAGCGTCATCAAGGAGCTGGAGAGCAAAAAGACAGGACCGGCGAACTTGCTGGACGCCATCGGGAGCACCGTCAACCAGACCGAAACCCTCTGGCTGACGCGCCTCGATGAGCAGCGTGGTGGCAAGATTACCCTGGAAGGCGTGGCGGGCTCGGTCAACGCCCTCGCCAACTTCATCACCAACTTGAAAGCTACGGGCTTCTTCAAAAATATCGAAATCAAAGAAGCGGTGCAGTCTACCCAAAATCCCAACGTCGAGAACTACACCTTTTCGCTGAGTTGCGACTTCGTGTTGCCGGAATCTGAACAGACCACATCGGAAACGCCCACCAGTGCGGGGCGCACCTAGGGGAACTACGATGGCGCTACGCTTCCGCGAGCTTCCCTGGTATTTCCAAACCCTGATCTTCTTTGGCGTCGCCGTGGCCGTGTTTCTTGTCGGCGAGATGTACGGCTTATCGCCGGTGAAACAAAAGCGCGAGGAGCTCAAAGTCGAGGTGGAAAAGCGCGAACGCTTGAGCGGTGAGGTGACCATCTTGCGGAATCGCGATAAGCACCGCCGAGAGTTGGAAGACAAAATACAAAATCTCGAGCGGGAGCTGGAGCGCCGCAAGCTCGTCCTCCCCGATGAGAAGCGCACCGACGACTTTATGCGCTCGGTGCAGGAGGCGGCCGTCAACTCCCGCATCACCATCCGCCGCCTGACCGCCAAAGAGATCGTGCCCCAGCCTGAAAAAGGCTACGCCGAAATGCCCATCGAGATTGAGATCGATGGGGCCTACTACAGCCTGCTTGAGTTCTATAACCGCCTTAGCCAGATGTCTCGCGTCGTCAACGTTACGGAGTTGAGACTGGACGCCGTCCAAACCACACGCGGCCGTGGCCAGAAGTACGACTACGCCCCTGATACCTCGGTCGCTGGCATCTGCGTGTTGACCACCTACTATTACTTGCTTCCCCAAGCGGAGCAGGCTATGGCCGAGGGAAAGAGGACGCCATGACCGACTCCCGTGTAGCTCGCACAGCCTCCCGGAGCGTCGCAGGGATGACTCTCTTCGTCGCCCTCGCGGCAGTCGCTGTGCTGGCCCAGCCGCTGCCGCCCAGCCCCGCTCAAGCTCCCCCCCGGCCACAGGTCTCGCCGCCCGCACAAGCCCAGCCCGGCTCCGCAGTGGCCCGGCGGCCGCGCGCGCCTGGCCGCCGTGACCCCTTCCGGAGCTTGTTGGTGCGTGCTGACCAGCTCACCCAGGCCTTGCCGCCCGGCAAGCCCGGCCTGCTGATCGGCCAAATCCGTTTGGAAGGCATTGTGCTCACCCCCACGGACCGCATCGCGATCGTTACCGTGCCAAACAAAAAGCCCGCCTACTTCCTGCGCGAGCGAGATGAGCTGTTCAATGGCTACGTGGCCGAAATTCACAAAGACTACGTCATTTTCAAAGAACGTACATTCGATGCTTTTGGCCGGCCCTATGAGCGTCAGGTAGTGAAGCAACTGAGGGCGACTGCGGGGAGTGAGCAGGTTTTCCGCACGCCGAGCAGGAGGCAATGAAAGCAATGATCTCGCCTGCAGGAGCGACACAATGAAGGTCAAGCTGGTGAGCCCCTTTCTCCTCGGGGCGATGCTCGTGGCAGGGCTCAGTAGCCCGGCCACTGATGAACCATCTCTGCCCACGCCGGGCGCGAGCCAGGCGCAGGCGGCGCGTGCGCCGGAACCGCAGGCCGCACGGGTGCGCACCGTGTCGGTACAGAAAGGCGCCGAAGCCGTCACCGTCTGGGTCCATGCCAGTGGGCCGCTGCGCTACCAGACCCAAATGCTCAGCCACCCCGCGCGCTTGGTGGTGGACCTGCCCCAGACGATTCTCCTCGGCCGCCGGCGCCAGATCCCGGTTGATGCCGAGGCGGTTCTCCGCGTCCGCACCGCACAGTTCCAGGCAGTGCCGCCGGTGACGCGCGTGGTGGTAGACCTGCGCGAGGCGGTTTCCTATGACATCAAGGTGGTGCCCCGCGGTCTCAAGCTCACCCTCTTCCACACTGCCCCGGACGTGCCGGTGCTGGCTGCCGAGCCGCAGCCTCGCCCCCAGACACCGGTTCTACTGGCTTCTCTGGCCCCAGTCGTTCCTGCGCAGGCAGCCGCAGAACTTCCTGACGCTCCCGCGCCTACTACCCCGCAGCCCAACCCACCCCTGCTGGAAGCCGCCAAAGAAGTTCCCGCAGTCGAGGCCCAGGTGCCCCAGCTCCCCCAGGTCCCCGCCCCTGCCCCTACTCCCACTCCCACCGTTGCGGCCCAGCACGTGTGTCCTCGCACCCCCTTCACGGGCGAGCCGATTTCGGTCGACCTCAAGGATGTGGATCTAAAGGATTTCTTTCGCCTGATCCACGCCATCAGCGGGTTTAATATCGTCCTCGACCCCGCCGTCAGCGGCGCCGTCACCCTGGTGCTCGATGAAGTCCCCTGGGATCAAGCCCTCAGCATCGTGCTCAAAAACAACAACCTCGGCTGTCAACTCGAGGGCAATGTCTTGCGCATTGCCGCTATCGCGACCCTCAAGCGGGAAGAGGAGGATCGGCGCGACCTGGCTCGCGTCCGCGCCGAAGCCGCCCAGCCGGTGACGACAACCCGCGAGCTCAGCTACGCGAAGGCCAGCGATATGGAACAGGTTCTCCGCAAGTTCCTCTCCCAGGTTGGCGAGATTATCACCGACGAACGCACCAATACTCTCATCATCCGCGACATCCCCCAGGTGCTCCCGCAAATGGACAACATTATCAAGCAACTCGACCGCAAGTCGCTCCAGGTGGAAATTGAGGCTCGCGTCGTCACCGCCACCCGCTCCTTTGCCCGCGAAATCGGTTCGCAGTTGGCCTTCTCCACCGCCTTCACGCGCGGTGGCGGGGCGGGCACCGCCTTCGGCGGCGCCACTACCATCGGCGACAGCGGAATCGAAGGCGGGCCCGGCGTGCCCGTGCCGCCGTTTACGACCGCGGGTACCCTCGCCCCTCCCCTCGTCTCGAGCTTCCCGGCCACCGTGGACATCGCCGCCGGGGCCGGCTTCACCATTGCCCACCGCTCCCAGAACCTGGCGCTCGACCTGATCATCACCGCGGCCGAGGCGCGGGGCGTCGGCAAGTTGCTCTCCAAGCCCCGCGTCATCACACAGAACAACGTTCTGGCTACCGTGCAACAAGGTACGCAGATCCCGATACAGACGACGGTGATGCAAACCGTCACCGTGCAGTACACGCCCGTCGTGCTCAAGCTCGAGGTCACACCCCACATCACAAAGGACGGTACCATCTTCCTCGACGTCAACGTCGAGAACACCGCCATCAACCCCGGTATCCCCCGCATCAATGGCATCCCCGCCTTGGACACGCAACAGGCCACCACACAGGTGTTGATCAACGATGGCGGCACGGTGGTGATTGGCGGCGTGATGACCACGGAAACCTCCTATGAGGTTAACCAGGTGCCGTTCCTGGGCAGTGTGCCCATCATCGGCCACCTCTTCAAACGCACGAGCGTGAGCACGCGCTCGTCGGAGCTGCTGTTCTTCATCACCCCGCGCATCGTGCCGAGCTAGGAGTCCGAGGAAAAAGACCTCTGCCGGGGAGGAGAAGCGATTCTCCTCCCCGTACTTTTTTTCTGGCCCGGCTCGAGCAGTGAGGAATCGGATGACACCCTGGCACAAACGCCTGCGACGCCTACGGCAACGGCTCCGCGACGCCAGCTTGGGCGCATTGCTGGTCTCGCATCTGCCCAACGTTCTCTACCTCACGAATTTTCACGGCAGCACCGCACTGCTGGTGGTCACCTCGCGGCGTGCTGTGCTCTTCACCGATGGCCGTTACTGCACCCAGGCGCGCCGCGAGGTCCGGGGCGCACAGGTGTTGGTCACAACCGGTTCGCTGCTCGCGGCTGCCGCGGAGTGGTTGCGCTCCGAGCGCCCAGAGCAGGTTGGCTTCGAGGCACCGCGGCTGGCCTTCGCCGCCTGCCAGCAGCTACGCAAAGCCTTCAAGACACCTACCCGCCTCATCCCCACCGCCAACCTGGTTGAAGGTCTGCGCGCCCGCAAAGACGCGACCGAGATTGCCTCAATCCGTCGGGCTGTTTGCTTGAGCTCCCAGGTTTTTGCCGAAGTGCTGCCGCTGATTCGTCCCGGCGTACGGGAACTCGACCTCGCGGCAGAGATTGAGTACCGGATGAAACGCTCGGGTGCCAGCGCGCCTGCTTTCGAAACCATCGTGGCCTCGGGACCGCGCGCTGCCTGGCCGCACGCCCGTGCCTCCTCAAAACGTTTGGCCAAAAATGAATTGGTCGTACTCGACTTGGGTGCTATACTTAAAGATTATTGCAGCGACATGAGCCGCACGGTGTACCTGGGAAAGCCTTCTGCCCGCATCCGCCGTTTCTACGCGGCTGTGCGCGAAGCGCAGCAGCGCGCTTTTGATGCGGTGCGGCCCGGTGTGCCGGCGCGGCAGGTCGATGCTGCTGCGCGCCAGACTCTGAAAACCTACGGCGTTGACCGCTATGTCATTCACGGCACAGGCCACGGGCTAGGACTGGAGATTCACGAAGAGCCGCGGCTGGGACACGGCGTGGGTACGCGGCTGGCCACCGGCCACGTGGTCACGCTCGAGCCAGGTGTTTACGTGCCCGGCTGGGGCGGCATCCGTATCGAGGACGTTGTCGTCGTCCGCCCCGGCGGGGCCGAACGCCTGACGCCCACCCCGCACGGACTCATCGCTCTGTGAAAAAGAAGACTCAGAAATCCGCGCGTCCCGCTGCCAAGAAGTCACAAGCGAGGCCGAGCAATCCCTTGCCGCTCGAGCAGGTGCATGAACTCATTGACTTGCTCGAACAGCGCGGGCTGGAGGAGTTCGAATTCGAGCGCGCGGGCGTGCGCATCCGCATCAAGCGCCGGGGGCATACTCCTGCACCGCCCCCGGCCCACGTGGTTGAGGCTTTCCCCCCTGCTGCCGACACCAACGCCACGGAGTCGGCACCCAGTCCGGCCCCGCCCGTGAGCGCCGAAGAGGTGGCAGAGGGCAAGTCACATGTTGTTAAGTCCCCCATTGTGGGCACGTTCTACGCCGCTCCCGCCTCGGATGCACCCCCATTCGTCAAGCTGGGCGATACGGTCGAGGTGGGCCAGGTGCTCTGTATCATTGAGGCGATGAAATTGATGAATGAGATTGAGGCCGACGCGGCCGGCGAAATCGTTCGCATCTACCTCGAGAACGGTCAGCCGGTCGAGTATGGCGAATCCCTGTTCGCCATCCGCCCCGCCCGTAAGCAATAGGACTCGCTGCTTCGTCTGGGCAGCGGCGGAGACGCGAGCGACTCAGGATGTTCAAAAAAATCCTCATTGCCAATCGCGGCGAAATTGCCCTCCGCATTATCTGCGCTTGCAAGGAGCTGGGCATCAAGACGGTGGCCGTCTATTCCGAGGCCGACCGCTACTCACTCCCCGTCCGCTTCGCCGACGAGGCGGTCTGCATTGGCCCCTCGCGCGCCGCCGATAGCTACTTGAACATCCCGCAGGTGATCAGCGCTGCCGAAATCACCGGCGCCGACGCCATCCATCCCGGCTACGGTTTCTTGGCTGAAAATGCCAACTTCGCCGAAGTCTGCGAAGCCTCCGGCCTCACGTTCATTGGGCCGCACTCCTCCCACATCCGCCTGATGGGGGAGAAATCGCTGGCGCGGCGCGAGATGGCACGGGCTGGCTTGTCCGTCTTACCGGGCTCCGACGGCGTCGTCGCCACCCAGGAAGAAGCCGCGCGGCTGGCCAGTACCGTCGGCTACCCGGTGATGATCAAGGCGGCGGCTGGCGGGGGCGGCAAAGGCATGCGTGTGGTACGCCGGGCGGAAGAGTTGGCGCCGCTGTTCAGAATGGCCCAGGTGGAAGCCGAGCAGGCTTTTGGTACGGCGGACGTCTACTTGGAAAAATTCATCGACCGGCCGCACCACATCGAGTTCCAGGTCCTGGCCGACCAGCACGGGGAGGTGATGCACCTCGGGGAACGCGAGTGTTCCATCCAGCGGCGCCATCAGAAGCTAGTTGAAGAGTCGCCCTCGGCCGCCGTGGACGCCGAGCGGCGCAAGCAGATGGGCAGCCGAGTGGTCAAGGCCCTGCACACGATCAGCTATACCAACGCGGGCACTGTCGAGTTCCTGATGGACGAGAAGCAAAATTTTTATTTTATCGAAATGAACACCCGCATCCAGGTCGAACACTGCGTCACGGAAATGGTTACGGGGATTGATCTCATCAAGGCACAAATTCAGCTCACGGGCGGTGTTGCCCTGAGCGCTATTTCGCGGCCTGACTTGCACTTGCGCGGCCACGCCATTGAATGCCGCATCGTGGCCGAAGACCCGGAAACCTTCAACCCCTCTGCCGGTCGCGTCACTGCGTTCCACACGCCAGGCGGAACCGGCGTGCGCGTGGATACGGCAGCCTACGCCGAAGCCGTCATTCCGCCCTACTACGACTCCCTCGTTGCCAAGCTCATCACCCACGGCAAAGACCGCCGGGAGGCGCTGGGGCGCATGGAGCGCGCGCTGGAGATGTTCGTTGTGGAAGGTATCCAAACCTCCATCCCCATCCTCCGCAAGATCGTAGCCGACCCGGACTTTCAAGCGGGTCACTACAACACCCACTTTATGAGCCGGTTCCTCCGCAATCACCTCGCCTGAAAATGTCTCTTGTGCTGCCGCGCTTCTACGCTATAATCGACCGCTCGCTTCGACCGGAGCTGACGCTTGCGCATCTGGCAGGAACACTACGAGAGGCGGGGGTCACCCTGATTCAATTCCGGGCCAAGCAGGCACCGGGACGCCAGTTTCTCTCCGAGACGCAAGAGCTCCTCTCTCACGTTTCTCCCTCTCTGCGTGTGGTGGTCAACGATCGCGCCGACGTGGCTTGGCTGGCGGGCGCTGCGGGTGTCCATCTGGGCCAACAGGACCTGCTGGTCGCGGCAGCGCGTACTCTGCTCGGGCCCGAAAAGCTGATCGGGATTTCCACGCACACCCCTACCCAGGTGGAGGCTGCCGACGCCACACTGGCCGACTACGTGGCCTTCGGGCCCATTTTCCCGACCAAGACGAAAGCTGAGGCGGAACGTGTAGTCGGCTTGGAGCGTCTAAGAGACGTGTGCAGGTGTGTCCGCAAGCCGCTGGTGGCTATCGGTGGGATTACGCCGGCGAATGCAGCCCAAGTGATCGAAGCGGGCGCTGACGTCGTGGCGGTTATCAGCGGTTGGATGCAGGCGCAGGATATTCCCCAGCGGTTGGCGGAATTCCGCCAGGCGCTCGGGCGTCTCAACTAAGTCCCGATGGCGGAAGCCAGCGCACAGCGGGAGGCGTACATTCTCAACGGCAATCTCCTAACACACCAGAACATGTGGAGGCAGAATGGCGAGTCGCCTGTTTATCACCAAGCCCCTAAGCCTACTGCAACAGGAAGCCGCTGACACCGAGCACGGCCTGAAACGCGCCCTGGGCCGCATTGACCTGGTGATGCTGGGTGTGGGTGCCATCATTGGCGCCGGCATCTTCGTCTTGACCGGGCAGGCGGCCGCGGCCCACGCAGGCCCGGCGATTGTGCTTTCTTTCATCCTGGCGGGTCTGGCGTGCGTGTTCGCGGGCTTCTGCTACGCTGAGATGGCCTCCATGATCCCCATCGCCGGCAGCGCTTACACCTATTCCTACGCCACCCTGGGGGAGTTCCTGGCCTGGATCATCGGCTGGGACCTGATTCTGGAATACTCGTTGGGGGCGGCCACCGTTTCGGTTGGGTGGTCCGGGTATGTAGTCAGCTTTCTGCGTGACTTCGGGATTCACCTCCCAGCGCGCCTGACCGCCGGCCCGTTCCAGACAGTTGCTTTGCCGGATGGCACGCAAGCAACAGGTCTGATCAATCTGCCGGCGCTGTTCATCATCCTTTTCGTGACCTCCCTCTTGGTCGTGGGCATCCGGGAGTCGGCCAACGTCAACACCGCCATCGTTATCCTGAAGCTGGCGGTGGTCATTACGTTCGCACTGGTCGGCGTGGCCTACATTAACCGCGCCAACTGGGAGCCGTTCATCCCCCCCAACACGGGAGAATTTGGCTCCTACGGTTTGAGCGGGGTGCTGCGCGGGGCTGGGGTGATCTTCTTTGCCTACATCGGCTTTGACGCGGTGTCCACGGCGGCGCAGGAAGCCCGCAATCCGCGACGCGACATGCCCATCGGCATCATCGGTAGCCTGCTGATTTGTACCGTGCTCTACATCATTGTCTCAGGTGTCCTGACCGGGATCGTGCACTACAGCGAACTGAACGTCCCCGACCCCATCGCCGTGGGCATCAATGCCACCGGCTTGGTCTGGCTCCGCCCCATTGTCAAGATTGGTGCCATCGCCGGGTTGAGTTCGGTCATTTTGGTGATGCTGCTTAGCCAGCCGCGCATTTTTTGGACTATGGCGCGTGATGGGCTGCTCCCAAAAGTGTTCAGTAAAGTCCACCCCCGCTTCCGCACTCCCTACATCACGACGATTATGACAGGAGTGGTCGTAGCCATCACAGGGAGCTTGTTTCCCATCGGTGAACTGGCAAAACTGGTCAGCATCGGCACCCTGTTCGCTTTCGTGTTGGTCTGCGGGGGTGTCTGGGTGTTGCGCTATACCCAGCCGGACATTCCTCGGTCGTTCAAAACCCCCTGGGTTCCCTGGATTCCGTTGCTGGGCGTGGTCTCCTGCTTCTATCTGATGGTGGGACTGCCGTGGGGAACTTGGCGGCGGCTGGTGATCTGGATGGTCATTGGCCTGCTCATTTACTTCGCCTACGGGATACGGCACAGCCGGCTTGCCCACGGTAACCCGGACCGGCCGCAGGGGCCGATGCCACCCGCGGCGCATTGACACCGGAAAACGTTTCTGCCACTTTTTCTCTCCGGCATCGAGTCGAACTGGGTGTGACTCCTGATGTCTCCACTGGCTGAGAAGTGGCGTCCCCATTCCAAAGCTGCTTGGGGTGCAATCCTTTCCTTCTTTTCCTTGGTCGGGTTTGTGGCGGCCACGCTCAGCGGCGCTGCCGGCTGGCGCTTTTTCTTCGGCCTGCTGGCCCTCGTCTTACTTGTCTTCCTGGGATGGCGCGCTCTCGTCCCGTGGCGGCAGCGATTGCTCTGGCGCCTCCGCAACCGCCTGCTGGTGATCTACATCTTCATCGCAGTTGTCCCCATTATCCTCATCGTGGGTATGATTGGCCTCACCGCCTACCTCGTCTACGGACAGTTCTCTACCTACCTTGTCAGCAACCAAATACAGCAGCAGGCTGAACACCTCGCGGCTGCCAATCGCATCCTCTCCATCAATCTGCGGCAGCGCATGGAGGGCGCCGCGCCTTCCAGTGAGCGCCTCCGTAACTTCCTGACCACTGCGTGCTCCTTGCTGCGGCAGGAGACGCCAGGCTTGGCGTGCGACGCTCTCTGGGACAAGAAAACAATGCGCGCGCTGGGCAGAGGACGCGATGAATCGACCTTCTCTCTCCCGCCGTGGTTGCAGGCGGAATTTCACGGCCTCATCAAGTCCGGTGAGCAATTGTTCATCCGGTCTGCTTTGCCAGTGGAGCTTTCGCAAGGTAGGCTTTGGCTTATCCTTTCACTTCCCCTCGACGCGCGCTGGCTCGACCAAGTGGCACAAACTCTGGGCGGTGTTTCGGTTTCGGGGCCAAGTCTACGCCTCCACTCGACCCTCACCTTGCCGTCACCCGCGCACCGCTTGGATTTCTCGATTTCGGGTGTCTCAACAGTGGATGCGGTACTCTGGCCGGGCCCGGACGCCGAGGTCCCAACTACGATCCCGGTCGGCTTAGGGGTCATCACGCGCCCTTCCCTCCTCAATCAAAGACTCTTCCGTAGACCGGGAGAGTTGACCCTGGTGCAGTTCACACTCCTCACCGGTATCGCCATCCTATTCCTCCTGATGGAATCCGCTGCCTTGATTGCCGGAATCATCCTCACACGCTCCATCACCCGTGCGATCACGGGCCTCTATGAGGGCACGCAAACAGTACAGCGCGGTGACTTCTCCCACCGCATTCTTTTCCCCACCACCGACCAGCTGGGGGCTCTGGCGCAGTCCTTCAATCGCATGACTGGCTCCATCCAGCTACTCATTCGTGAATCGGAGGTAAAACAACGGCTGGAAAATGAACTAGAGATTGCCCGCGAAGTGCAACAGCAACTTTTCCCCCGCGAGACGCCACGACTGAGGACCCTGGACGTAGTCGGCGTCTGTCGGCCGGCGCGCGTGGTCAGCGGCGATTACTACGATTATGGTTTGTTTGCCCCCGGGAAGCTGGTTTTTGCCATCGGGGACATCAGCGGCAAGGGCATCTCGGCAGCCTTGCTGATGGCTACCATTCAGGCGGCCTTGCGGAGCCAACTCTATGCCGTTCCGATTCGCGGCGACACCCAGCAACCGAGTCCCGCCGCTCTGGTCGCGCGGCTCAATCAGCAGCTCTATGCGACTACGAGCAGCGAGAAATACGCTTCGCTGTTCTGCGGGTTCTACGACGAGGCTAAGCGCCTGCTCACCTACTGCAATGCCGGACATATGCCCCCGGCGGTCTTGGGCAATGGCCAGATCACGCGGCTCGAGGTCGGCGGCCCCGTCGTGGGCGTGTTTGGGGACTCGGACTACGAAGAAGGCGAGGTGCGGCTCGAACCCGGCAGCCTGCTCATTGCCTTTACCGATGGCCTGACAGAAGCGGAAAACGCCTACGGCGAAGAGTTCAGCAGCGACCGGCTGCTCGCAATCTTCCGACAAAACGCGGGCATGGCCCCCGAGCGCTTGGCGGAGACATTATTCAATGAAATCCAGCACTGGGTAGCCACGGCTGAGCAAGCCGACGATATGACCCTGCTGCTTGTGCGGGCACGCTAGCTCGGCACCGCGCGTGCGTCGCCAAGCGGCCCTGGTATATACTGCCGGTTGTCATTCAGAAAGTCAGGCAAGGAGGGTTGTTCGTTGACGCTCATCCATCGCGTCGCACTCGTTACGGGAGCCTCGCGGGGTCTGGGCCGCAGCATTGCCTTGGCGCTCGCGCGCGAGGGCGCGCGCATGGCTTTCTGCTACCGGTCGAATCGTTCCGCGGCGCAGAGCACGCTGCGGCAGATTCAAGCTTGCGGGGTCGAGGTGCTGGCGGTGCAAGCCGACGTAACCCGCCCGCAGCACGCGGAGAAGCTGGTGCAGGCTGCACTGAAGCAGTTCGGGCGGATAGACATCTTGATCAACAATGTCGGCGAGTTCGGCTGGCGGTCGGTGCATGAGTCCACGATCGAGGAGTGGGAACAGATCCTAGCTTCGAACCTTCTGAGCGTGGTCTATATGAGCAAGCAGGTCATTCCAGTGATGCGGCGGCAGCGATGGGGCCGGATCGTCAACCTCGGCGCGGTAGGCGCCGACCGGGCGTTCGGCCAGGCCAAGATTTCCGCCTATGCCGCTGCCAAAGCCGCCGTGGTTGCCTTCACGCGCTCACTCGCGATCGAGGAGGCGCGCTACACTATCACCATCAACGTGGTCAACCCCTCGATTCTCGACGACAAAAACCTGACGGTCGAAGAAGCGCGGCGCATCCGCGACGCGCGCTTCCCGGCGGGGCGTCCGCCTACGGCGGAGGATGTGACCGCCGCAGTGAAATTTTTCCTCGGCGAAGAAGCCAGCTACATCACCGGTCAGGCACTCACGGTGAGCGGCGGCTGGATGCTGTGACCGGCCGGGGCTACTCCCGATGAAGATCCTCACAGCGGAACAAATGGCTGAGGTGGACCGGCTCTCCTCTAGCCGCGCCGGCATTCCCAGCCTGACCTTGATGGAAAACGCAGGCCGTCACACCGCGGATGCTCTCCGCCGTGAATTTCCTCAAGCGTGCCGCATCAACGTGCTCTGCGGCAAGGGCAACAATGGCGGCGACGGCTTGGTGGCGGCGCGCTACCTACACCAGCAGAAGTTCGAGCCTGCAGTAGCCCTGTTTGCCAACCCCGCCGACCTGGTGGGCGACGCGCGCAGCAACTACGAAGCCCTCGCCAAGACGGGCGCGAAGGTCGAAGCCATCACGAGCGTTGCCACCTGGCACGCCCAACGAAGCCGCTGGCTCGACTGCGACGTCGTTGTGGACGCGCTGCTCGGCACGGGACTGGCCGGCCCGGCACACGGGTTAGTGGCTGACGTCATCGAAGGCATCAATGCCGCTCGCAGCGGCTACCGGGTCTTGGCCGTGGACATCCCATCCGGACTCCCTTCCGACAGTGGAGAACCGATTGGCGTTTCGGTCGAGGCCGACTGCACCATCACCTTCACGGCGCCCAAGATGGGACACATCTTCCCGCCTCATTGCGAACGTGCGGGCAAGCTCATCATCGCCTCGATTGGCTCACCGCCCGAGCTCTACGAGAACAATCCCGATCTGTTCTTGAATCTCATCACCGCACACCAGTTCGTCCAGTTTCCGTTTCGGCGGCCACGCGCTGCTCATAAGGGTGAGTTTGGCCACGTGCTCGTGGTGGCGGGTTCGCGCGGGAAAAGCGGCGCGGCGGCGATGGCGGGTCTGGCCGGACTGCGCGCGGGCGCCGGGCTGGTGAGTGTTGCGACGCCGGAGAGTGTCCTGCCGGTGGTAGCGGGTCAGGTGGCGGAGATTATGACCGAGCCACTGGCAGAGACCGAAGCGGGGACGATTTCCAGCCGCGCGCTCGACTACGGGCGCTTCGCGAAGATTCTTGAGGGCAAGACCGTCCTGGCGATGGGACCCGGACTCGGGCAGCATCCCGAAACTGTTCAATTTGTGCGCAGCGTTGTTCGTCAATGTGAGCTGCCGCTGGTGCTCGATGCCGACGCCCTGAATGTGCTGGTGGGCCAACTCGACCTCCTGCGGGAGCGCCGGGCGCGCGTCCTGGTTGTGACTCCGCATCCTGGCGAAATGGCCCGGCTGGTCGGCAGCACGAGCGCCGAGGTACAGTGCGCTCGCGTCGGGGTGGCGCGGAGCTTTGCGCAGGAATACGGGGCGTTTGTTATCCTGAAAGGATATCGTACCCTGGTGGCAACACCTGAAGCGCAAGTGTACGTGAATCCAACCGGGAACCCGGGAATGGCAAGTGGAGGTTCCGGGGATGTGCTGACGGGGTTGCTGGCGGGCCTACTGGCGCAGTCCGGTTCGACGCCGCTGGCCGACGTCCTGAGCTTAGGCGTCTATCTGCACGGACGGGCCGGCGACCTCGCCGCCGAAGCGATGGGGGAAGCGCCGCTGATCGCACGCGACATTCTCCAAGCCTTCCCCCGCGCGCTGCGAGAGCTTGAAGAGCGTGTGAATCGTGACGTCAACCGAGATTACTACGTCGTCCCCTGAGGCAACACTTGCCTTCGGCCGGCAACTCGCCGCACGTTTGCGCCCGCCGACACTGATGTACTTGCACGGTGCGCTCGGGTCAGGGAAGACGACGCTGGTCAAGGGCATCATCAGCGGGCTCGGGCTGGCCGACGCGAATGAGGTGCGCAGTCCGTCGTTCGTCTTCGTGCACGTCTTTCGCAATCACAGGACCGTCTATCATGTGGACCTCTATCGCATCGAGGAGCCAAGCGAGACAGAGACATTGGGGTTGGAAGATTTCTTGGCTGAGCCGACCATCGTGATTGTGGAGTGGGCGGAAAAGCTAGCCGCATCGGGGCTCGTGCCCGACTGGCGCATCCACCTCGAGAGCCTGTCCGAAACGGAGCGCCACATCCGCATCGAAGAAACACAACCGGAGAAGGGAAACCCCCTATGAGCGAAACACGGGAAAACCTCTGGGCGTTGATTCTCGGAGCTTCCAGCGGCTTTGGCGAAGCCACCGCCCTCGAGCTGGCACGCCTGGGAATGAACATCGCCGGTGTTCACCTTGACCGCAAAGCCACTCTGCCCCACGTGGAAGAGGTTGTAAGCAAAATCCGTGCGTGTGGCCGCGAGGCACTCTTCTTCAACGCCAACGCCGCCGACCCAGAGAAGCGGAAAGAAATCCTCGACGAGCTTGAAACTCGTCTGCAAGGTGCTACGCCGCCCGCAACCGTGCGCGTGTTGTTCCACTCCCTCTCCTTCGGTGCCCTTGAGCCTTACTTCGTCAACTCGCCAGACGAGGCCCTGAAGCAACGGCAGATGGAGATGACCCTGGACGTGATGGCCCACAGTCTGGTCTATTGGGCACAGGACTTGGTGACCCGGGCGCTATTGCGCCAGGGTGGTCGCATCTTTGCGATGACCAGTTCCGGTGGCACGCGGGTGTTAGCCACCTACGGGGCAGTTTCAGCCGCCAAGGCGGCGCTGGAATCCCACATCCGCCAGCTCGCTTTCGAGCTGGCTCCGCACGGAATCACCGCCAACGCCATCCGCGCCGGCGTCACCGATACGCCTTCGCTGCGCAAAATTCCCAGAAACGAGAAGTTGATGGAGGATGCCCTCCGCAAGAACCCCCACGGACGCCTCACCACTCCCGCTGACGTGGCCGCGGCCGTCGGGGTCCTGGTCCATCCCAACACCTATTGGATGACAGGCAATGTGATTGGTGTGGACGGGGGCGAGGACATCGTGGGCTGAAGCCCGAGCCTCGGAACAGTCCTAGCTGAGGAGGGCTTTCAGCAGTAGATAGCTCTGCAAGGCGAAAAGCAGTAACAGTACCAAGGCTGCTAGGCGAAATACAAACTTGCGCCAGCCTGTGAGGCCGAAAGTCCGGGAACGCCCGGCTTGGTGCTCCAAACAGAAAACTTGGTCTTCGCTGCTTTGCCTCCTGCACTGCCGGCCGGAGGCATCGAGATGCAAACATTGACCCATGGACCCGGACATTCTACTGCCACGCAGGCGGGTTGGCTACGCTTGTTCGGCCTGTGGTGACTCTGCTATAGTCAAGCCAGCCCGTTAAAGGTGGCGCATCCTTCATGCTCGGGCGAGATGCGAGTGCGGCCGCGAAGCATGTGCAATGGTCGCTCGAACCCTACTCCCCGGAACTGACCCTTACCAGCCTGGCTGTTGGCGTTGACAACGTTCGCCACGACGTGTTTTTGAGCCCGCGCTTTCAAGAACTGGGACAACGCTACCTGTTCGAATTGATTCTGCAGCACAGTCAGGCGCAACTGGGCGACCTCTATCCGACCGACGTACGGCGTCGTAGTGCTTTGCTGGCGGACTTTCGTCGCACTCTGCTTCAACTTCTGCAAGCCACACTGACCCAGGCCAAAGAGAAGAACAACATCGAGATTGACGTTTTGGCGCGGCTGAGTCTCTACAAGTGGCTGACGGCAGAAATGCAACGCCAGTTTGCCCAGCTGACCATCGCTTGCAAGGAACGCGCGCAGACGCGCGGTGGCCTGGCGTTTGAAGGCAGTGTCGAAAGCTTCCGGCTGAGATCCCGCATCGCAGATTTCCAAATCAACAAGCGCCACATCTTGCGTGCTGTGGCGGAGTCGCTGTTCAGCCTGTTGGAAGAGCTGGAAGAGAGCCATCTACGCACGACACGCCAGGCCTTGTTCGGGCATGACTTTGTTGAAACCTATTCGATCCTGCGGAATCGCCTGGTCTTTCTCGAGAACGCAAGCGATGCGCATGTGCACATCGAACACTACGTAATGCTCGGCCATTTCCCCAAAGACATGGATCGCGAAGACCGTGTGGTAGCGGTGGTAGCCGACCTGCTGAAGGAGCGAGTGCTGAAACTGGCCGGGGACACCGACGTCACCCGGGCGCAGCGTCAGCACGAGGAGTTGCGGGTCAAGCTGCAGGAGCAGAACCGCTGTGTGCGCCAACTGGAAGCTCGGCTGGCCGAGCTCGAGCGGGCTAGTACGAGCGCTCACCGCTGGTTCTCGCGCCGCCCACTAGCCGAAATTCACGAGGAAGCACGAAAGCTACGGGAGGAACTCGCAGGCGCACGGCATGGACGCGATGCCATGGTGCACCGCGTGGAAGAGGCAGAGCAGACCGCTGGCTTTATGCGGGAACGCTACGAAACGCGGGTGGCCGACATCCTTTGCAATCCCGCGAATGCGCGCGAACTCTTCGGCGCCCCGGGCGTGCCGGCGGACGACAAAGCCAAAGCGAGCTTACGCGCTGCGTTGCTCGATGAGCTCCACCGACGGCTCGAGCAGCACGGCATGTTGAAATCCATCCTGGCCAGCTACTACCTAAAACCCGTGTACAAAAACTTTTGCCCACCGCTCAACCCGCAGCAGGTGAAGAAAGCCGTCCTCGACCGCCAGGAGCGCGACCAGCTGGAGATTTTCCTCGAACAGTTTTCGACCCGTGAGTTTCCGCTGGAAAAGGTCGAGAGTGTGCGCCAGCACGTGCGCCGTGTTTCCCGCGACGACACGCGGGCGATACTGCTCCGCTTTGTGCGCGACCTCGCCAACCTCCGCCACGACGCCCGCCACCTCCATCTCCTCAACTCCCAAATGGAAAAAATCCATCTCATCAGCGACGAGAAAACCCGACGCGTGTCGGAACTAAACGGCACACTCTATGAATTTCTGCTCCCCGAAGAGCAGCGGGAGCAGGCAGAGCGTGTGCTCACCCATGTGATCGTCAAGGCTGACATCCGTGATTCGACACGCATCACGGCGCAACTGCTGAGTCGGGGACTTAACCCGGCCACCCACTTCAGTCTGCATTTCTACGAACCGGTCCGCAAAATTCTCGACCGCTACGCAGCAGCCAAGGTGTTCATCGAGGGCGACGCGCTCATCCTGGCTATCTACGAAACCGAAGCCAACCGTGCCTTCCAGCGTCCGGTAGCCAAGGCCTGTTGTCTGGCCAAAGAAATCCTGCAAGTGTCGCAGAGTTACAACCAGAAGGCGGAAGCGCAGGACCTTCCGCGGTTGGAGCTCGGCCTTGGCATTGCTTTCCACGGCTCGGCGCCCACTTACTGGGTAGACGGCGAGACGCGCATTATGATCTCGCGCGCCATCAACCTCTCGGACCAGCTCTCGAGCTGCTCGAAGCTCGCGCGGCGACTCGTCGCTTGCAACAATCCGCTTTTTAACGTCTTTCTATTCCAAGGCTATCCCGCACTCGGTGTCGCCGAAGAAGAGGAGGAGTTTCTCATTCGCTACAACGTCAACGGCGTCGAGCTCAATGAAGACGGCTTCAAAAAGCTGAGCGAGGAGATTTCGCTGACGGCGGAAGAGACCACGGTTGATCTGTTGGGCCAACCACAGCCCGTGCGCCTGCACTATGGTGTGCTGCCGCTCGGCACTGGCTTTGAAAAACTCATCATCCGGGAGGCGTGCGTGCCGCGCGTCGAGCCGCAGACACTAAGGGTCAAAGAGTGGACCAACCGCCGCTACTATGAGATCTGCGTTCCCTCACAGCTCTACGAGCGCTTCCCACAGACGCCAGCGCCCTCCTGAGTTCTTCAGCTATAATCAAATCCCCATGGAGGGGTGCAGGGTCCGGTGACTCTCCCGGCCTTCAAAGCCGGTGGCCCCGGTTCGTAGGGATCGGGGCGATGGGTTCGACTCCCATACCCTTCCGCCAGCTTTTTGTGAGCCGACGCAAGCGGACAAAATACGATCCCGCCACGCAAGCACGACGGATGGCGCGCGCGGTCCTCGGCAGACCGCCCGCCGGGCGCGTCATCCCGAGCAAAAAGAAAAAGCCGCCCAAGCACAAACGACGCGAACTGGAACGAGAGCTGGAAAGCTAAAGCTAGGGTTGACGGAGGCTCTCACCCCGTACCGGCGCTCGCGCCCTTGGCTACGGGGACGATCCTTCGGCAGGTTCAGGAGGACGCCGTCCCGGCGTCAATTTTTGGAGCCTCAACCGGCTTTGGAATCTGGGATGTTTTCGCCGGGTCGGAAGGGCACGACGCTTTTGCCCGCCCGCTCGCCGAGGCGGGCCGCGATGGTCTCGATGTCCCTCTTGTCGAAGCCGACACTGGTGAGCGCGATTTTACCGTCGGGTTCAATTAAGAACAGCGTGGGCACAGTGGTCAGGCCGTAGGCGTTCGAAACCGGATAGCCAGCCTCATCGAGCAAAATCGGAAACCGGACCCCGTACTCTTTAGCGAAATCACTCGTGTCGCGCGCATCGTCCTGGGAGACAGCCCAGATTTGAATTCCACGTTGGCTGTTGACCCCTTGGAAGATGCGCTCGATGAAGGGAAACGTAAACTGGCAGACAGGGCAACTTTCTTTGAAGAACGCGACCAGGACTGGCCCGCGGGCGAGTGCCGTTGGCAGTGAATATTTCTTGCCGTCCAATGCGTTGAGTGTGAATTCGGGTGCTTTTGTTTCTGGCCCCGGAGTTGCCACTTTCCTTTTCCCTCCAAAGAGTTTGATGAGGCGGTCGAAAACCATTGCCACTTTTATCTTAGCAAATCCTCACGCTCTGGCCAATCGCGTTTGTGCCTGCGAGCGGCGCGAAGGGTAGCAGATTAGTGGATGTGGCGGGCCTTGCGGTTCATGTAATCGAGGAGCAAGTACTGGCCGAGGGTGTGCGCGGTGGTGAAGTAGGCCTTGCCACGACCAATCTGGCAGACCTGGTGGACGAAGTGGACCAGACTGTAGTCGTCAGCGAGCATAAAAGTGTTGATCAGGATGCCGGAGCGGCGGCAGTGCGCCACTTCCTTCAGTGTCTCGCTCACCACGAGTGGATCGAGCCCGAAGGCGTTTTTGTAGATACGGCCGTCTTCGAGCGTCAACGCAGAAGGCTTGCCGTCTGTGATCATCACAATCTGGCGCATGTCTTTGTTTTCGGCTGCCAGCAGCTGGCGTGCCATACGGAGGCCCTCCCGGGTGTTGGTGTAGTAAGGGCCCACCTGCACGCGCGCCAGTTGTGCGAGCGGCACGGGTTCAGCTGAGTCGTGAAACAGGACGAGGTGGAGCGAGTCGCCGGGATACTGCGTGCGGATGAGGTGGGAGAGCGCCAGCGCCACTTTCTTGGCGGGCGTGAAGCGGTCTTCGCCGTAGAGGATCATGCTGTGGCTGCAATCAAGCATCAGCACGGTGGCGCAGGAGCTCTGGTATTCGGACTGGTGCACCTGCAAATCTGGGTAGTCGAGGTCGAGAGGGAAGGTGAGGCCGGTGCTGCCGGCGGCCATTTGGCGCTTGATGCAGTGGCCGAGGGTGGCAGTGATGTCGAGGTTCAGGTGGTCGCCAAACTCGTAGGGTTTGGACGCGCCGATAACCTCGACGCCGGTGGCCAGCTCCTTCGTATCGTGCCGACCGAAGCTCGACCGACCGAGTGAGCTGAGCAAGTCTTTCAACTGTCGGTAGCCGAGGAAGTCGAGCGCCTTGTCAGTGAGCTCAAAGCGGGCGTAGGAGCTTTCCGGGTAGTCATCTTCGACACGGCCGGGGTGGGATTCGAGAACTGACTTGGTGGGCAGCTCGTCCACGCGGATATAGCCTTCCTCAGCCATCCGCTCGATGAGTTGTTGGAGTAATTGTTGGAGCCGTTGGTCGGCTTGTTCCGGGTTCTGCTCCATTTGCTGTCGCAGGTCAGGCGGCAGGAGGTTGTTTTCTTCAAGGGCGCGTAAGATGGCCTCGCGCAGTCGCTCGAGCGTGCGCTCGAAGTCCATCTCGTAGAAGCCATAGGAACTCTGGAAGCCGCTTTGGAGGAGGTAGTCTGCGAGTTGGGAGAACAGGTCGTCGAGGTCAATGCCGTCGGCCCAGGTGCCGGTGAAGCGCGAGTAGCGGGTGAAGCGCATAGCGAGTTACTGGTAGGAGCGACGGTGGCGGCGGGGCTCCTCGGACGGCATCTGCGGTTTGGGCTCTTCGGCATAGAAGCCGCGCTCTTCGCTGCGACTGATCTTGTGCTGGGCATAAAGGCCCTCGAGGATGAACTCACAGGCGGCGACCAGTACACCCGGGCCGTCTTTGGGGCGCAAGCCCAGGCGGGCGGTGCTCTCCAGCAAGCCCTGGATCTTGCGGAGTTGCCCGAGCAATTTAGCCGATGACGCCGTATCGGAGAGCTTGAGTGTGCCACCCAGCTCAAACCACTGCACTACCTGCTGCAAGTTGGCGTCGCGGAAGCGGTTTTGGAAGACACGGGCGATGGCGTTGCGAATGAGCTCACGGGCAATCTGTTCGGCACCCCGCATCTCCCCCTCGTATTCCAGTTCAAACTTGCCGGTCAGTGAGGAGATGGCCGCATAGATGTCGGCGATGCGTGGGACAACCTTCGGTTCTTTGGCGAGCAGGGTACGGCGCTCGGCATTGCTGGCCACGTTTTCGAGCGCGGTGATGGGCATGCGCTGACTGACGCCGGAGCGCTTGTCAATCTTCTTGTCCGCGCGGGCGAGAAAGGCAATCTCCTCTACAATCTCTGGGATGTAGTCCGGCATCACGAGGTGGCGGGTGCCGTCGCGCTGGATCCAGGCTTCCTGGGCGGTGATGCGGAGGCCCTCGGCTTGTGTCAACGGGTAGTGGGTGCGAATTTCTGTCCCGATGCGGTCTTTGAGCGGGGTGATGATTTTGCCGCGGGCAGTGTAGTCCTCAGGGTTGGCGGTGAAGATCAGGCAGATGTCGAGCGGGAGGCGGACCGGGTAGCCTTTGATCTGGACGTCGCCCTCCTGCATGATGTTGAACAAGCCCACCTGGATTTTGGCCGCCAAGTCGGGCAGCTCATTGATGGCAAAGATGCTGCGATTGGCGCGTGGGAGCAGGCCGTAGTGGATGGTCAACTCATCCGAGAGAGCAAGGCCGCCGCGGGCGGCTTTGATGGGATCGACGTCGCCTAGGATGTCGGCAATGGTGACGTCGGGGGTGGCCAGCTTTTCGACGAAGCGGCACACGCGGGGCAGAAACTCGATGGGCGTAGCGTCGCCCTGCTCTTCGACCAACAACCGGCAGGCACGGCAGATGGGCCGATAGGGGTTATCGTTGATCTCGCAGCCGGCGATGATGGGGATGGCCTCGTCGAGGAAATTCGTGAGCGCGCGCAGGATGCGGCTCTTGGCCTGGCCGCGTAGGCCCAGCAGAACGAAGTTGTGCTTTGAGAGAATGGCGTTGATGATGTGAGGGGTTACCGTATCGTCGTAGCCGACGATGCCAGAGAAGAGCTCTTCTCTGTGCTCCAGCTTCCGCAGGAGATTTTCCCGCATCTCATCCTTCACGCTGCGGCTGGCATAGCGTTCCTCGCTATATGGGGAGGAGCGGAGTTGGCCAAGCGTCCGTGGCAGGTTCATCAGTTTCTTTGCTCGCCCTGAGGTCCCTTCCATTATAGACGATTTTGCTGCTAAGCTGATGCGGAACTCCCAATCTGTAAGATGCGGCCGAGGCGGCTGCCGTGGCACGGAGCAGTCAGCGTTGCCAGAGGAACGGGGCCACGGTGTGATAGAAGACCCACGGGCCGTCCCGTCGGCAGGGCCGCAAGCGGGTGCGGTCGTTCCGGGCAGCCTCGAGAAAAGCGCCCGCAGCGCGCGCCCTCAACTCGAACTGCTCGTGCTCAGCCCGATTATAACAGGCTGGGTGCGGCTTTCTCATTGACTTGCCGAGGGCAGCGGACTAGAACAGACCGCACCGAATCCAAGCCGGGGGAATCCTATGCGACTCCAAGACCAAGTCGTGGTCATCACCGGTGCCTCAAGTGGCATTGGGGCGGCGATTGCGCGCGTGTTTGCGGCGGAAGGGGCGCGGCTGGTGCTGGCAGCGCGCTCCGAAGAGAAGTTGAACGAATTAGCGCAAACGCTCGGGGTAGCAGCGGGGCAAGTGCTGGTGGTGCCGACTGATGTGCGCCAGCCCGAACAGGTGCGGCGGCTGGTGGGGCGGACGGTGGAAGAGTTTGGGACGGTGGATGTGCTGGTCAATAATGCGGGCATCGGGATGTATGCTCCGTACGAGCAGGTGATCTGGAAGCATTTTTGCGAGATGTGGGAGGTGAACTTTTTCGGCGCGGCCTACGCGATGCGAGAGGTGGTGCCGATCATGAAGCAGCGCGGCCGGGGGACTATCGTGAACATTTCCTCGGTTGCCGGGCGGATCCCGCTCCCATTCATGGCGAGCTATTGTGCCACCAAGTTCGCCCTCAACGCCTTATCCGACGGAGTACGAATGGAGCTGGCCCGCGACAGTATTCGCGTGGTGCTGATTTGCCCCGGGCGGGTACGCACGCCTTTCCACGACCGGGCCTACTATGACGGCGGTACGGCGAAGTATAAGGGGCGTATCGGGCGTGGAATCTCAGCGGAACGTGTGGCGCGGACGACGCTGCGGGCGACGCTGGGCGGGCGGCGGGAAGTAGTAGTACCGCTGGTGTTGCGGTTGGCAATTGGGTTGCGCACGTTCTTTCCCGCACTCATGGACCGTTTGATTCGCGTGTTTATTTTTCGAGAGGTCTAGCGAGACTGTTACTCGTCGCCCGCCGGCTGGGGAGGCAACTCGTGCAAGGCCATCTCGAGTTCGCCCTTGGTGTGCCAGTCCACGGTGCGAGTCGCGGCCTCGATGCCGCGTTCAAACATCGTGCGCGCCTCGGCAACGTGGTTGAGCCGGGCGAGCAGGACGCCGGCTTGGTAGTAGGCAGCGGTGTAGTCGGACTTGTTTTCGATGAGTTGGCGGAAGGTAGCCACGGCGTCGTCGCTGCGACCCTGAGAGGCGTATTCCATTGCCAGCCCGTAGCGTACGAAGGCATCGTGGGGGTTGGTGCGAGCGGACTCTTCGAGCATTTCCAGGCGCGATTTGGTCATTATGTCTCTCGTCAACCGAGGGTTGATTGCAAAAGCCCTACTAACCTAAGTATAGTACATGCGTTTTCACTCGGGCGCGAGCCCTTCCTGCGAGGCAGCATGAAACGGAACATGCGAGTCTGGGACAGTATCCTGCTTGCGTTGTTGCTGGTGGCACCGAGCCTGGCGGACGAAAAAGCGTTCGACCCAGCCGGCTCGGATGCGAAGGCCATTGAGCTCGTGGAAGCGATGCAGCAGGCGCTGGGCGGCGCAGAGGCCTGGGCGCGAGTCCGCTACCTGCGGTTTGATTGGGTGGTCGAGCGGGGGGGCCAGCGGGTGGCTGCGGTTCGGCATCTCTGGGACCGCTACGACGGCCGTTACCGCGTGGAGGGCACGACACGCGAAGGCAAGCCGTTCCTGACGCTCTGCAACGTGCAGACGCGAGCAGGCAACGCCTGGGTGGATGGGAAGAAGCTCGAAGGTGACGAGTTGCAGAAAGCACTCCAGTTCGCCTACGGGCGGTACATCAACGACACCTACTGGCTCGTCCAGCCCATGAAGCTGAAAGACCCAGGCGTGCACCTGGGCTACGCCGGCAGGCGAGAACTGAAGAGCATAAATTACGATGTGGTACACGTTTGGTTCGACCAGGTGGGATTGACACCGGGCGACCACTACTGGGTTTTCATTCACCCCGAAACCCGCCGCATTGACCGCTGGGCCTACTTTCTAGAAGGCTACAGAGACAGAGGAGAGCCGCGGCTGGAGGCGGCGACCGCGTGGGATTGGCGCGGCTGGAAGCAGGTGGGCGGGGTGTGGCTGGCGAGCGACAAAGTGCGCGATGACGGGAGCATGCGGATTTGGTTCCCGGTGTTGCGGGCACTTGAGAGGGTGCGGGCGGAGGTATTTGAATCGCCCGAAGCGCCGCTGCCGGGCTCGAACTAGGGAGCACACAAGCAGCACCAGCCGAACGAGCTGAGCTTATGCGACGCAAACCAGCACGGAAGGGACGTTCTCGTCCTCGCCGCAGAACTCCACCCGCAAAACCTCCGGCCTGGCAGCCTCGACGGGAGGCAAGGCGTGAGCTGGCCGAGAAGAAACCCTTCGACGCAGCTCCCCTCGATCCCGCAAGCCCGCCGTGGCAGGCTAGCGGGACTCGGGGTAAGCAGGGCAAGCCGGTGCGAGAGTCGCAGGCAGAGATGGTGGAGGTGGTGTTGCCGAACGATGCCAACCCGCTGGGGAACATCCTGGGCGGGCGGGTGATGCATTTGGTGGATATTGCTGCGGCTATCGCGGCGCACCGGCACAGCAACAGCCACGTTGTCACTGCATCGGTGGATTACGTCGATTTCCGCACGCCCATCAAGGTGGGAGAGTTGATCGTATTGAAGTCGTCGGTGAACCGGGTGTTTCGGACATCGATGGAGGTGGGAGTGAAGGTGTTTGCGGAGAACGTGCTGACTGGTCGTCGGCAGCACACGAGTTCGGCCTATGTCACGTTCGTGGCGATTGATGCGCAGGGGCAACCCAAGGCGGTTCGGCCGCTGATTTGCGCAACGCCGACCGAGCGGCGGCGATTTGAGGAGGCAGGTTTGCGCCGACAATGGCGTCTGGCGCACCGGTTCAAGAAGATCACACGCGAAGAGGTAAATCGTTAGGACAAGGCTGTTCCGGGCCTGTATGTGGGCAGGCGGCAATTGTACTCGTTCAGAATGATGGGTGACACTCAAGAAGGCCAATCCCCGCAGCCTGGGGCAGTTCTGACGCCTACTCTTGATGCTTAGCTGGACTGCCGTTTCTTCTTCTCTAAGTGCCTGTCTTCCTTCTTGATACCCCCCTCCTGACCGTCCCGATTTCTCAAGGCCTTGCAAGATGCCCAGGGTGCGTTCCTTTCCGGAAAGTGTCACCAATCATGTGGACGAGTACAGCAATTTGTCAGGGCCGCAGGCCCGTGCTACAATCGCCTGCGCAAGGTGGGCGGTTAGCTCAGCGGTAGAGCATCCCGTTTACACCGGGAAGGTCGTCCGTTCGAATCGGACATCGCCCACCAGTAGCCCTGCGGGGCTGTAGTTCAGTTGGTTAGAACGCCTGCCTGTCACGCAGGAGGTCGCGGGTTCGAGTCCCGTCGGCCCCGCCAGCTATCTTCCGTAGAATCATTGAATTAGCGGAGCCTTCCGACCCTCAATCTCCTGAATTTGGGTCCAAATACCAGGCGTTCCAGCCTCTCCACCGCGCTGCGCTGCTGCTCAGGAACGACCTGCGTGTACGTTTCCAAAGCAACGCGGGCTGACGAGTGGCGAAGCTGTGCCTGGATCGTTCTGACCGACTCGCCCTGCACGTTTAGCAGGGTTGCGTGGGTATGGCGCAGCGCGTGCCATGAGACACGTGGTACACCAGCCCCGTCGCAAGCTAAGTAGAGAACGCGCCAGAGCAAGTTGTGGGCGTCAAGCGAGCCGCCCTTCTTGTTGGGAAACACCAAGGCGTCGGGCTGCGGACTGCCACCCAAACGCCCCCGGTGTTCCTGAAGTGCTGCCACGGCTTCCGGGCCGAAGCCCTTTAGGGGGATTCCGCAAGGTGGTTACCCCACCTGAAGGAACTCCCCGAAAATCTGTGAACTGGGAGGGCTGCATGGCCTCAGCCCGCAAGACTGCCACCCTGCTCATCAAGCTCGCCTCTGGGGTGTTCAAGAGCGAGCGCGAGAAAGTTTTCCAAGATTTCAAGCGTAATCCAAGGCTGGCACATTTTGCTTGGACTTTTGCACTCACGGTAGAAGAACACCAACAGCGCAACCCGAGCGTCAAGCGTGCACTGGCAGCGGCTCGTAAGAAACCAATGCCACAAGCTGCTGTGGCTGCCCTTGCCGTTCTGCAAGCCTTTGCCCTGATTACTGTCCTCGGCCCCCAGAATCTCAAGGCTGCCGACACAGACTTTCTCGCCTCCAAGCATCGCAGCTTTCGGGAGCGGAACGCTTACTGGGAAGAGCACGGCAGCGAAATTGCAGGCCCGAACTCAGCTAACCCCGAAACCTTTGAGGACTTCGCGGATTTGTACGAAGGCTACGACTTCATCAAGCATCATCAGGTGCCCTCTGAATATCTGCGGAGCAATCTGCGCAGGCTCCGCTGGAAGCGGAAGAAGCTCGAATTGGAGCGGGCGAGCCGGGAAGTTCATCTCCTTGAGGACTACGAAAAGGATGAAGCTGGCGAGCCGGTGCCCGGCAGGGTTGTGGCGGCTGACGAGGTACTTGTTGACACGAAGATTCCCGAGGGGTACGCGGCCACGCCGGATGCAGAAGGTTTGCTTGAAGGGATCGAGGGATTGCCCACAGCAGAGCAGCAGCGGGTTGCTCGCGCTTCTGTGCGGGCTGCGATGCGCGGCGAGGACACCCCAGGGATTTCTCGCAAGATTGCCCGCCGCGCCAAAGTATCCCCGTCCAACATCTCCAAGCTGAACCAGAAGATTCTTCAGTATTTGGATGGGCGGAAGAAACAATGCTACTGGTTGGAGCCAGCACTTGAGGTTTTCAACCCTACGCAGAAGATTACCTTGGCTTCAAAAGCATGGATTACTGACA
This sequence comes from Terriglobia bacterium, assembly GCA_046758465.1. Classification (GTDB taxonomy): domain Bacteria; phylum Acidobacteriota; class Terriglobia; order Acidiferrales; family 2-02-FULL-67-57; genus JBHIAG01. The sequence continues at coordinate 24,384 of JBHIAG010000002.1, read as the reverse complement.
CCCTTGAGTATGAACTGGTCATCCTCCTGGGCGAGCGGACGCTTGGCCGGGCTGCTTATCTGCCTGAGCCAGAATGGATTAGCAGCTTTTTGAAGAGCCAGCGTACGAAATTGCGAAAGGGGTGATGTAGAGTAAGTAGGCCAAGTAGCATCCCAGTGCTACAGATTCGAGAGAAGGCCCCGTCTTCGGGCGGGGCTTTTTTTTACCGTGGCCTGCAAGGAAATTCCATGAAGGAGGGGAGGGCAGTGCTCGAAAACCTACACCGTGCGCTCTGGCGCAATGGGTACAAGCAAACGCGCATCGCGGCGGCAGCGGGCATCTCGTCCAGCCGTCTAAGCCAGATCGTCCACGGCCAAGCCGAGGCTAGCCAGTGGGAGCGCGCAAAGCTGGCTGAACTGCTGGGTGAAGCCGAAGCGTATCTATTTCAAAAATTCCCGTGCCCACCTCTCAGCGGCGGCGCGCCAGTTGAGACCAGGCCAGCACCGATATCTTGCAAGGAGAGGGAGTAGACATGGGAGAAGGACTCAAACGCGAATTCAGCTTCAGCCCGGTTCCAACAGGCTATAAGCAGGTCGGCGTACAGCAAGTCGGGGAGATTCCTCTTGGCGGTGCGGATGGTGAACTCGGCACCATGCCCGTCATGGTGCCGCAAGTTGAGCTTCAGACGCGGCCCACTTTCATGCACGCTTTTTTGACTAATCTGCCCACAGCCATCGCCGGCTCACTTTCTGGCCCTGAAGGTGGCGTGGCAGCGGGCTTTGCGCGTGGCTTCGGTGCCGTCCAACAGCAGCAATTGATTCGCCGTCAGCAAGAGGCCCAGCGACGGAGCGAGGAACGCGCGTTCGGTTTGCGCGAGCGGGAAGTGGCTGCGGAGGAAGAGCGGACGAGACTGCTTGGACGCCCGAAACCGCCAAAACAGCCCACGTCATTTCAGGGCTTGGCAGCCAAACTTTTCCAGCAGGGGCGGACTGACGAGGCGCGGGAGGTTTTAGATTTCTTCCGCGCGGGCGATGAACAAAAATATTTCACCCGCATGAGCGGGCGTGACTTGGTTTTCCTCGACAGGGCGACTGGCGGGGAGATCAAGCGCATTTCGAACTTTGAGCCGCTATCGCCCGCCGAAAGGCGCGCTGCGGCTCAGGCAGGGCGGCAGGGTGAGGTCAATGCGCTGGCCGGCGCATACCTAGTTCAAGCTGGCAACGATGTACGCCAGGCGATGCAGCTCGCACTCAAAGAGGCCAGAACAGACCCACACGTGCGGAGAAATCTTCCGCTGATTCTTCGTGCTGTCAAGGCTGGCAAACTTGACACTGCTTTGGAAGACCTGCTCCGATTTCTCGAAGCAGGCAGGCAAGACCAAAATCAGGAGTGACACATGAGTAACCTTCAGCCAGTGAGGCAGGATGAGATCAGCGCGTTGGCCGGAGCATACTGGGTGCAAGGTGGTGGCGACAAAAAACAAGCCACTCTGCTTGCACGCAGGGATGCCACAACAGACCCAGCCGTGAAGAAAAACCTTCGGCGGATTCTCCGCGCCATGAAGACCGACAGACTCAACACCAATCTTGAGAAGCTTATTGATTTTTCTCTAAGCAGATAGGAATCCATAGCAATGGGCGACCTTCAAGCTGCCATCGAACGCGCCGGGCGTCGCATCCGTGACGAACTCGCGGTCCCGCCCCCTCCACCACCGCCCGAGGTCGAAATGCGGGAGATGTCTGTCGCCGGCGCAATTCCTGGGGCGGTTGGAGAAGCGGTTGTAGATGTTGTCCGTGACATCCTCGACATCCCCCGGCGTCAACTCAAGGCGACGAAAATTGCTTTTGGGTGGCCCCCGATGGCCCGCAGGCTCGGGCCAGGGGAAGAACCCAACGAGCATGAAAAACTTTACGTGGAGCGGCACACTGGCAGGCGCTTTGGCATTCCCAAACATACTCCCGAGGAGGAAGAGGCGCTGAAAGCCGCCAGCCTCGACTTGCTTGCGATGGGAATACCTGTCGGCGGCGTGGCGAGTCCGGTGGCGCGCGCTGCTGGGAAGAAGGTCTTTGAAAAAACCGTTGGCAGTCGTTTAGCTGGCGCACTAGCCGAGCGTGGCATCTCACTCCCACGGCTGGTTGAGGAAACAATTCGATCCGGTGCGGTCGGGGCCAAGTTCGGCGCGGTGGTTCCGCGCAGAGAAGTAGCTGGCCAGCCGACCGAACGCTTGCGCGAAGCGGGCACGCTAGCGGGAATTTCCGCGCTTTTCCCTGGTGGTGTCGCAGCTCTTAGGATGAGCGGTGTACCCGAGGCTATCGCAAACGCGTGGACTCGGCTCACCACGCGCATGAAAGGAGTTGAACCCGGCGACGAGCTTTTGGCGGCCACAGCACGCCGGGAATTGCAGGCAATCTTGCGGGCGAAGCCGATTAAAGATGCGCTGCAACAGGAGGGAAGCCAGCTCGGAGAATCCGTCCGTGCCGTCATCAACGAGCTAGATGACATTGGGCGAATCACTTTGGAGCAAGCCCCGGCCATTGCGGAAACCGGAACGGTCGCAGCGACGGCCAAGGTGCCTCTGCGCCAACTAGGGCGCGAGGTTGAGACCGACATTCTTGAACGGCAACTGCGCGGAATCGCGGGCGAGCGCGCCCGCCAGTTGGCCGAGGAGCAGGTTGCTCGCCGCACGTCGCTCACCGTTTCCCCGCAGCGGGTCCGCACGCTGAACAAGGCCACAGTCATCCTCAGCGAGCAAATCAAGGAATTTGCCACCAATACAATCGGCAAGGCCGAGAACCTTGCGACGGTCGAGCAGGCACAAGCACTGGTTTCGCTTATGAGTCTTGCCAGTCGTCAGCGGGTACGCTTCGCCCGCACTTTCGGACTCACTGGCCGCGCTTTTCAAGAGCCTGTGAGTGCCCAGGCGCGGGCGGAAGCGCGAGCCGCCGTTGATACGTTAGTCAACCTGATGAAGCGCGCAAACGTCAGCCTTGAAGGGTTGCCTGCGCTGGAATCTGGGCCAGCAAAGACTCTATTCCGCGAAGGAGTCGAAGCACTCAAAAGCAGGAACCTTGGCCGCGCCGCTCGCATCTTCGGGATTGATTTTTGGCGTCGTGCGATTTTCCCCTGGTTTTCGTTTCTCGCCGACTTACCCAGCGACATCGGCACGCTGGCGGAGAAGGGCCAGCGCGATATTGTTAGCGACGTGCTCGATTTCGTCCGCACCGGCCAGCCTGGAAAGCGTGTGCAGGGAACCTTTGATGCTATCCGCTACTGGCGGGCATTCCCTAAAGAAGAGTTGGAGCGTGTACTAGGAACCGACCCCGCCCTCTCGCTGCGCTTCAAACCATTCTTCGGCGAGCGTGCCGATATTGCCGCCTTCACGGGGCTGAAGTTGAAGACGCTCGTAGATGGCACGGCGCGAGCTTTCGCGTTCAAATCAACCATTCTGGCGCAAGCGCATCGGGAAGCAGTAAGTCGCGGCCTGCACGGAGTTGCCCGGCAAAACTTTGTGCGGCGGCGGGCGGCGGAATTGCTCAAAGACCCGAACGTGGTAACACAAGCATTGAAGGAAGGGCAGAAAGCATCATTCACCCTGCCCCTGCCAGCTTCTATCGAGCGTTTGACCGGACACCCTTTTACGATTTTGCTTTTGTCACCTTTTGCGAAATTCGGCTTCAATGGTTGCGCTTTCTTGCTGAGTTCACACCCGCCGCGCCGAGTTTCTACCGCAAGGTTGTGGCTGGCAGGGCCACCGCTGATGATGCCGTGGCGTTCGCCGTGCGGAACTTGGAAGGCGCAGGCTTTGTCCACTTTGTCAACGAAACCATCTATGACGAGGTGGACTTTGACCGCTTCGAGTACCAGTTTAAAGACCTAGACGGCAAAGTGGTGCGTCGTAAGAGGCTCGGGGGCATTCTTTTCTTGGTCGAGGGTCTGTTTTTCGCAGCCCTGTTACGGGGGGATAGCGAGAAGGCGCGGAAGGAACTTGTGAATTCAAGTGTCACTTTCTTGTCGTCGCCCGGACTGGTGGGAAAACTATGGGGCGCGGTGACAGACCACCTAGACGGACGGCTCTCGGCGCGGAGTTTGCGGAAGCGATTCGAGGAGTTCATCTCCAGCTATTTTCCCCAGCGCACCGTGCTCGGTGTGTTTGAACAGTTACTTTCGCCCGAGGAGCGGGCGAGTGGCTTCGGTGACATTCCGTTCCTCTCTAAGACGGGAGAGGTGCGCATTGATCCGTTCACGGGTAAGCCGAAGGAGCCGCGCCGCTTCATCTCGGGTACGGACATTCCCGCGCCTGCCGCAGTCGGCTCCCGCGTGCTTTCAGCAGAGCTTTCCCCCGAAGAAGAGTTCTTGCGTGCGGCTGGTATTGAGCGAGTGCGCGCTCCGCAGATTCGAGTCGCGGGTGGTACGACGCCAGAAACTCAGGAAAAGTTCGAGCGCGCCTGGGGCCGGCTGCACGGCCAACTGGCACGAGGGTTGATGAGAAAAATGCCCTCAGCGGTCAAGTCGCCCAAAGGCCGCAAGGTTCTCCGCAAGCTGTACCAAAGCCAGCGGGCCAAGATCACCCAAATCGTCAAGGTCATGCTACGCGCTGAGGGCGTGAAGATTGTGGGGCCGGAAGACTAGGAGAACATCGTGGCTCAGAACAAGGACGCTTTCTTAGAGGAGTTCAACCGCAACCCGCTTGGCGCGCTTGAGACGGTGTTGGAGGAGATTTTCGAGGACAACTTGGGCAGCATCAAACAACGGTTTCAGTTTTCCGAAAGCATGGCGGCTTGGAGCTTCGAAAGCGCCTGTGCAACTGGCTTGGCGCGGGCACACCCGGAACTGCGCGCAGTGTCGCGTGAGGACGACTTGAAAAACGCTAGGACTATCGGCGAGTACCTGGCGGAGCGTGGCTGGCAGGTCAATCCTCAAAACCTTAAGGCGGCCTTCTGCGAATTGCGCGACAAAGGCAAGCTCGCTCTAGGCAAGACGGAAGAGCAGCCGCCCCAAGGGGCAGAAAAACCGCCCGAGAAGAAAGAGCCAGAACGGGAGCTTGCTGACTTGGCCGAACTGGCGGAAAAAGACCCGGACGCATACACCAAACTCCTGCGGCAGCGCGGGATGCTGAAAGATTGGCAGCCAGGCTTGACGGGGAAAATTTAGTGCGGAAGCGTTTCCCCCGTTAGCGGCAACCAGGCCAGTCCCAGCCACCCATCGAGCAATCGGCGGATGATACTTAACCAAGAAACTGGTTCACGAATTCTGCAAGCCTGGACGGATCGCTAAGAAACTGCTCAGCTTCCGACAGGTCTACAGACTGCCACTTATTTCCGTAGCGAATTTCATACAGAGTGTTGCGCTGGTCGGGGATAACCTGGAAACGCGGCTCCTTGCCGATATTCTTGGCAGCGGAATTCAGAGCGCCTTCGAATTGTTTCCAATGGCTACCCATAATGGCCTTCCTCCCTAATCCCCCTCGCCACTCCCTGCAAATAGTCTAGCATCTCCCGCAGAGCTAGATTTGAGCTTCTGCGCCGTCAACTAGACACACTCCGTCACTCCGCCTGAACTTCCCCTTGATACAGCCCGTCTATTGGCCTGCCGGGATGTAGCTCAGATCGGGCCGATAGCGCGAAATGAAGCTCTTGACGCAACGAGTGGCCTTGTCCCGCAGCTTCAGCAACTGTCCCGCTTCCACCTGCTCGTAAGCTTCGGTCAGCACTTGCACCTAATTCTCTACGTCAACCGGAGCAAAGTTGGCGTGTACAAGCCACCACTGCCCGCCTTTTTTCACGTACACACGGGTTGACTTTGCACGTACAGCTTCGATGTTGCCGTCTTTATCTCTTGTGGAACCGATGAAGTTGTAGGTGAGGATGGCCACATTGTCATATACCTGCACCTTTGCGTTGGCCATCTCCGCTGCCACCAGACGCCCACTGCCACTTGCCTGTGCTTCGGCAAGCCGCACATTCAATGCCTTGCCATCGAGCCTAGTGGGATAGTCGGGATTGAACTCTGTGTAATCGTCAGCCACGTTCTTCATCGCCGCTGCAATATCGTTCTGCATCTCTGCCGCCCACTGTGCTTTCGTTATAGCGATAACTTCATCGGCTATCTGGGACGGCGCTGCAATGAGCGTCAGACTCAAAACTGCAACACTTGCAAACACCAGCAAAATTCGACGCATGGTTGTCCTCCCTTTCTGAAGTGTGGGGAATTTCGAGGTTGCTACCCTAATCCTGCGCTTCGGGGGTGTCAACGAGAACTTTCAAGTCTACCGTGGCAATCTTCCGCTCGATGGTTTTCAGCGTGAGTTGGAGAGAACGTCGGTGGGCGGTGTTATTGCTCCTTCCGCTCGAAGACGATCTTGCCGCCAACCATCGTCATCAGGACTTGGGTTTGAAGAATCTCCGGAGCAGGGACCGTCATGATGTCTTTGGAAAGGACGACGACGTCGGCATACTTGCCCGGCGTAATCGAGCCAAGAACATCCTCTTCAAAGCTGGCATAGGCCGCATCGAGCGTGTAGCTCTTGAGCGCCTCATAACGAGTGAGCTTCTGGTCGGGATACCATCCTCCTTGGGGCCAACCTTTCTCGTCTTGGCGCGTGACGGCGGCGAAAATCCCCATGAATGGACTGAACGTTTTCGCTCCTTCGTCCGAGCCACCAACCAGTCGCGCGCCGTGGTTCAGGAGTGTCCTCCACGCGTACGCGCCCCGGATACGCTCCGAGCCGATCCGCTTTTCGGCCCAGGGCATGTCGAGCGTGCAATGAATCCACTGCACCGACGCCAGGATCCCGAGCCTGGCAAAACGCGGCAGGTCTTCCAGCTGCACGACCTGCGCATGCTCGACCCGGATTCGATGGTCCTGAACCGGCACGCCGAGCAGCGCCTGCTCAACGGCGTCCAGCGCCATCTGGTTGCCGCGGTCCCCGATGGCGTGAATGGCCACGTTGAACCCTGCCTTCAGCGATTTTTCCAAGATGAAGTAGAGCTGTTCGTACGGGACGCGGATCACGCCCAAGTTGTGCGGCTCGTCCTCATAGGGCAGCATCATCGCTGCACCTCGTGATCCTAGCGCCCCGTCGATCGAGAGCTTCACGCCGCGCATCGTCAGGCGATGATTGCCATAGCCGACGAGAGGCCCGCGCTTCAGGATTTCGTCTAGCAGGGCCCCAGAATTCCGGACACGAGGAATAGCGTTGATGCGGAACGGAAACTCGCCGACATCAATCAGTTCCTTGTAAGCCTCAACGGTCTGGAGCGATGTTCCCATATCATGCGCGCCGACAAAGCCGTACGACAGCGCCAGCCGGATGCTTTTCTTGATGCGCTCTTTCAGGGGCTCGCGGCTGGTCTCCGGGATCTTGTTGCGAACCAGGGCCTGCGCATTCTCGATGAGAATGCCACTCGCCTCACCCGTTTTGTCGTCGCGCAGGATCTTGCCGCCGGGCGGGTCTGGCGTGTTCTTGGTGATGCCTGCCATTTCGAGCGCCTTCGAGTTGACCCAACTGGCGTGTCCGTGCATCCCCCTCAGCAACACCGGATTGTTTGGAGCCGCTTGGTCCAGCGACCCCTTGGTCGGCCACTGTTCTCGATCCCAGTTCCCCGTATGCCAATCCCCGCCGGTGATCCACTCCCCCCGCTTTACGCGTCCAAGCGCACGCCGGACCTGCGCCGCCACATCCGCCTCACTTCTCGCCTCGCTCAGATCAAGCGACGCACCGCGATCAGATCCGAGTCCCACAAAGTGCAGATGCCCGTCCACCATGCCCGGAATAACTGTCTTCCCCTGAAGATCAACCACATGCGTCCGGCTCTCGCGCAGATGCTTGATTTCTTCATTAGAACCGGCGGCCAGGATTCGCTCGCCCTGGATTGCAATGGCCTCCGCCCGCGGCTTTCGTTCATCCACGGTAATGACATTTCCGTTGATGAGGATGATGTCGGCGGTCTGTGCCAGAGCCTGAGTCGGAAGAAGCAAGACGACTGCGAGTCCCAAGATGCGTGTGCATTTCATGGTCTGTCTCCCGAAAAAGTCACCACGGGGCCACGTTGCCCACCATCCTATTCCGCACCCCCACCCAAGTCAACGCGACGGACTTATTCAGGAAAGTTTATGCGGCCGAGCAGGTCTTGGAAGCGAAGAGTTGGAACGGAGATTAGCGCGATGGACGCTTACTGACTCGGCTCCTGTCTTGATGACCGTTTTGGGTTGCCTGTCACGGTCTACCGTCGCAGATCGTGAAGCCGCCGCTCGTATTCTTCCTTGTCGATTTCACCGCGCGCGTAGCGACTTTTCAAGATTTCCTCGGGCGGCTCGCGCGTCTTTTCCGAATCGCGGGCTGAGATTGTGATCCAGCGGACAAACAGAAACAGTGCGACAATTACAAGGACCCAGAATACCCACATCCAACCCATCTGCCACCAGCCATCCCAATGCATTAGGACCTCCCCATCTTTGTGGCTCTTCCGGACTGCTGACTCGTTGGCTTAAGCAATGAAGGTCACTCGGAAAAACCAATAAAGACCTATCCCTTTTCATCCCCCGCTGACGCGGGGATTGCTCCCAGCAAGCTACTTTCCATATCAGCTTCCACTAAGGTTGTTTCTCGGTTGGCATTTCCCATTGTTGCATCATCTTTTCGATTGGGCACTTTCCAGACAACGTTACATATGCGCCACAAATTGGAAAAAACAAGGCAACAACTAAAACCCAAATTCCCAGGACCCGACCAAACCTATGCAAAGTCCCTTCTGCACGAGTAGAGGCGAAAAGCACAAAATACCCTACTACGGCCCAAAACGTAGCCGGGATCAAACTGAAAAAGAAACACATGGTAGTCACCTCCTATTTTCTAAGAATTCGGGACACTCTTGCCTCTCTGCTGGCCGCTCAAGCTGGGGTTGGAGAAGGGGAAGCAAGGGGACGGAGCCGCAGGTTGGCAAGAGCTACCTCCCTTGGACAAACTCCCTAATTGCACCCCATCCTATTCCGCACCCCCACCCAAGTCAACGCGCGGGAGCTCAGGGAATGGGATCGCTGTAGTTGGCACCCTCCCTCATGCGGACGACTTTGCCGTCGGGTCCGAGTTCGAAGATTACGAGCTCACCGAGGTCCTGATAGAGGACCTTACCCTCGATGCGAAAGGTGTGCTCGGCGACGGGTATCAATTTCATCATGGAAGTCAGCGGATCCCCTGCGGCGGGATTGATGATCACCAATTCACCCTTATAGATCAGGACGTGTGAATCCCCCCAGGGATTGCGGTAGCGGCCGACGTAACGTTGCCACGCTGGATCGGGTTGAGGCAATTCCTTGGAGGAGGCAGCGGCGTGCTTTAGAGCCGGGGCTATCCATTCCCACGCCTTGCTGGCATACCGGCCAGGGTTCCCGTCGCCAGCGTTGGTCATGACTATGACGGCAATCTTTTCTTTCCCATCCATTTGCAGGATAGTTCGGTAGCCTGCCAGAGAGCCACCGTGCCCAAACAGCGTCTGGCTTCCACGCTTCCACACCGAGAATCCGAGCCCCCAGCCCATCTCCCACCCGGGGGCGAGCCAGTGGACACGGTGCATTTCACGCAAGGTACTACCCTTGAGTATCTGCTTGCCGCCAGCCGGACCGTCGCGGAATTGCAGTGAAGCAAAACGAGCGAGGTCTTTGACATTGGATGAGAGGCCGGCTGCCGGGGTGATGGCCTTGGTATCCATGAAAGGCCGGTCTGGCCGGGACATGTCGGGCAGTCGACGACCGTAAGGAGTTGCCAAGCGCTTGCGGTGTTCTTCGCGTACCAGGGCACTGGTGTTTGCCATATCGAGTGGGCCAAGGATGTGCTGCTGAATGTAGCCGGCATAGTGCTGACCGGAAACGGCTTGAACAATCTCCCCGGCTAACGCTAATGCCAGGTTCGAATACTTCAACTGAGTCTCGGGCGCGTAAATGGTTTGCTGTTTGGGGAGACTCTCGATGATCTCCTCGCGGGTGGGAAAGTTGGCATCCATCCAGTAAGGGAAAGCTGACTCGCGCGGCAGACCCGACGTGTGGGTCAGCAGATGGCGGATGGTAATGACTGGAGCGTCAGGGTGGTTGTTGCGAATCTTGAACTAGGGCAGATGCTTGGCGACGGGGTCATCGAGCTGGAGCTTGCCCGCGTCGCGGAGCTGGAGGATAGCGGTGGCGGTGAAAAGCTTCGAGATAGAGGCGATGCGATAGTTGGTCTGCGGTGTGGCGGGGATCCTTTTCTCGAGGTCAGCAAAACCGAACCCGCGACACCATATCAGCTCCTGGTCCCGCACAATTCCAATCGAGAGTCCCGGCAATCCGCGGTAGGCCATCTGGGTTTCTATCCAAGCTTCCAGCAGGCGAAGGGATGAAGCTACTTCCCGATCCTCCGCGAGTGAAGTGGCCTGCGAGAAAACCGGCACGGCGGTTAGCAGAACCGACAGACAGATAACGCAAATACAATTCATGGAAAGATTCCCTCCTTTGGGTGAAGCATCCTACGCCCCACCCACAGGCAAGTCAACGCGGTGGGCTATTCCGGGAAGTTCATGCGGCGCATGCGCTCCAGGCGGAGGCGCAGGGCGCAAGGAGGTGGACATTGACCGACCGCGAACGGAAGGATACTCTACGTTCCCGCACATGGTCATAGAGAAACGAGAGACGGAGTCAAGTGTGATCCGCATTGCACTCGTACAGCAACGCGCAACAGGCGACAAAGCGGGTAACATCGACCGTGGCATTCACACGCTCGAAACTGCGGCGGCCGCAGGTGCAAAGCTCTGCTGCTACGCCGAACTCGCTTTCGAACCCTTTTATCCCCAGCGGCGGGCAGAGCAACAGGTGTTGAAGAAGGCCGAGCCGGTCCCTGGGCTAACTACAGAGACGTTCTGTGCCAAAGCCAAGGAGCTTGGGGTAGTGGTGGTGCTCAACCTGTTCGAGAGGGATGGCGATCGTACCTACGGCTGCTCGCCGGTTATCGACGCCGATGGCACGCTACTCGGGAAGACCCGCATGGTCCACATCACGGACTACGGCTGCTTCCACGAGCAGGGCTACTACACGCCTGGGGACACGGGAACGCCGGTCTACGAAACGAAGGTCGGTCGGCTTGGCGTGGCCATCTGCTACGACCGCCACTACCCCGAATACATGCGAGCTCTAGCGCTGGGAGGTGCTGACGTCGTCGTCGTGCCGCAAGCCGGCGCTGTGGGCGAGTGGCCCGAGGGACTCTTCGAGGCCGAGATGCGTGTTGCCGCGTTCCAAAATGGTTATTTCGTGGCTCTGTGTAACCGGGTTGGGCAGGAAGAACTTCTCACCTTTGCGGGTGAGTCCTTCGTATGCGCGCCAGACGGAGCTGTTGTGGGCCGCGCCCCTCAAGGTGAAGAACACATCCTATATGCAGACCTCGATCTGTCCGAGGTCCGTCGCTCCCACGCTCGGCGTCTGTTTCTGCGCGACCGCCGCGCGGAGCTCTACGCCACATGGTTCTCGCAGAAGTGAGCACGGGTCGTACCTACTCCGGGAAGTTCAGGCGGCGGAGAAGCGTCTTGGAGGAATTCCCACCTAGGAAGCGAAATTCTTTAGCGCAGTCTCTTCATCCTCGTACACTTCAAAAAGCCGGAGCAAACGGGTGATTTCCAGCACCTAGCGCACTCTGGGTGAGACCTTGAACAGCTTCAGCTTGCCGCCTCGTGTTTCGTGTGACCGGAGGCCTCCCAACAGAACTTCAATACCCTGACTATCAATCGTTTGTAGCTGGCTGCAATCCAGCAGCAAGGAGAGGAGCCCATCTGCGGCTAGGCTCTTCAGCTTGCGCTCCAAAGAGGCACAACCCTCCCCCATGGTAAGCCGTCCACTCAGCTCCAGCACGATGACCGAGCCAGCTTGGCGTTGTTTGACCTCTGGCATCTCCTATCTCACAGGCCTAACTCAACATAGAGTGCGCTGGGAAGACTCTTTTGGCAAGTGTGGAGAACAGCCTACTCGGGGAAGTTCATGCGGCCCAGGAGGGATTGGAAGCGAGAGTCGTAAAAGGTAAGAATGAAGGCTCGAAAAGTAAGTTCCTTGGGTCCGCGCTGGAATCTTTGAGTTTCCTCTACAGCACCGCTGCACCCAATTCCAAGTTGATCTGCCCCACACCCCCTTTGATGTCAATCCGGAGCGTTACATCTGACTCTCCGTAGGCATCGTTGACGTAGGCGCTGCCGTCCCTCTTTAGGCCAGTGGCATTGATGCCGCCTATTCCGGCCTTGGCATCGACCCACACACCCACGTCACGGGGAAGCCGTACGGTGGCTCGGCCCACGCCACCCCTGATTCGCGCGCGTAAATCGGTCTTCCAATCACCGGTCAAGTCCAGAATGGTATCGCCCGCTCCCGTCTTGATTTCAAGATCGGTCAGCGAGAGGGAACCAAGGATGAGGTCAGCACGGCCAGCACCTAGTTCCACGCTCAGCTCCATGAGAACGTCGTCATTCAGACGCAGGTCCCACTCATATCGGGTACCGCCTAAAGTGCCCCCTGTCACGCTGGGCTGCCGAACAGTGAGCCGACCGCGATCGCCCATTACCCTGTACTCCACTTCGGGCTTCCAGTCGGCAACGTTATAGGCGAAGTCAGCTTCCAGCAGTGGCGCGGCACCCCCAGATACCCTCAGCTCTCCGGCTCCCATCCTAATCTCGGCCACAACTGACTCGGCATCTGCCAGCTCAATCGAGCGGGATTCAACCTGCAACTCACCCAACTGTGTACAAGCGGAGCCACAGAGAAGGAGTGTCAACGTAGCCAGTGAGAGAACTCTTGTGATTCTCATCTCTACCCTCAGCAGAGAACTCTGGAAAGCAGAGTAAGCTGCCCCCGCAGGCAAGTCAACGCGAAGGAGGTGCGAAAGGACTGCAGTAATATTGCAGTAGTCCTATGTTCAAAACGGGTATAAACGAGAAACTACAGGGCTAGAACCGTTGCAGCCCCCGACACAAGTGTCCCCTGCGCTGGGCAGTTTCGCATCCAGCAGGAGGAAAGTCAGGCGGCAGCGCGGGGAACGCCGCCCTTGGTTTTTTCCTCCTTGATGGCGGCCAGCATAGCTGTATCGTCGCCGAACTTGAACCGAGGCAGGCCCCGCTCCTGCGCCTGCTTTTCCTCTGCTCGCGTCAGGTATGGCAGGTCTCCCTTGGTGATGCACTCTACGTTCTTGCCGTCGAGCCGGTGCCGAATCTCCCCCGGAGAGATAGCAGGTTTTTGGGGCGCGCCCTCCAAGTAGTTCAGAATATGAGTCGCGCCAGTTTCTCCATCCCGGCGGGCAACGCCTACCAAGCCTTCGCTGGCCTTCCGCGCCCAGCCGACCACGTAAGTTCCGTCCAGTAGCTTCCCGCTTTGCGGGTCGAAGACCTCGTAGCCGGCCCGCTCGGGATCGGCCGTGTCGGAGTTGGTCACGTAGGAGTTCTTTTCGTAAGGAAGGCCCAGGGTGGGGTCGGCAACGTCGCCGATAGCGAAAATCATGGTGTCGAATTCGAGCTCTGTAGTTTGGTCGGTCGCCTGGGCTTTCGTTCCGCCGTTGCGCGGCACCAACAGGTTTTCAGTCACTGTCAAACCCACGATCCGCCCGCTACCATCGGCATGAATGGCTGTCGGCGAGGTCAGGAAACGAAAGCGCAGGCAGCGACTGGGAGGCTCCCGGAAAGGCTTAGCGAGGGCGGGGAAACTCGCGTCCGGCACCTGGGCGATGTCCTGCCCAACCTTGGCTATACGGTCCTTCACCCGCCGTAGCTCTTCCTCCAGCGCACGGCGGTCAAGGAACTCTTCTATGTAGGCAAACTCCTTCTGGTCGAACTTGGCCTCGAACGGCCCGCGCCGGGCGATCACAGTGACTTCTTCTGCCTGGCGCTCGGGGTCGTCCACCAGTAACCAGTGCGCTACGTCCACCATTACGTTGCCCATCCCGATAATGCAGATGCGCTTTCCGGTGGAGAAATCCTGCCCGGCGAAAGGTGGCAGCTGGTTGTAGTGGTACACGAAATCCTTGGAGGCGTACACTCCGCCGGCCTCCTCGCCCGGCAGGCCCAGCCTCTTGGTTCCCTGCGCGCCCACCGCAAACACCAGCGCCGCCGGGTTCAGTTCGCGCAGCTCGGCAATCGAAAAAGCCCGGTTCGCACCGACAGCCGTGTGGCCAAAGTAAGTTACCTCGGGCATGGCCAGAATCTTTCCGAACTGCTTCCGCAGCCCGTTCTTCATCTTGTCCTTGGTCGGATAGATGCCGTATTCAGCCAGTCCGCCGGGCTTGATGTCCTGGTTGAAGATAACCACCGAATGCCCGGCACGTGCGATTTTCTGCGCCGCGAACAATCCGGCCGGACCTGCGCCGACTACGAAGACTGTGTTCACAACAACCTCCTCCTGGCTGTTCGGGTCACACCATTCCTTGCATCAGCATTGCATCTCACTTGCCGCACTCGGAGCGAATCCCAGTAGCGCTAAGTGCTTGTACCAAGCCGGGAAAAACCCACGCAGGAGCATGGCCGGCGACGGCGCTTCCCGGGCTTGACACTCGGAGGAGCGACCAGGGTCGACACAATTAACCTTTCCAGGTCCACCCGCAACGCGCGGGTCCTCCGACAGGGCAGCCTGCCGTGCCTCCACAAGCGCGGGAAAGAGCACCAACACCAGCATCAGCCAACAAAGTCGTTGTAACTGGAGCATCGAGCTCTCCCTTCCATGTTGGCCGGACGTATTAGCTTAGGCCGCACCCGCAGGCAAGTCAACGCGAAGGCACCCAAGGACTTCGCCCAGCCGCTTTTCTCTACAAGGCACAATCGCTCCTGCTAGTGTAAGCCGAGCAACTAGTTCTCTAGCGACTTGAGGTAAGCGACGGCGGCCTCCGCATCTTCACGTGTGAATCGGTACTGAGGCATCGGCGGTAGCAACGGTTTACCGTCTGGCATCAGGCCGGTTTCCATTAGCTTCACTGCCTCGGAAGTGCTCAACGTGGGAAGGCCGGCAATAGGGGTAGCAAGTTCGGCCCACGGCATCGGAAGCAGGGGGGCACATTCGAGGCTCGCACCCTGCAACCACAGTGAAGGGTCGAACTCGCCTTTCTCGTTGCGTGGGCTATGACAGTCCTGGCACATCGCCACACCTTCCACTAGGTATTTCCCTCGAGCGATCTGATCCGGGCTGTTCGTGACTGAAGAAAGCTGGCCCGCCACTAACAGGGCGACCAGAACCGGACCCAACAGAAAAACTCTTCTTAGCATGGCCCGCCTCTAGTTTTCTAACTTGGTTCACTCTAAGTCCTACCCGCAGGCAAGTCAACACGAAGGGGTTACTCCGGGAAGTTCAGGCGGAGGAGGAGGGATTGGAAGGGGACGCGGGGTGGGGCAGTTGTTATTCCTTCGCTCCGGCCTTCTTCAGCAGTTGAACGACGGTCGTGTGACCCGTCCTTGTCGCCATCATCAAGGCTGTCTTGCCATCCTTGTCTTTCGCATTCACATCCGCGCCCGCCTCGGGGGGTGGGACCACACCCCCACAGGTCTGCAAGAGCAGGCCAAGGCTCGCTCATCCGAAAAAAGGAAAACTGCAAAACGAACTCCTGTGGCATCGCATTAACCCCTTGCACCTGAAGGAGATACAGACGAGACCAGGAATTCAAAAGCAGGCTGAAAAAGGCCGAAATTGACGCATTTTCCGGGCGCGGGAGAGGTGGTCTTTCCTTTCCTAGAGCGCCTTCACTGCCCCTCCGTCTACAAGGAGGGAAATGCCGGTGATATAACCGGCCGGCTCCGACGCCAGGAAGGCGACGGCGGCTGCCTGCTCTTCCGGCCGGGCCAGCCGCCCCAACGGTATTGTCTTGGAGGTCTGCGCGAGTTCTTCCTCGACGCTAATGCCTTTCTTGGTCGCCCGCGCCCCCGCCAGCTCAATCGCCCGATCGGTCGTGGTCGGGCCGGGACACACGTTGTTGACGGTGATGCCGAACTGCGCCACCTCGCCGGCCAGCGTCTTCGCCATCCCGCCCACGGCCAGACGCACGGCATTGGAGATGATGAGGTTGGGGATGGGCTCCTTGAGCGACCGTGAAGTGAAGTTGATGATGCGGCCCCACTTCTGCGCCTTCATGTCGGGCAGTACGGCGCGGATGAGACGGACGGCGCTGAGAAAAGTGAGGGAGTAGGCAAAGACCCACTTCTCATCGGCCGCCGCATCGAAGGGGCCCGGCGGCGGCCCGCCGGAGTTTGTGACCAAGATCGAGACCGGCCCCAGATCGCTCTTGACCGAAGCCACCAACTGCTCGATCTCTTCTGTTTTGGTCAAGTCCACCGGATAGGCTTTGGCTTTCACGTTGCTGCCAGCGGCTTGAACGCTTTTCAGCGCGGGTTTCAGCACGCTCGCTTCCTTGTCACAGATAGCGACGACGCAGCCCTCCATCGCCAGGCGCTGCGCTGTCGCCAGCCCCAGGCCCCTTCCCGAGGCGCCAATGAGTGCAACCCGGCCACGAATACCCAAGTCCATGGTGTCCTCCTCTGCTGAACGCCGAGTGTAGGGGGACGAAGCCGAGGCAACGTCCCGTCCTGTTGCTTCTTAGCTCTGTCCCTCCCGCGCCGGCGCTTGAACTCGATTCTCCAAGTGAGGGAAGCCCGAAATCTCGCAGCGCACTACATCGCCCGGCTGGACCGGCCAGGCCCCCGGCGTGCCGGTGGAGATGATGTCGCCCGGTTCCAGCGTCATCCCCTGCGAGTGAAACCGTATCAATTCGAGGGGATCGAACGTCATGTTGGACACGGTGTTCTCCGCGCGAACTTCCTCGTTGACGATGGTGCGCACCACCAGCTGGCGGAGGTCGGACACTTCATCGGCGGTCAGGACAACGGGCCCGAAACTGAAAAAGGTGTCGAAGCTCTTGGCCCGGGTCAGGAAGCGCGGATTCTGCCGCAGGATGTCTTCGGCGGTCATGTCGAGCACACAGGTGAAACCGAAGATGGCCTGACGCGCTTCTTCTCCGCTAGCGTTGCGGCAACGACGGCCAATGATGACGCCGAGCTCCGCTTCTGCCGTCACCCGCTGGGACTCGGCGGGCAGGCAGATGGCTTCTCCGAATCCGATGATGGCGGTGGCGGGTTTCATGAAGCTGGCCGGATGGGTCGGCATACTCACATCGAGATCGCGAGCGTGCTCACGGTAGTTGAGGCCGATGCCCCAGATCTTCCCCGGCCGTTGGAGTGGAGGGCCGTAGGCCACCTTGTCGTGAGGAATTAGTTCCGGCAGCGGGTCCTCTGCCATCACCGAAGCCACAGCCGGGAGATGGCCACCGGCGATCAGCTCCATCAGGGTAGCCGGCAGCGGTTTCTGCCGGGCAGCGGCCAGACGCTCGACAGGCAACGCTCCATCATCCAGAACCACGGCAGCGGTCTCGCCCTTGTGAGTACGGATGGATGCCAGACGCATGAGCGGTTGCCTCCGCGGGAATCGCTAGACTTTGTAGCCGCGCTGCCTCATGTGGTCCAGGATTCGCTCGAGGTGTTCCAAGGTCCTGGCGTCGGCCTGCGCGCCCGGGTGACGGATGGTGGCGGTTCGAATGATGCCCCGCTGCACCAGGATGTGCTTGCGGAGCGAAATCCCCATCCCCGGCTGAAACTCAAAGCGGATGAGAGGCAGCATGTCATAGAAGAGCGTCGCCGCGCCGGCGACATCACCCTTCGAGTAGCGCTGGTAGAGGTCAACCAGAAGTTCGGGATAGGCGAAGCCGGTCATGATGCCGAGCGCGCCCCGGTCCAGCTCTTCGAACGCGTACATTCCGCCCAGGGCCCCGAACACGCCCAGGGGGTCACCCGCCAGCTCGCGCACCCTGTCCATCTTCGGCCCCGTGGGCGGGTCTTCCAGCTTGATGTAGGGAATCCCCTCCACCTCGCGATGCAACCGGGCGATCAGTTCTGGAGACATCAGGATACCTGTTGATGCCGGGTAGTCATGGATCACAAGAGGTACGTCGACCGCCTGGGCGACGCGCTGGTAGTAAGTAAAAATGGCGCCGTCCTTCTGGATGGGCGGCGGGCCCACCAGCAAGGCATTGGCGCCCAAGTCCTGCGCCGTCCGCGCCTGGTCCACGGCGGGATCGGTTCCAGCGGCACGGACCCCGACGACCAAAGCCAAGTTTTCCGGAAGGGCGGTACGGAATGCCTTGATGACTTCGACCCGCTCGGCGTCGTTCAGTTTCTGCGCCTCGCCCATCACACCCAGGATGGCAAGGCCCTGCACGCCGCAGCCGGCCATGAACGCAGTCAGGCGCTGGATACTTTCCGGATCGATTCTTCCTGATTCATCAAAGGGGGTTGGAACAATCGGATAGATTCCTGCCAGCTTCATCAGACACTCCGCTCGGTTGAGGCAGCCGGTGAACTTGACCCGGCTGGTCTGCTAGGTCGGGCCACTCCCATCCAGGGTAATCGGACCCACGACTTGCTCTCCTAGTCTACCGCAATCAAGTGCCGCTTACATCGTCGACATGGAGTCAGTCCGGAAAAAGATGATTGTGGCGCCAAGGTTGTCCTCGGCACCCCCATCGAGTAGAGCTTGAACGACATCGGTGTGACCCCCACCTGCCGCACCGAGCAGAGCTGTCATCCCACGTACATTCAGCGGAGCCGGCATCCCGCCTTCAGTTCTTGCATCGACATCCGCGCCAGCCTCAAGCAAGGTGCGAACGACCTCCGCGTGCCCGTTCGATGCCGCAACCATCAGCGCCGTGGTGCCATTTAACTGTCCTCGCCAGTCATTCTTGCTCTCCAATTTCTTGTGTTAGGTCTTGTGCGCGGTGCTTTGCGATGGCACGGCCAATCATAGGAAGGAACTCTCCCGTTGTTGCAGCCATCCTACGCCCCGCCCGCAGGCAAGTTAACGCAGGCCTAGAACACCGCCCAGCGCGCCCTTCAGAAACCGCCCAAAAACCCTTCCGCACATCCCCTTACAACTGCCTGCTTCTACGAAGCCGTGAGTCCAGGAATTAGACCACCCGGAAAGAGTTGGTTCTCGTACACCCCGCGTTGACTTGGCTGTAGGCGGGGCGAAACCCCAGCATTCCTCACAACTCACATGTGACGGCGGTCACAGCGCTTGCCTGCGGGTGGGGCCTAGGATGGCTGCCAAGGGGGGAGTTGCAGTCGGAAGGTTACATGACGATCCCCACCGTCTACCTCATTTATGTTTTCCTACTGTTTGCCAGCGCCTTTGTGATCTTTCGGATCTTCGTCCGGCGTGACTACCGACAAAAAGGTCGGCTGACGCTGTTTTCTTCTTCTCTCCAGTTTCTGATCTGGAGTTTGTATTTCAGCTTTCCATGCCTCTACAATCCGTGCAGCTGGCCTAGGTTCTGGTTCCACGACCCGCGTGTCGATCCGCTCCTCAGGATTAGTGGCGTGACTTTGATAGGCGTCGGACTCGTTCTTTTGGTCACGGCAATGGCTGGGCTTGGGCTGGATCGCTCCTTGGGCCGAAAAGTGAATGTGCTGAGACAGACCGGCTTCTATCGTGTGACCAGGAATCCCCAGATCGTCGGAAGTGTTCCGATAATAATCGGATTGGCTGTGCTTCGCCCTTCATGGTACGCCCTGGGATGGGTGATCCTATTCGCAGCTATCGCTCATATGATGGTTCTAACGGAAGAGGAACATCTGCGTAAGGTGCATGGCGAGGATTACGCACGTTACTGCAAGCAGGTTCCTCGGTACCTTGGGCTACCCTCCCGGTGACGAGCGACCCATTGCGGCAACCTCGCTTCCACTCCCACCTCCGCTGCAAGAACTTCCCGGAGTAAGCTTGCGCGTTGACTTGTCGGGAGGCGCGGTCTAGGATGCCCGCTAACCGTCGGGTTCTCTGGCCAACCATGATCACCGCACGGGCCGATGTAGTGGGCAGCCTCCTTCGCCCGCCGGAATTGCTCGCCGCTCAAAAGCAACCCGCCGTGGGTGGGCTGACGCCAGCGGAGTTCAAAAGGATCGAAGACCGCGCAGTGGATCAAGCGGTGGCGCTGCAAGAGGAAGCCGGACTCGACATTATCACCGACGGCGAGATGCGCCGCCAGTCGTTCCAGAGCCAGATGACAGCGGCGGTCGAGGGTTTTGGCGAGTACACGCTGGACGCGTTCCTATGGGGTGAGTGGCGTGGAGACCCGCAAGTAGGGAACCGAGATGTCGAACGCCCATCGAACCTAGGCGTGGTGGGTAAGCTGCGGCGGCGGCGCCACATCTCGGCTGAGGAGTTCACCTACTTACGTGGGCGGACTCGCCGCATCCCAAAGATTACGCTGCCCAGTCCGAGCCTCTGGGCGAATTTCTGGTCGCGCGAGCGCTCGGGCCATGTCTATCCGACCCTCGACTCCTTCTTGACCGATGTGGTCGAAATCCTGCGGGAAGAAGTAGAGGAACTCGTGCGCCTGGGGACAACCTACGTCCAAATTGACGCTCCGCACTATGCCTTGTTGATTGATCCCCGTACACGCGCCTTCTATGAGCAACAGGCAGGAAGTGTAAAGTGGTGGCTCGAACGCGCCATTGAACTCGACAATGCCGTCATAGCGGCAGCCCCGCCGCAGGTCACCATTGGCTTTCACCTCTGCCGAGGCAACCAGGGCAGTCGATGGCTCGTGGAAGGCAGCTACGAACCGATCGCACCGGCGCTCTTCCAAAAAGTCAAGGCGCAGCGATTCCTGCTCGAATACGATGATGCTCGTTCGGGCACCTTTGAGCCACTGCGGCACGTGCCGGACGATAAGATCGTGGTGCTCGGCCTAGTGACCACGAAGACATCGCGGTTGGAGACACGTGAGGAACTCATCGAGCGTATTGGCGAGGCGAGCCAGTATGTGCCGCTGGAACGATTAGGGCTCAGCCCGCAGTGTGGCTTCGCTACATCGATTCTTGGCAACCGCATTTCAGTGGAAGACCAGACACACAAACTCCGGCTCGTAGTGGAAACCGCTCGAAGTATCTGGGGTTGAGCCCACTACGCCAGCGCCGCAGGCGAGTAGGCTCTGCGCGTTGACTTGGGTGCGTGTGCGGCTTAGGATGGCCTCAATGAACACGACCACACGCGAAAAGCCCATGTCGCCTGAAACCGGTGCTCCCGGAGCCTGCAAGCGATCCACATGGACCCGGCAGTTTGGGCACCCGGTCGGGGTCCTGGGGTGGGCCGTTGGCCACCTTATGGCCGCCAAGAACGCATACATGAACCGGCTGACGGTTGAGTTGCTCAACGTTCAGCCCGATGACCGCGTGCTTGAAATTGGGTTTGGCCCCGGCACCTTGATCCACATGTTGGAGAAGCGAGCTACCAACGGATTTGTCGCTGGTATCGACGTTTCTGCACTGATGGTGAAGCAGGCGTCGAGGCGCAATCGAGAGTTCATCAAGACAGGCCGAGTCGAACTCAGACAGGGCACGGTCTCGAGTTTGCCCTACGAGGACGGGCGGTTCACCAAAATATGTACCGTGAATACGTTCCACCACTGGACAAGCCCCGAGAACGATTTCAGGGAAGTCAGCCGGGTACTGGACGAAGGGGGCCTTCTGTTTCTGTGTCTTCGGATGAAGCACCCATCCCGAAAATTCATGGTAGCGCCGGGCTTCACGGAAACGGAGGCTGAAGAAGTTCAAGCACTAGTGCGTCGTGCGGGCTTCTGCAACATTCGAACAGAGCGGCGTCAGCTTGGGCGGGAAGTCACCTGCGTGATGGCGAACCGATGAGCTACCGCTGGGTTCCGACCTCCGCTTCCAGGACCTGCTGCGCCGCATGAACTTCACGGAGTAGGCTGCTCCCCAGATGGGCCGTGTGATGTCAACCCCGTCGCTGTCCCCCGCTGCCAGCCGCCGCGCCCTGCGCCTGGAGCGCATCTGGCGGAAGATCGCCAAGGTGGAGGGGGGAGGGTGCTGAACCTCAGGCTCCACCACGGGCACTCCTTCTTCGCTCAACCTCCTGTCGGTGCTCCTCATAGACCTCGGGGATATAGTCGCCAGGTTTGAACGTGACCCCGCAGCTACAACCCCACTCCCTAGAACCCGACTCGATGAGCTGATGTTCACCTTCGAGGTCCGTCAGCCCATAGCAGGCCTTACACAGACTTCCGGAAAGTCCGCTCCCTGACGGGTCTAGCTCATAGGCACGTCTTATTTCGGCGGCAGAGAGGACTCTGAAATCACTCGTATCTTTGTGGACTTGGCCGCAGAGTGTTCGTACCCCGAGCACGACCCAGTAATGAACCCTACGCTGCTCCCAGTACGAGCCCCATCCCTCGCTTGCCTTCTCCATGCTCAGGAGCATATCAGCTTATTCTTGTCTCAGGGACCGGCTGGCTCAGCTGCGGGAGGTGGCGGAGGGGATTGAAGCTAGACTGCGGGGCAGGTAATTTCGTTATCCAACTGGCTCTCTGTTCCCGAATTCTATCCTTCTGCGCTTCTCCAAGGCACATAGTCCGTGCCAGTAGGCATCGCCGAGCTCCTGGACAAAATCCTCGTTGAATTGGTACTTGCGCAGCAGCTTACGAACATCATCACGATCCCAGCTTTTCTTGTTCTCGTGCGCTAGGGCGATAAACCCGTAAAACCTGTCCCAATCGTATACGTGCAGGGCGTTTCGGTTCGCAAGGCTAGCAAACTGCCACAGGGCATGCTCTACAGGATCGTCTGGCTCACGCCCAACGTTCACGGGTTTCATGCTGAACCTTCTAATTTGCTATCTGTTCGATGGTACGCTTCTCACCGTCTTAGAGCAACCGCTCAAACGCCTCCGCCACCCGCTCGATCCCGCGCTGGGCATTCCGGTCTGTCTGAGCGTAGGCCAGCAAGACGGCCTCGACCTTTGGCGGGACGGCAATGAGGGCGCGGATGGTGTCCACCGTGTCGCCGTTTTTGCCGACCATGTACAAGAGCCCCCGCGCTTCATCTCGGCGGCTGGGCAGTTCGCCCCATGCCTCCGAGTGCATGGCCCACCACTCCTCGTCCGCCAGCCGCTTCCGCTCCCGCCGGCAAGACTGGCAGCCGCACTCCGGCGGATGGCCTGCCTGGGTCGGCTCGGGCTGATCTTCGGTTTGGACGGCTACGGCCTCTTCGGGCATCGTCCCGCGCCACGGCTAGAATTAAACTTTAGAAAAATAAAGTTGCGCTGTGAGCGCCGCGAACCGCGTGGGTGCCCCAGGCACCCCCAAGTGTGGATCGTGCGTCACAAGCGAAGTCTGTGCGTTCCAGGGCATTGCTGTCCGCGATCTGGCGACTTCCTCGACTTGTGCGACATCGGGAACTTCCGAGAGAGCGCATACGACCCCTCCACTTGGGTCCATTGACTGCCGAATACCGTGGAAAACCGTGCTACATCGCGCAGAACAAAGCTAGACGGGCCAGCAAGATAGTGTTTCTGAGTCTTCCTGTCACGCAGGAGGTCGCGGGTTCGAGTCCCGTCGGCCCCGCCACTTTTCTCCTGACCTGACCCCCCAAAACCGGTCCAGTTCGAATGTTAGGATTGGGCCCTTGTTGAGGAGGCCAGGATGCCTAGGAAGAAGCACTCCGTCGAGCAGATCATCCACAAACTCCGCGAAGCCGAGGTCCTGCTTTCCAAGGGCAGCACCGTGGCCGAGGTGTGCCGAGCCCTGGGGGTGACCGAGCAGACCTACTACCGCTGGCGCAAGGAGTATGGCGGACTGCGGATGGAGCAGGTCAAGCGGCTGCAGCAGCTCGAGCAGGAGAACGCCCGCTTGCGGCGAGCGGTTGCCGATCTCACCCTGGAGAAGCAGATTTTGCTGGAGGCGGCGCGGGGAAACTCCTAAGCCCAGCCCGCTGGCGGCAGACCGTGATGCGGGTCTGTGAGGTGCTGGGCGTCTCGGAGCGCCGGGCCTGCCGGGTGCTGGGCCAAGCCCGTTCCACCCAGCGGCAGCAGCCGGTCTTGCGGGAGGATGAGGGCCCCCTGACCCGGGCCATCGTCCGACTGGCTGGCCAGTACGGTCGCTATGGCTACCGGCGCATCACCGCCCTGCTCCGGCGGGCCGGCGGGCAGGTGAACCACAAGCGGGTGGAGCGGATCTGGCGGCGGGAGGGATTGAAAGTGCCGCAGAAACAGCCCCAACGAGGCCGTCTCTGGCTGCAGGACGGGTCCTGTGTCCGCCTGCGTCCCGGTGGGCCCAACCACCTCTGGGCCTACGACCTCGTGCTGGCCGGGCCTTGCGGCTGCTGACGGTGATCGACGAGTACACCCGGGAATGCGTGGCCATTCGCGTGGCCCGACAGATTCGCTCTGAGGATGTGCTGGAGTTGCTGGCTGAGCTGTTCGCGCTCCGGGGGACCCCGGAGCATCTCCGCTCGGACAATGGCCCGGAGTTCTGCGCGCAAGCAGTGCGGGACTGGCTAGGCCGAGTTGGAGTCAAGACGCTGTGTATAG
>JBHIAG010000001.1:0-59734 GCA_046758465.1 Terriglobia bacterium | reverse complement strand
CGGTGGAGGGGGGCACCGCCGAGCAGCTCACCTTCGGGCCCTACTACGACACCGAACCGGTGTTCTCGCCCGACGGCACCCGCGTCGCCTTCGTCTCCGACCGCGACGGCAGCGAGAGCAACGTCTTTGTGCTGGAGCTGGCGAGGGGAGAGATCACACAGGTAACGCGCGAACCCCGCGCCGATCGGCCGACGTGGACTCCTGACGGCCAAGCGATTGTCTATTTGCGCTTTGTACCGGAGGCAGCGCACTACTGGCGCTCGAATTGGGGGCCGATCCCGTCTCTCGTGCGCCGGGTGGCTCTGAGGGGAAGCGAGCCGGAAACCCTCAGTGCTCCGCCGCGCGAGATCCGCTCGCTTTTCTACCTGCCGGATGGCCGCTTGGCCTGGACAGTACTCAAGCGCGAGCCCAAGTCTGCTCGTGTGACCACACGCATTGAGGTAATGAGCCCGCAAGGCAGTGTATCCACTTTGCGCCTGCTCGAGGGAATCGGGGACCGTGTGGTAGCCAGTCCCACGGGCGAGGGGCTCTATTGCCGCCGCGTCCTTCCGCTATACAGGCAGGTGGCTCCCGAACACCTCCTGCTGCTTCCGCTCCCGGAGGGTGGCGAGCAATTTATTATCCCCGTGTCGGGGTCAGGCGGCGGTTGGGGGGCGGGCCGCTGGCAGCCGCTGGTTCGTTTCCCTTTAGGATTTCCTCGATGGATTGCTGAGTTCTCCCCATAGAATTCAAAATCAAAAGGCAAAATCTTGGCGTTCGCCCAGATCAGCGCGTTCCGGCCGCGCCGCTCTTCCCGCTGGAGGCAGGGAGTGCAAGCGCCGGGATGTTTTCCTTGTGAATCCTTTCGTTCAACTTCGCCACATCCCGGGCGACGATTTCCTGCCACGCGGCCAGCTGGGCACTCGCCTGCCGGCGCATCTGCTCGGTGAGCTCATAGGACTGTTGCGTCGGCGCGGTATCGGCGCTGTCCGCTACCCTTTCAAGATAGGCAAGCTTGCTGTTCAACTTGGTGGGATAGTTGCACATATCCTGCGAGGCTTTCGCCTTGACTTCGATCAGCTCCGCTTCCACCGCCGACATCTTCCGGTCGATGTCCTCGGTCGCTGCGAGGATGCCTTTGGCGCGCGGATCTTCCGCCAGCCGCTTGCGCAGGGCTTCGAGTTGCTCGCGCAGGCTGCGAATCTCGAACACGGCGCCGTGCACCCGCCCGAGGAGGTCGCGAATTTGCAGCATCAATTCGAATTGTTTTTGCAGATCGGCCTGGGAGGTCGTCACCCGCGGATCCAGCTTGACCTCCAGCGGCGCCCTGTAGCTCTTGCCCGCCACGGTAAGCTTCACCTGGTAGTGTCCCGGGAGAACCAGCGGGCCCTTCGGCGGCCCCATATCATAGATGGCACTGGGAACTAGCTCGGGAAGTTGCTGCCGCAGGTTCCAGACGAAGCGATGCATGCCCGCCTCCGACGGCAGCCGATCCCGGTCGGTGTCGTCCCTCGGATATTCCGGCAGCGGTTTCCCCTCGATAACTTTCTTCTTGCTGGTGTACTTCCGGACAACGTTGCCTTGAGCGTCCAGGACTTCGAGCGTGATTACGTTATTCTGCGCCTCTTTCAGGTAGTAGTAGATGATGGCGCCGTCCGGGGGATTTTTGCCAGCAAACTGCGCGCGACGCGCCCGCCTGCCGCGCACACGGTACGTGAGGCGCGGCGTGAAAAGATGCACGTCGGCTTTGGCCACTTCTTCGCTCAACTGCCGGAGCGGCGACAGATCGTCCAGGATCCAGAAGGAGCGCCCGTGCGTGCCCAGGACCAGGTCGTCGTCCTTGACAACGAGATCGTGGATGGGTGTGGTGGGGAGGTTCAACTGCAGCGACTGCCAGTGTGCGCCGTCATCGAAGGAGACATACATGCCCGTTTCTGTTCCCGCGTACAGCAAGCCGTTGCGCTTGGGATCCTCGCGCACCGCGCGAACAAAGGTGTTTTCGGGGATTCCGTTCGAGATTTTGGTCCACGTTTTTCCGAAGTCGTGCGTCTTGTAGATGTAAGGTCGGAAGTCGTCCAGTTCGTGGCGGTCCACGGCGATGTAGGCCGTGGCGGGGTCGTGGGATGAAGCATCAATGATGCTGACCAGGCTCCACTCAGGTAGTTCCTCTGGTGTGATGTTGATCCAGGTTTTGCCGCCGTCCCGTGTCAGGTGCACCAAGCCGTCATCTGTGCCCACCCAGAGCAAGTCTTTCTGGAGGGGCGATTCGGCTAAGCTGAAGATGACGTCGTAGTATTCGACGCTGATGTTCTCGTCCGTGATCGGCCCGCCAGATCGCTGCTGCTTGCTCTTGGCGTTGCGGGTCAGGTCGGGGCTGATAGGAGTCCAACTCATCCCCTCAGTTGTCGATTTGAACAGGATGTTGCCGGCATAGAAGAGCACCGAGGGGTCGTGTTTGGAGATGTAGATCGGTTCGGTCCAATTGAAGCGGTATTTCAGCTCGGCGGCGGCGTGCCCGTCGGGGTCGTCGGGCCAGACCGAGATGTTCTGCGCCTGGCCGGTGCGGCGGTCAAACCGCGTGAGAATGCCCCAGTATTCTCCGGCGTACACGATGTTAGGGTCGGTCGGATGCGGCGCGATGTAACCCGCCTCGCCGCCGCCCACCGGGTCCCAGTCCGACCGGCCGATGGCGCCCTTGTCGCTGCGGCTGGCAATGCCGACCGAGCTATTGTCCTGCTGCGAGCCGTAGACATAGTAGGGGAAGCGATTGTCGGTGGTAACGTGATAGAACTGCGCCGTAGGCTGGTTGTCCTGCCGGCTCCAGGTGAGTCCTCCATCGACGGAAATGCTGCCGCCGCCATCATTGGCGTTGATCATCCGCTTCGGATTGTTCGGGTCGATCCACAAGTCGTGATGGTCGCCGTGCGCATGCTGCAGCGGCTCATAGCTGCGGCCGCCGTCGGTCGAGCGATAGAGCGAGACGCAGAGCACATAAACCTTGTCGGCGTCCTTGGGATCCGCAACGATGTGCGTGTAATACCAGGGCCTCATCCTCAGGCGGTGCTCGGAGGAAACCTGGATCCAGTGCTCGCCGCCGTCGTCGGAGCGGTACACCCCTCCGGCTTCCTCTTCAGCCTCGATGATGGCGTAAACACGGTTTGGGTCGCCGCCGGAGACGCTAACGCCGATCTTGCCAAGAACACCCGTCGGTAGGCCGTTGCCTGTCAGATGTTTCCACGTGGTGCCGCCGTCGGTGGATTTGTAGAGCCCGCTCCCGGGGCCACCGCTGGTCAGGCTCCACGGCGTGCGTCCCGCTTCCCAAAGGGCAGCAAACAGAATGCGCGCATTCGAGGGATCCATCGCGATGTCGATGGCGCCGGCCTTCTCGTCTTTGTAGAGAACTTTCTCCCACGTCTTGCCGCCATCCATCGTGCGGAAGACGCCGCGCTCGCTGTTGATTCCGTAGACGTGACCCAGCGCTGCCACATAGACGATATCCGGGTCGCGCGGATGAATCAGCACCCGACCGATGTGGCGCGTGTCGCGCAGGCCTACCTTCGTCCAGGTTTTCCCGGCGTCGGTGGACTTGTAGACACCGTCGCCGTGCGAGATGTTGCCGCGAATGCAGGCTTCACCCGTGCCGACGTAGATGATGTTCGGGTCGGAATCGGCCACGGCAATGCTGCCGATAGACGACACCGGCTGGTTATCGAATAGCGGCACCCAGGTCATCCCTCCGTTGCTGGTCTTCCAGACGCCGCCGGCCACGGCGCCGAAGTAGTACGTGCCCGGTTCGCTGGGAACGCCCACCGCCGTCAGCGAGCGGCCACCGCGGTAGGGGCCAATGAGCCGGTAGTTCATCCCCTTAATCAGCTCCGGGTTGTATTGCTGCGCTTGTAGAGGCAGGCCCGCCAGCAGCACGGCCATCGTCGCAGCAAGAATCAGCACCCCACTCACACCCCGATCCCTACAAATCATGAAAGCAACCTCCTGTCGCAGATACGCCCACAAATGCTACCGGCGTGCGCCGTAAAGGGAAAGTATTTTTTTGAAGGGTGGCCAGTAGGAGTGAGCTTCGCAGCTGGTGAGTACGACCAAGCCGAGCCCATAGATGGCCATGCTCAGGAACTGAAAAGTACTCAAGGTAAGGCTGTCGCGCCGGTGCAGTGCGGCTGTGCCAAAAGCCTTCCCTTTTGGGACGAGCTGCCAGAACCACATGGTTTTGGCACTGTGTGCTAGGGTTGGGAGCTTTGCTTTCTGCTTCTATGGCTGTGGTAAATCCGAGGCACATAAACTTCCTTCGTCATTGGTAAGTGGTTGGAGAATCTTGCTCTCAGTCTGCCTGGCTCTGAGAAGGAATTAGAAAGGGGTATAATAAATAATAGTAGATAGTAGATTGATGAAACCAGCTGGGTGCAACCGGGACACCGCGGGAGTAGCCACAGACACATGAATTTCTGGGAAACCGTGCGACTTTCGCTGGCGGCGTTGTGGGCACACAAGCTGCGCACGCTGCTGACGCTGCTGGGTGTGATCATCGGTGTGACCGCGGTGATCGCGGTGGTGTCGTTCGTTGATGGCCTGAACGCCTACGTAGCCGAGCGCATCTTCAACTTGGGGGCTGACGTGTTTCTGGTGGGCAAGAGCCCCGCTGTGATCACCGACATGGACACCTGGCTTGAGGCCCAGAAGCGCCGCGACCTGACTCTTGATGACTACCGTGCCGTCGCAGAGGCCTGCACGGACTGCCGCTGGGTGGGGGCCACCCTAGGGCGGGGGGGTGAGGTGGTCTACGCGAATAATTCCATCCGCGACACCGGCGTCCGTGGCTGGACCCACACCATGCCCAAGATTTACGACATGGACATCGAGTTCGGCCGCCAGTTCAGCCCCGCCGAGGAGGAGCGCTCGGTGCCCGTGGTCGTCATCGGGTGGGACATCTACGAGAATCTGCTCCTCGGGCTTGACCCCCTCGGTCGCCAGGTTAGGGTGGATGGGGCGGTGTTCGAGGTTATCGGAGTGGCCAAGAAGCGGGGTTCTGCGCTGGGCCAGAGCCGTGACAACTTTGTGCTCATCCCCATTACCACTCACATGAAGCGCTACGGCAGCCGGCAGAGCGTGCGGATCTGGGGCAAATCCAACGGCGAAGCCCGGCTGGCCGCGGCGATGGACCAGGCGCGGCTCGTCCTGCGCGCCCGACGCCACCTGGCCTACGAGCAAGAAGACGACTTTGCGCTGGAGAACAACCAGTCATTCTTGGCTCTCTGGCGCGACATCAGTTCGGCCTTCTTCATGACCATCATCCTGATCTCTTCCATCGCCTTGGTGGTCGGCGGGATCGTGATCATGAACATGATGCTCGTGAGCGTGACCGAGCGCACGCACGAGATCGGTATTCGCAAGGCGTTGGGGGCACGGCGCCGCGACATCCTGTGGCAATTCCTCATTGAGGCCAGCACCATCGCTTTTGTCGGTGGGGCCTTGGGCATCCTGCTGGGCCTGGGCATTGCGCAATGGGTGTCGGCCTTGACCTCGCTGCCGGCAGCGGTGAAGGGTTGGTCGGTGGTGATGGGGTTGGGGGTGGCGACCAGCGTCGGGCTGTTCTTCGGTGTCTACCCGGCCAACCGCGCGGCGCGACTAGACCCAGTGGTTGCGCTGCGGATGGAGTAAGCGATGAGGGCAACGAGGTCGCTGCGAGGCGAGCTGCTGGAAGCAGTGGGTCTGGCGTTCGCGGGCATCCGCCGCCACAAGCTGCGCTCGGCGCTCACTGTCCTGGGGATCGTTATCGGCGTGAGCGCGGTGATTGGCATCTCTTCCGTAATTCTCGGGCTCAACCGCAACGTGATGATGGTGATCGACGACCTCGGGTCGAACATCATCTTTGTGTATCGCTTCAACTGGGCCACACTGGGTCGGCCCTCCTCGGAGGCGCTTACGCGGCCGGAGTTGACTTACGAGGACGGGATGGCGGTGGGCGAGTTGCCCCGGGTGGTGGCGGTTGCTCCCGGGCTGCGCTTGTTCAATCCCCAGTTCGGCGAAGGCGCCGGCGTTGTGCGCAGCCGCACTGAAGAGGCCAAGAACGTCATCTTGGAGGGAGACCCACCCTTGGCCCAACGGGTCTTCAATATCCCCATCGCTGAGGGCCGCTGGATCAACGAGGTGGATGAACAGCACCGCCGGATGGTGGTGGTGCTGGGCTACGACACCGCTGACACGCTCTTTCCCCTCGGCAGCTGGGTTGGCCGCGAGGTCCGCATCGAAGGCCAACTGTTTAGCGTCATTGGGGTGATGGAGCGCCGCAAGCAGGCCTTTGGGGCGGGCAAGAACCCGGAGGACAACATCGCCATCCTGCCGCTGTCCACCTTTCGCAAGCTTCACCCGGAATACAAGGATTACCTGCTCTCTGTGAAGGTGGACAGCCCTGAGTCGCTGCCCGTGGTCATCGATGGCATCCGCGACCTGCTGCGCCGCCGGCGGCGCCTGCCGCCCAACAAGCCTGATAACTTTGCCATCTTTACTCAGGACGCCTTCACCGAGCTGTGGAAGCAGATCTCAGGCGGCTTTTTCATCCTGATGTTCGCCGTTTCCTCGGTGGGTTTGCTGGTGGGCGGGGTGGGAGTGATGAACATCATGCTGGTGAGCGTCACCGAGCGCACCCGGGAGATCGGCATCCGCAAGGCCGTGGGCGCGCGTCGTCGCCACATTCTCTGGCAGTTCGTGGTCGAAGCCATGACTTTGACGGGAGTGGGCGGCGTTCTAGGAATCCTGCTGGGCGCGGGAATCAGCGTGGTGGTCAACCGCCTCCCCATTGGCCTCCCCGCCACTCTTTCTGCCTTCTGGGTAAGCTGCGGCTTTGTGGTTTCTGTCTCCGTCGGACTAGTCTTCGGCATTTACCCCGCCTGGAAGGCGGCGCAACTTGACCCTGTTGTAGCACTTCGATATGAGTGACACCGGAGTACGAGGATTTGTGTAGCACTCGCACACTTGCAGCTCCCGGGGTCGCCCGACAAAGTCAAGCTGTGTCAAAACCATTCCGTTTCGGTTTCACTTGTTACTTTCATGGCTCTAGCTAGCTACCTGAGGCCGCGGCAGGATTTTTTCTACTCTCAAAGAGGCGACGACGAGCAGTTGTTGCACCCACACCGAGCCTCTGTCCGACCTCGCGCCAAAAATGCCCGTCACGGCGGAGATGCATAATCTTGGAGTAATCTAGCAACCTCGGCGGCCGCCCTATCCGCTTGCCCTTCGCCTTGGCATTCCTCAACCCAGCTCGGACTCGCTCTCGGATACAGTCACGCTCGAACTCGGCGAAGGCACTGATGATCTGGAAGAGCAGTTTTCCCGTGGTCGTGGTGAAGTCCAAGGCCTCCAGCACAACCTGGAGAAGGGCCAGCCGTTCCGGACTGCGCGCCCGGCGGGGAACTATTTTCATGCCAAAGTTGTCTTGCCCGCTCTGAGAG
Source organism: Terriglobia bacterium (assembly GCA_046758465.1). GTDB lineage: Bacteria > Acidobacteriota > Terriglobia > Acidiferrales > 2-02-FULL-67-57 > JBHIAG01. Next base: position 52,295 of record JBHIAG010000001.1, on the reverse strand, counting down.
GTGTTCAGGCGGGGGGATTGGCTCTATTTTCTTCCTCTTCATGTTTGTCCCTCAAAAATCCAACTTTTAATGTTTTTGAACCCCCCCTATCTAATTTCGCGGGCGTAAAAATGAGGCGGCGGCGGTATGCGGCCTGGAATCCTCAGAGATTTGTAGGCCCCCTCCCCGGTGGACTGGCGACTGTGCCCAAACTGTGCCCAAACTCCCGCCAACGGGCCACAAGTCAGGCCAAAAGGCGAATCTGCAATTGCTAGGTTTTTGTTGTAGTTAGCTGTGTGCTGTTGGTGCTGGTTGTGGTCGGAGATGCCCTCATAACCCAAAGGTCGTCGGTTCAAATCCGACCCCCGCAACCACGGGGTTGCTGGCTTAGACGGCTGGCAACCCCATCAGTTTTCTTGGGCTTATGAGCTTCGAGGTTCACTGTCCACTTGCCTCCTTGACCACTTCCGCAGGCCCTAGTGCAGGCCGTATCGAACACTGATCGAACACCCGCTTCCGGCCATCGAACATCTCGGCGTCTGGAGCATCAACTGCTGTATCCACAAGCGGGCGCTGGTTGTGGGTGTAGATGTTGCCAGTCGTGGTGATGTCGGCGTGGCCTAGCTGCATCTGGGTGAGTTTGAGGTTGCCAGTTCGGGCAGTCAGGTTCGACCCCATCGAGTGCCGCAGGATATGCCATCCATAGGCTCTCGCTTGGGGTAGTACGATTCGGCCATCTACCTCCTCCGCGATCCCCGCCCCTACCAAGGCACTGGTTTTAATGCCCAGCCAGTTGACCACCCCGACGAAGGCTCCGCTGCCTACCCCGACCAGAATCCAGGACCAGTACACTTCGGAGCCGGCAACCGAGTACAGATAACCCAACTTGAAGTGGGGAAAGAGATAGTTCACAACGGTCGCGATGGCCACGGCTTCGAATGCACACACCCCTACATAGGCGAGGAGGAGAGACCAGCCGCAGATCCAAGACCAGCCCGGCCCCAGCGCCCGGTAGGTGAAGGTCAGCTCACCACCGGCGCGGGGTAAAGCGGAGGTCAGTTCCGCATAGGTGAGGCCAACAAAGCCGACCATGAGCGCGCCCACCAGAAAGGCCAGTACGGAGCCCAGGGTTCCGGCTTGGTCGATGAGCGCGCCCGACAAGACCACCCACCCCCAGCCGATGATGGCACCGAAGGCCAGCGCCAAAACTTCCTTGCGGCCCAGGACAGATTTGAGTTCCACGGTTGGGCTTAGCGGCGAGCCAAGGGAGTTGGAGCCTGAAGAGGTAAGGCCAAAAGGACTGACGCCAGGACGGTGGGCCAAGCCAGGAGCAAAAGCCATGCGGAGGATAGACGGCGTGTCATGCTGCCTCCCTCAAGTATCTACACAAAAGGCCTACTCCGGGAAGTTCATGCGGCGGAGGAGGGATTGGAGGCGGGGGTCCTTGCCAAGGCTATTTCAAGCCTTTCGTTTTGAGCCACTCCAGCTGTTTTTCTTCTAACTTTCTCTCGTGGTCAAGAGAAGCCTTGTCGAGCGCAGCCCAAGCCGGGAGTGTCTCTGCAACGTCACCCCAGCGCGGCTCTTTCCGATAGTCGAAGCCCTCCAATATTTTGAGGGCAAGAGTTACAACGGAGGCGGAGAATTCATTCCATACACGGGCGCCAAAGGCAACGCCAGCCAACCGGGGTGACCCAAAGTAGCCCGGCCAGTCTTTTTTCTCGGCGATTTGAATTAACTCATCCATGTTTTCGCCCGCATACGGGAGCGCGTCCTTATAGTCGGGACTGACCAGATCGGGACGGAGAAAGAGTATCCTGCTTGTCTCGCTCAAGTTTGCATGGATGGAAAATCCTTCCTCGTCCCGCTCCTTCTCGTTGAGGCTCTTACCCTCGGTGTCGCGGAGGAACCGCATTGTTAGTCCAAATAAGTTAATCATCTGACCACCGAAGAGATCGTGAAAGTAGTCGCCGGCTTGGTCGAGTGCGCGGTGGTGGTTTGGAGCGCCGTGTATGTGAACGATGAATATCCGCCGAAATCCTTGCTGTCCGAGGACAGTTGCCAAATCCATGAAGACAGCCCTCAATGTGGACGAGCGCACTGTGTAGGAACCGGGAAAGACCTGTTTGCCGCCGATATAATTGGCACCGTCTGTGCCTAGTGGGATGAGCGGAAAGATGAGCACTTTCCAGCCTGGTCGTGCCACAATAGCATGCGCCAAGTCTCGCGTGAGGCGCTCGTTCATGTAACCATCGGAGAACGAAGGGAGGTAGGGGCCATGCTCTTCCAGGATACCACCCGGCAGGAGTACGACGGTTTTCTCTTGGTCAAGGGCGCGGATTTGGTCGGTATTCATCTCTTGCACGCGGTAGACTTGTGCCAAGGCATCAGTCCCAGGCTGTAGCAGAACTGCGGCCACCCAGATAACCACAGGGAAAATTCCCGTCTTGTGCATGCTGTCTCCTGATTGTTTGGAGTTCGATGTAATGCCCGCCATCCTAGACCCTGCTCGCAGGCAAGTCAACGCGAAGAGGGCTAAACACCCCTAGTAGAGAACTGCAAAGTTGCCTATCCTAGTGAGGAACAGGTCGGAGAAAGCAGGGGAAAACACAATGTATCTGCCCAGGTAAGGGAAGGAGGTGGACGATGTCTCGCCGAGGGATTCTCATTGCAGCGATGCTCTTCTTGACGGCAGGGAGTGTATACGCTCAACGTTCCTCCGCCGGAGACCGCAAAGATCGTTTGCACAATCCGGCTGCGAAGAGTCCTGAAGCAGGGATGATTTTCCTGTATCCTGAGCGTATCAAGTTGAAGGACGGCGGCTTTTTCAACGCCGAACGCGGGATGATGTTTGTGCCCATTAATCGGTCAATGAAGAACAGTGCAGTTATTGCTGTTGAGGTCTACCGTTTCAGAGCATCTGAGAAAACCAATCCCCAGACCCCGCCCATTTTCTATCTGCACGGCGGACCGAGTTTTGAGGGTTTGGAGAGACCTCTTGGCCAGGTTGGCACTTTTGAGGAGCTATGGCGTCCTTTTCTGGACGTTTCAGATTTGGTTGTGGTCAGTCAGCGCGGGATCGGGCCGTCGAAGCCTACGACGATTATTGAAACAACCACAAAGCCGGCGCCTCCGGATCAACCGTATGATGACGAAAAAGCTGTTGCGGAATTTCAGCAGATTCTCGCAAAGGAAAAAGCGGTTTGGGAAAAGCTGGGCCTCGATTTAAGCGGTTTCACTGTCGTCGAAGCGGCTGCGGACGTCAATGATGTTCGTAAGGCGCTGGGATACGACAAAATAGTGATATGGGGCGGCAGCTTCGGTTCTCATTGGGGCATGGCTATCATGCGGTATTTCCCGGAAGCCGTGGAGCGTGCGATTCTCCGTGGCATGGAAGGTCCGGACCACACCTATGATCATCCCGGTCATTTATGGAATGTATATAAACGAGTCGCGGAGGAAGCGGAAAAAGCGCCCGAGTTGAAAGGGCTAATTCCCCAGGGCGGACTGATCAAGGCGATAGAAACGGTGATTAGACAGGTCGAGAAGGAACCTTTCACCGTCACGGTGACCAATCCGGACACCAATGCGTCTCAGGCTGTATTGTTTGATGCCGAGTCAATTAAACGTTTGGCGAGAGGTTACTCCGGGGGGTTGCGGGCCTGGCCTGCCGATGTCATCACCCTTTACAACAGTGACTTCAGCAAGGCTGCTGAAAAGGTGGTCCGCGATTATCACGATAGTGAAAGAAGTTTCAGAACCGCGAGTTATTATATGCTCGACTGCGGCTCCGGCATCACGGCAAAGCGCCTGGCAGAATACAATTCGGATCCTGCTTTAGCAATTTTAGGCAGAATGAACTGGGGCTATACAGCGGGCTGTTCGGTCTGGGGAAGTGACTTGGGCGATGAATTCCGGCAGAACTTTGAAACCGAAATCCCGACCGTCATTGTGCACGGAACCTGGGATACTTCTACGCCGTATGAGAATGCGCTCGAACTGGTTCCCTACTTCAAGAACAGCAAGTTTATCCCGGTGAACAGAGGACCGCACGGGGCGATCCGGGCAGCCTTGCGGGTGTCCGAACAGTTCAAGAAGGGAATCATGAAGTTTGCCGAAACCGGTGATATGTCTGAATTGCCCGAGAAGGTGGACATGCCGCCTGTTGAATGGGTGGTTCCAGACGATACGAAGGGGACGGGGAACAGATAGGTTAACTCCGAAAATACCTAATAAAGGCAAAACGGCAAAAACTACAAAGAACCATTTTTCACAAGTCGAGGGTGCAGTCTGTCTCACGCCCTTTTTTAATGCTGATCCCAGACTATGAGGGTGTCATATGAGTTGCCACAGATTGCTTGGTTTACCGCTGTACAGATTCCTTTCCAACAGCTATAGACGTGCCGGCATCCTTGTTGCCCTTTTGCTTATAATCGACTTGGCCGTTCCTTCCATCATCCTGGCAAAACACGCTCATTCGTCGGCCCAAAATGACATACTTCTTCCTCCATTGCGTTGGAGAAACATCGGCCCTAAGCGTGGAGGGCGATCAATTGCTGTGGCAGGCCATACAGACCGCCCTTACGAGTACTACTTCGGAGCAACCGGTGGTGGTTTGTGGAAGACGATGGATGGAGGCATGAACTGGTATCCTATCACTGACGGACAGATTAAGAGCTCATCCGTGGGTGCGGTGGCAGTCGCCAAATCGAATCCTGATGTTGTCTACTTGGGCATGGGTGAAGCGCAGCTTCGCCAGAACGTGCTGCAAGGCGATGGCGTTTATCGCTCGACAGATGGAGGACAGAATTGGGAGTACTTAGGACTCGAACAAACCCAAGTGATCAGCCGGATCCGAATCCATCCCACAGACCCGGATCGGGTCTATGTGGCGGCTGTGGGGCATCCGTTTGGCCAGAATCCCGAAAGAGGAGTATTTCGAACTCTGGACGGAGGGCGCACCTGGGAAAAAATCCTGCACAGAAACGAGCAAACCGGTGCCATCGATCTCGTGCTTGATCCCAACGATCCCGATGTGATGTACACGACTCTCTGGGAAGTCTATCGCAGGCCGTGGATCCTCTGGAGCGGCGGTAAAGGCTCCGGGATCTTCAAGTCCACGGATGGCGGAGAGACCTGGCGTGAGCTGACCCGGAATCCGGGCTTTCCTCAGGGTGTCCTCGGTAAGATCACGGTAACCGTATCTGGTGCCGACTCTAAGAGAGTCTACGCAAATGTCGAGGCGGAAACGGGTGGCCTATATCGGTCAGACGACGGCGGAGAAACATGGATCCTCATCAACAATCACAGGGATCTATGGCAGCGAGCTTTCTACTTTCAGCGCATCCAGGCGGATCCCGCAGACCGGGAGACTATCTACGTCCTCAACTTTCGCTTGCTCAAATCTACGGATGGAGGACAGACTTTCGTTCGACTTCCTGAAACCCACTCCGATCACCACGACTTGTGGATCGATCCAAACAACCCCTCTCGGATGATTAATGGAAACGACGGCGGTGGGGTCGTTTCCGTGAACGGGGGAAAAACCTGGACGCACATGAGATACCCAACAGCCCAGATTTATCGGCTCGCAACCACAAAAGACTTCCCATACCACGTGTGCGGTGCCCAGCAAGACAATTCGACTGTCTGTGTGCCATCCGATGGCGGTCACCTTCGGAATCCACGGGGACCAAGCGGAGAATGGATGTACGCGGTAGGCGGCGGTGAGAGTGGATATATCGCTCCACATCCGAACAAAACAGACATCTTTTACGCCGGTGCAACGAACACGCTGACACGATACGACCGCAAGACCGGGTTGTCGAGAGATATCCAGCCCTATCCCCGGATTGTGATGGGCGAGCCCGCCAGGGATATGCCTGAGCGCTGGAACTGGACTTATCCTATCGTTTTCTCTCCTATCGATCCTAACATGTTGTTTGTTGGCTCACAGCATCTTTGGCGTACGACAGACGAGGGTGAGACTTGGGTAAAGATCAGCCCCGATCTTACCAGAGCAGAGCCGGCAACCCTCGGCGATTCCGGTGGACCCATTGTTAAAGATCAGGACGGTCCCGAGATCTACGCTACAATTTATACGATTGCACCTTCGCCTCACGATGTGAATACCATCTGGACAGGCTCTGATGACGGGCTTGTCTATCTCACTCGTAACGGCGGGCGCGACTGGAAAAACGTTACCCCTCCAGACATGCCGAAACATACCCGGGTGAGCCTCATCGAGTCTTCGCCCCATCAGCCAGGAACGGCGTATGTGGCGGCGAGACGGTACGAAATGGGCGACCGTGCACCCTATTTATGGAAATCAGATCATTATGGTGAAACCTGGACTAGAATCATAGACGGAATCCGGGACGACGACTTTGCGTATGCTGTCCGGGAAGATCCCAGGCGTCAGGGGCTGCTCTATGCTGGCACCGAGCACGGCGTATACGTGTCGTTCAATGACGGGGAGACCTGGCGAAGCCTCTCCATGAATCTGCCCGACGTTCCCGTGACAGGAATCGAGATTCAGCAGCAAGATCTGGTTATCTCGACCCATGGCCGGTCTTTCTGGGTATTGGATGATATTGAAACGCTGCGGCAGCTCAATCCTGAAATTATGAGTGCTGAATTTCACCTTTTTAAGCCGGCCGATGCAATCCGGCGTGCTGTTCCTGCTGTTGTTGACTATTACGTGAAGGAACCGAACCACAATGTCTCTGTGGAAATACGAGATGCCGATGGTCGAAAAGTACGTACTCTCGAAAACGGGATCGTCATGGAAGAGGGCATGCATCGCCTGTCCTGGGACCTCCGGTATGCGGGTGCGACTGTTGTCCCGAATATTGTCCTTGAGGGAGGAGATCCGACAAGAGGTCCCTGGGCTCCTCCCGGTCGCTACCAGGCAAGGCTCGTTGTGGATGGTAAGGAGCAAGAGCGGTGGTTCAACGTCAAGAAAGATCCGAGGTTAACGGATGTGACAGGTGCGGATTTAAAGGCCCAGTTCGATCTTGCCGTTAAGATCAGAGATAGTGAAAGTGCTGCCAACGAAGGAGTCATTCTCATTCGGAACCTGAGAGCTCAAGTAGAAGACCGGTTGAGTAAGACTAGCGATCGGAAGTTACGAAAAACGGCAGAAGATTTCCTCGAAGGGATCAGCGCGGTCGAAAAAGAATTATACCAGGTAAAGAATCAGAGCCCCAAAGATAAAATTGCGTTCCCTATCAAGCTGAACGACCGGCTCACAGGCCTGCGTTCACATCTTGAACATGGAGACGGACCGCCGACTAAAGGATATATACAAGTGTTTGAAAAACTCTCTGCTGTGTTGAAAGTTCGACTGGACGCATTAGAGGGAATACTCCAAAAGGAGATGCCGCGCATTAATAAAGAGTTGAAGCGGTTGGATTTGGATACAATCTCAGCTCATTGACAAGAATCAGGGTCCCGGCACCGCGAGGATAAAATTACCATTGCTCCATGTCGCGAAACACTCCTTATCCCTCCCGCGGTGCCTCGAGGCCCCATGCCTTTGAACCACACGAATATACCAAGGGTGCTTCACTTCTCAACCACCATTTACAGCGACTTAACGCACATACGCTACTCGTAACCCGTGCGAAGTGAGCAAGAGAACCGAACCTCCGCACTCGTTGGCAAACAAGGTGTGCCTTCTTCCACTCCCCGCAGTATCCAGAAGATCGTCCTCTCTTATCTCTTCTTGGGTCGGCGCTATCTTACGGAGGATGGGCTGGCCGCGGCGACAGCCTCCACTTCAATCTGAAACCCATAGTGCAATTCCCTGGTGGGAACAATGGCACGCGCCGGCCGGTGATTGCCAAAAAATCTGGCGTACACTTGATTGACCTGGTCCCACGCGGAAATATCTGAAATATAGATCGTTACTTTAAGGACCCGATCCAGACTGCTTCCGGCTGCCTGAAGGATTGCTTCCAGATTCCGCAGGACCTGTTCGGTTTGTTCTTGAATCGAGCCAAGTTTTCTCTCACCGGTTTCTGGGTCAATAGGTAATTGGCCCGACACGTACACTGTGCCCTGGTGAAGAATTGCTTGTGAATAGTGCCCTGCAGGCCTAGGGGCAGCCGGAGTGAATACGGCTTTCATGGCGTGCGTCCTTTCTCGTGTCACTTTCTATTCTTGTCACCGCACTTAAAGCAAGCACTACCCCCCTTGAAGAGGGGTGTCAAGCAAAACCGGCCCCGCTCGCAGGCAAGTCAACGCGGGGCTGGGCTCGGCTGCGTGGCTAGGGCGTGGCCGGCGGCTGGTCTGAGTTCAAGATCAACACCGCGCATTTCCAGGAGCCGTCGGGCTGCTTCTTCCAGACCGCAACCCACTTTTGCTGGTCGGTGACCGGATTGCCCTCCGCGTCGTTCACAGTGGTTTCCTGGGGGCCGTACGAGTACGCCAGGTCACCGGAGCGAGACACTTCGATCTTGGTGGTCTGCCAATTTGCCGCCCATCCCGGGGTAGAAATCAGCCCGGACACAACTGCACGGATGGCTTCTTTGCCGGTGACCATGGGAGCGTTGGGTGGGAGCAGCACGGCATCGTCGGTGTGAAAAGAAACCCAGCGCTCGAGGTCTTTTGCCTGCCCTGCTTTCAACCACTCGACATCGGTAGCCTCGCGGATGGCGGCCTTGTCAGCTTCAACGTCAACCTTGGGTGCACACCCGCTCGCTGCAATAGCGAATAGAGCTACGAAGACCGGGAAGAGTTTCTTCATGAGCTACTCCTTTTCTCAAGCTGGAACTGGCGGCCATCTTACGCAGCACCCGCAGGCAAGTCAACGCGACGTGTGTATCAAAGGGTTCCCTTTGGCACACCTAGGCGGAACCTGCCTACTCCGGGAAGTTCATGCGGCGGAGGGTTTACAGCTACCCGCCACGGGCCTGCCGAACCATTTCCACCAGCACCTTGCGGCATTCTTCGGGGGTACGGGCTTCGTGGAGGAAAGCAATGCGGGTGCCGTGGAAACGGTCGCCGGTCTTGAGCCGCAGGTGGAATCCGATCCGGTCGACGGCAGTCATGCGTGCTTCTTCGACCTCCTTTGTCTCCTCGGTGCCATAGTGTCGGGCTAGTTGCACCAGCGCCTCGGCGTGGTCGGTGTTCATGTGGTCGATGATGCCCTGGCGGTGGTCGGCGAGCGGGTCAACTTCGGCAGCCAAGTAGTCCTCCACCGTCACCCAACCCATCACACCGAAGCCGCCGACGAAATAGAGATCGTTCACTTCGAGGCGATGGAAGGAAAAGTCGTCGAAGTCTACCCAGTATTGGGCGTTGGGATAAGCGGCGAGGTAGCGGCGGCGAACTTCCGCGAGTTCGGCTTCGTTTTCTTTTTCGATCTTACGGGCCTTACCGAGCAATGTCACCCGGCCCGCCCCGAGAGCGTCATCGGGCGTACTGGCTTCGGCCACCAGGAGGCTTGCGCGGGGGTCAGCCTCTAGGTTTTGTGTGTGCATGGCCATTGAACTGATGAGAAGCAGAGGTTGGCCACGCTCATCCAACCCATAGGGGGTGACCGAGCCGAAAGGCGTGCCTTTTTGCTTCAGCGAGATAGTGGAAAGTGTACCGAGTTGGCCGAGGTGAACCAGGGTCTTCGCCCGCTCGGCGTAGGTTGGCTCCGGCACTTCCGGTTGATTTGACGACGGCCCGGGGCCGGCGTGTTGTCGTGGACGCTCGGACACGATTCCTCCTTTTCGTTCTCCCCGGCGGGGAGAGACCCAGAGTGTGAACCCTAATAGTACAACGGATTTAAGCTAGCAAATTGCCGGCACAGGCAAGTCAACGCCGGGGGGCCTTAGCGTGCACTCGCCCCAGTGCTAGAATGCGAGCGTGAGCACGTATGTTTGGATGCGCTTGCTGGAGTCCGCACCCCATCGGTACGACTTCGGCATCCGGCTCCTTTCTTTCGGCCACATCGAGAGGGTCTACGACCGAGTGGCACAGCTTGCTCGTGGCCCAGACGTACTCGACCTGGGCTGCGGTACTGGCAATGTGGCTCTGCGCCTAGCCCGACGCGGCCTCCACGTCACCGGGGTCGATCTGTCGCAGGACATGCTCGACCTCGCCCGGCAGAAAATCCCGCCCCGCGTCGCCGTTCGCTGGGTGCGAACCAGCGCGGTGGAATTGATCGACCAGTTCCAAGCCGAGTCATTCCACACGATTACCAGCGTTTTGCTATTCAGTGAACTAAGTGAAGGTGAGCAGCGAGAAGCATTGCGCCAGTGCCACCGTCTACTGCGGCCTGGTGGGCAGCTAATCGTTGCCGACGAGGTGCGCCCTCCGACGCTTGCTCGGCGCGCCCTCCACAGCTTGGTGCGGCTGCCACTGGCCGTCTTTACCTATGTCCTGACACAAACGAGCACCAGGCCCGTGCGGGGTCTGGCCGCAAAAGTTGCCGAAGCCCGGTTCGTCGCTGTCAGTCGAGAAAGCAATTGCCCGGCTGACTTCATTTTGCTGCAAGCGAAGAAGCGAGAGGAACGCGATGCGGCGGTTGCGTGACTTCCTCCTCGGCGTGCTTGAGGCTTGTCTACGCGTCCTCCCTTGGCCCACGGAACCACGCCTGATCCGGGTTGGCAACCCTGGACGGAAGGCCCCGGTGTTGGCCACATGCAACTATGAGCTGACTGTGCGGCGGGTGTTGCGGGCATTGCGCGGGGAGGATGCTTACCTGCTGGTAGCCTCGACGCGTGGCATCAACGTCTGGTGCAGCGCGGCGGGCGGCTACTTCACTGCGCACCAAGTGATCTCCATCTTGCGCACGAGCGGGATTGGCGAACTTGTCGACCACCGCCGCCTGGTCCTGCCCCAGTTGAGCGCCACGGGGGTAGAGCGCAAGCTGGTCGAGCAGCGCACCGGCTGGCACGTTGTCTTCGGACCAGTGTACGCCCGTGATCTTCCTGCCTATCTCGCTAGTGGCCGCAAGACTGAAGCCATGCGACAGGTTCGCTTCCCGCTTCTTGACCGACTCGAGATGGCCCTCGCCTGGGCCTTCCCCATCACAGTTGTCGGGGGAACAGTTCTCGCGATCGGTTGGCGTCACCTGGTACTCCCTTTCCTTGCTATGGCGTGGACACTGACCTTGGGCGTGTACGCTTTATTCCCCTGGTTTGCTGGAAGAGTCGAACCGACCAAACAGCTACAGCCGGGCTGGACGCGCTACCTTGTCTTCTTCGATCCCAGAATCAGAAGGAGTCTAATGGTCTGGGTGTTGTTCGTGGTGGGTCTGTGGGGCTACGCCTTTGTGCACGGAACCTGGGACCTGAAAGGCCTAGTGGGGTGGTCGCTGGCTTCGCTTTTCCTCGCCCTGCTCACCAGCATGGACTTGGCCGGCAGTACGCCACTATACAAGAGTGGATTGCATGAGGACCGCCTTCTCCGCGTGGAACTTGACAAGGAAGCCTGCCGCGGCCGGGCCATGTGTTGGGAGGTTTGCCCTAAGAACTGTTATGTCATCGATACCACGTGCCAGAAGGCGATCATCGCAGAGCCAGATGCCTGCGTGCAGTGTGGGGCGTGCATCGTCCAGTGTCCCGAGAATGCGCTGACCTTTTTTACCCCCTCTGGACAGCAGATTCCACCCGCCGTGATCCGGACGTACAAGCTGAACCTGCTTGGCCAGCGTGCCACCTCCATCTCTGACAGTCAACAAGGGTAGAGTCCGCAGGCAAGTCAACACGCACCACGCCAGGGGAATCCACCTCGATCTGCCCAGCGAGCGGCGCTACCGCCACCAGCAGGCGCGTACGTTCGCCGAGATCCTCGCGCGTTTGGTCGCGGCCGAGCAACCGCAACGCGTGACAGAAGCGCGCGCCAATGCCGCCACGTCTGGCGCGACATACCCGGCCCGCTTTTCACCGCCGGGCAAAGCGCGCCGTGAAATGGCGCAGGAAGGGAGCTTCGTAGACCAGCTTCAGCCCGCGCAGCCGCTCCCGTTCCTTCCACACGTGCAGGATGACTTCGATGACGTAGTCAACGTGACTCTGCGTATACACCCGCCGGGGAATCGCCAGCCGCACCAAGTCCATCGTTGCGTGCTCGCCGAACATCAGCGTGCCGATTTCGCACGCACGAATGCCGCCGGCCAGATAGAGTTCAGCCGCCAGGGCCACGCCCGGAAACTCCGCCGGCGGGATGTGCGGGCAGAACGCCCGTGCGTCGAGGTAGATGGCGTGGCCGCCGGGCGGCTGCACAATCGGCACACCCTGCGCGGCGATGTGGTTGCCGAGGTAGGCGGTGGAGACGATGCGGTAGCGCAGGTAGTCCTCTTCGAGCGCCTCATCCAGTCCCACCGCAATGGCTTCCAGGTCCCGCCCCGCCAAGCCCCCGTACGTGGGGTAACCCTCGGTCAGGATGAGCAGATTCTTTTCCTGCTGCGCCAGCTGGTCATCGTTCGTGCAGAGAAATCCGCCGATGTTCGCCAGCCCGTCCTTCTTAGCCGACATCGTGCACCCGTCGCCCAGCCGGAACATCTCTTGCGCAATCTCTTTCGGTGTCTTCGCCCCGTAGCCCGCCTCGCGCAGCTTGATAAAGTAGGCGTTCTCGGCAAAGCGGCAGGCGTCGAAATAGAGCGGCAGCCGGTAACGGTTGCAGACCGCGCGCACCGCCCGAATATTTTCCAGCGAAATCGGTTGGCCGCCGCCTGAGTTGTTCGTCACCGTCAGCATCACCAGCGGGATGCGCTCGCGCCCCACCCGCGCGAGCAACTGTTCCAGCGCCGCCACGTCCATATTGCCCTTGAAGGGATGGGGCGTCCCCGGCTCGGTGCCTTCGCGGATGGGCAGGTCCACTGCCTCGGCCCCCACGGCTTCGATGTTCGCGCGCGTGGTATCGAAGTGGGTGTTGTTCGGAACCACCTCGCCCCGCTGACACATCACGCTGAACAGGATGCGCTCGGCCGCCCGCCCCTGGTGCGTGGGGATGACGTGGCGGTAGCCGAAAATCTCCTCGACTCTCTGCCGCAGCCGCTCGAAGCTCGTGCTCCCGGCGTAGCTCTCATCGCCCCTCATCATCGCTGCCCACTGCGCCGTGCTCATCGCGCCCGTGCCCGAGTCGCTCAGCAGGTCAATGAGGATGTGCTCCGCCGGAACAAGAAACAGGTTGTAGCCCGCCTCAGCCAGCAGCCGCTTGCGCTCGGCCCGCGTCGTCCATCGGATAGGCTCGACCATCTTGATCTTGAACGGCTCAATAATCGTCTTAAATTCCATCGCTCCCTCACACGCACACCGCAAAGGGTATGTAAGACTGGCCTTCCACCTAACCCTTGGCAGGATATAGAATCGGCCGAGAGAAGGAAACAATGGCGCAGGGGGCACTTGCACCGCTAACCTCCACCGCTCAGCCAGACCCGACTGCCTCCTGAACCCAACTGATGAGCCAATTTCCTGATCGACTCGCCAAACTCGACCGCAAGCCGCTCGGAGCCTACATCCTCCGCCTCGCTGACGTCCAACCGGGCAGCAAGTCCGGTTGGGTTTCCTTTCGACTCGTGCTCACCTCAAACACTGCTGCCTTTGCGCCGCCTGTGGTCGAAGGCATCTTCAGCTCAGGCGGGCGCGGCGTCGCGCCGTGGATCGAGGTCACCGAATACCATCCCCGGCTGAAATCCTCCCGGGGCGAGCCGACCACGCTTGACCTCGCCGCCGCAGCGCTCGAGCTCCAACTCTTTCGCACCCTTGGCGACCTCATCCCGCCCGGTGGCCACCTGACGCTGGCCTGCGCAAGCCCAGACCACGAGGCCACCTATCGTCTGCTGCTGCGCCGCGTTCCACCTCTCCTTACTCCGCTCGGTCACCTGCTCTTCCAGAGTGGATTCCGCTCGGTGCGGTTTTTTTATCTCGCTGAAGGCGGCTGGGAAGGTCAACAAAAACTCTGGGCGGAAAAGGCTCTCAACCCCGACACCCAACGTCGCTGGGACGAAACCACAGCCCATGAACTCCTCCGCTTCCTGGCCGAACCAGGAAATGCCCGCTTCGCCCCGGACTGCGCCGCCGCCGCCCTCCGGGTGCTGCCCGCCGTCAAGCCGCCCGGGGAGCTCGGCCAACGGGTTGCTTCTCTGCTCCAGGAGTGCGGCCCGCGCGCCAGCAAAGACCCGGCTGGCTTGTTCGACTGCGCCCGGCGCCTGCTAGCAAGCTCGTCCACCCGTTGACGGAAGCCAGCAGCGGCCGTAGGGTTCCGTTTTGGGAAGGGTTCTCAGAATGCTTATCGTGTTCATCCTGTTCACCGTGTTCATGGTGTTCACCATTATTAGACAAGGCGGCTGAGATGAGGTAACGAGGAAGGGTGTGGCGGAGTATCGGCGTGACGGGGGATAAATTGAGATTAGTGGGATTCAGGAGGGATTGGCGAGAGGATAACAAGTGAGTGTTTTCAATAATTTGAACATTTTTATCTACCCCCCGGGGGGGTAGATTTTCCCTGAGGAGAATGGAACGGTGATCCCGCGCTACACCCGGCCCCAGATGGGGCGGATCTGGACGGAAGAGAACAAGCTAGGGAAGTGGCTTGAAGTCGAGCTGGCCACCTGCGAGGCCCTGGGCGACTGCGGCCAAATTCCGAAGGAAGCGGCCACCACGCTGCGCAGCACAGCGGAAGTGCCTTCGCCCCAGCGCGTGGCCGAGATCGAGAAGGAGGTCCGCCACGACGTCATCGCTTTTACGATGGCGGTGAACGAAAAACTCCCTGCATCGCTGCGAGGCTACCTGCACTACGGGCTGCTATTCGCCGCGGCTCCTGGGCTGGCAATCAGGAGTCGCTGCGACTAGAATGGCGTTGCCTCGGCTGAGCCATCGCCAGCGGGAGGACTGATGCCGGAAGGAATCACACTGAAAGCATTGCTGCCCACATTGATCGCCGTGGTGGGCGTGCTGGGGCTGACGTTGGTAGGCCTGTGGCTCGCCACACGTGCTATCCGGCGGCTGGCCCGGCGAATGGAAGAGAAAGACCGTGAGCACTTCGAAGAAATTGAACGCTGGGCCGGGCAGTTGGCCCGGTTTGTTCGCCGGACCATTGCAATCGTCTCCAGTATCGCTGCTGTCTTCATCATCTTGCGCAGCCTCGGCATCGGCGGCTTCCCGCAACTGACCTGGGAGCAAGTGGCGGGCTGGCTCGCGGGGCCCGGAGTTCGCATCCTGTTCGTGCTGGGTGGGGCGTTCGTCCTGAGTCGCACACTCCACCTCCTCATCGCCCGGCTGCCGATCTTTGTTGTTCCGCGAAAGGGCCCGCTGGCCGAACTCACGGAACGGCGGAAGCGCACCGAGACCATCACCCGCCTGCTCCGCATGCTCACCACCCTTTTGACCATGAGCATTGCGGTTTTGATCGTCCTGCGCGAACTGGGCGTGGACATCACGCCCATCCTCACCGGCGCTGGCATCGCTGGTCTCGCCGTGGGCTTCGGGGCGCAGAATCTGGTGCGCGACGTCATCTCCGGCTTGTTTCTAATCGCGGAAGACCAAGTGCGGGTCGGCGACGTGGCCATCATCAACGGCAAGGGCGGGCTGGTGGAAGCGATTCGCCTGCGCACGATTGTGCTCCGCGGCTTGGACGGCACGGTGCACGTGTTCCCCAACGGAGCCATCAATGAACTGTCGAATATGACCAAAGATTTTTCCTACTACGTAATCGACCTAGGCGTAGCCTACAAGGAAAACGTGGACCGCGTGATGGAAGTGGTGAAAGAGGTCGGCGCGGAACTGCAGGCTGACCCCGCCTTTGCCGACAAGATTCTCGAACCCCTGGAAATTCTCGGCGTGGATGACTTCGCCGACTCGGCTGTGGTCATCAAAGCCCGCATTAAGACTGCGCCCATCCAGCAGTGGGCGGTGGGCCGCGAACTGCGCCGGCGCATCAAGAACGCCTTTGATGCCCGCGGCATCGAAATTCCCTATCCGCACCTGTCGGTCTACTTTGGCGAGGCCAGCAAGCCCTTCGCCGTGGAAGTCGCGGAAAAACTGGGCGCCGTGCCATCGGGCAGAGTGCGCTCGCGGTAGGGGAGACAGTGAAAGCCACGCACTTGGTTGCCGCTCTTCTTCTCACTCTGCTCGCCTGGAGCGCCGCCGGACAGAGTCCTCCTCCGGCCGACTTCATGCCTGAGATCGCGAACCCCCACCCCGTTCCTGCTCCTCCACCCAACACCCTGCACATCGTCTCCTTCAACGTGTACTATGCGCACCAGCCTCTCCAACTGGCCGAAAACATCCGCAACGGCGAAGAACTGGCCCAGGCCGACGTCTTCTTGATTCAGGAGATCGAGGACCATCCCAGCGAAGGCTCCTCGCGCACCGCCCAACTTGCCACTGCCCTCGAACTCAACTACGTCTATGCGCCGGCGCGCACCACCGACACCGGCGGCACCCACGGGCTCGCCATCCTCAGCCGCTATCCCCTGCGCGACGTCGAAGTGATTCCTCTTCCGCAGTACGACCTGGGTCACCGCACCCGGCGCCGCATCGCCCTGGCCGCGACCCTTCAGGTCGGCTCGAACTCCCTGCGCGTCTATAATCTTCACCTGGATACTCGCCTGAATCTCGACGACCGCCGCGAGCAGCTTCGTCCCGTAGCGGAGCGGGCCCGCGCCGAGGCTGTGCCCCGCGTCGTCGTCGGCGGTGATTTCAATACCGCGCCCGTCCGCTGGCTCAGCCACAGCTTTCCCATTTTCTACTCCGGTCAAGCCGGGACCGTGGATAGGTTCATGCGCGAGCATGGCTTCGAGGCTCCACTGTCGGAGGCGGGCTCGACTGCCCGCCGCTTCCTGCTCGGCTTTCGCCTGGACACGATTTATATTCGCGGACTCCAGGTACACGCCGCCGGTGTCGCCCGCAGCGTCCAGGGCTCCGACCACAAGCCGGTGTGGATTGAAGTCTCCTGGCCTTGAACCCAACCCGCGCAGGATGACTCCGCTCCCTTCTCTTCGCTTTCTGCGCCGCGCCCCGCAAGGCATTGCGCCGGACGCTCCTCGGCCCGCCCTCGGCGTGCTCGGCGGCACCTTCAACCCCATCACCCGAGCTCACCTCGCCCTCGCGCAGCACGCACAGAAACCCTTCCACCTCAATGAAGTTCTCTTCGTCCTGCCCGAGCAACTTCCCCACCGCCAGCCCGAGGCAGCGGGCTTCGACGATCGCGTCGCGATGCTCCAGGCAGCCCTCGCCCCTTGCCCTCACTTCTCCCTTGGTGTCTCTACCCACGGGCTCTTTCTCGACATCGCGCGCGCACTGGCACCCCACTACCCGCCCGACGCTCATTTGTTCTTTTTGGTTGGAGCCGACGCGGCCGAACGAATCTTGCTATGGGACTACCCAGACCGCGCGGCAGCCTTGCGGGAAATGTTCGAGCGCTTTGACCTCGTGGTGGCGCGCCGCCAGGGTGAGCTTCGCTGGCCTGAAGACCCGCATCTCGCGCCCTTCGTCGCGCGTCTCCATGCTCTCGAGATGCCAGCCAACTACCAGGGCATCTCCGCCTCGCGGGTGCGGGAAGCCTGCCGAAAAGGCGAGTCGCTCGAAGCGCTGGTTCCGCCCGCCGTGGCGGCCTACATCCGCGACAAGAACCTCTACCTGCGCTAGACAGAGCGACAGGCTGCCGAACAATCTAGCGCAGTTTCAGCTCGAACGGCATCAGCGCCATCACCGTCTGGCGCGCCAGCAAGGAGTTGGCTGGATCGAACCAGCCCCGCAACCCGCCGCCGGGTTGTGGATGGGCCACCGTGCCCCACAACTCCAAAAACTGATCCCAGGTCGTTTTCGGCCGCGGGTAGATGACGTAGCTGACGCTTTCTTCGGCCGGGATGTTGGCCAGCTCCTTGGCCAGGGCTACGGCCCGCTCGAGTCCGCCTAACTCGTCCACCAGCCCCAATTCTTTGGCCTTCGCGCCCAGCCAGACACGCCCTTTGCCGATCCGATCCACTTCCTCCACCGGCAAATTGCGACCCTCGGAGACCCCAGCCAGAAAGTCGTCATAGACCTGCCGCATTAACTTCCGGACGATCTCGCGTTGTGCGCGTGTGAAGTTCTGGAAGGGATAGAGCAGGCTGGAGTTTTCGGTCGTCATCACCTCGTCTTTGCTCAGCCCCAGTAACTCATAGAACCCGCGCAGGTTCAGCTTGCCGAACACCACGCCCAGCGAGCCCGTCAGGGTTCCTGGCTGGGCGACGATTTTGTTCGCCGACATCGCAATCCAATAGCCGCCCGAACCCGCCACGTCCGACATCGACGCCACCACCGGCTTCTGTTCCCGTGCCAGGGCCACTTCGCGGCGAATGATTTCTGAGGCAATCGCCGAACCCCCGGGGCTGTCCACTCGAAAGACAATCGCCTTGACCAACTCATCTTTCCGCGCCGCGCGCAGGGACGCGGCCACCGTGTCCGAACCCATCGTAAGGCCCAGCGCCGGGTCGAAGCGGCTCCGGCCGACATCGATGGCACCCGTGGCGTGCACGATCGCAATCTTGTGTCGCCCGTAGCGCTCTGTAAGTCCCAGGTAGTCTCCGACCGTTATGGTAAGGGGCTGCTCCGTCCCGGTCTTCTTTTGCAGAACCTCGCGTAACTGGTCGGCGTAGAGCAGACCATCCACCAGCCCTGCCGCTTTCGCCTCTGCGGCGCTGTAGGGCCCTTTGCGGATTTGCCTCTCAACTTCGGCCGGCTGTAGTTGCCGACCCACGGCAATCCCTTCGACGAACTGCTCACCCCAGCCCCGCAACAGGTCCGTGACCACCTCTCGATGCGCGCGCGTGAATTGTTTCTCCGTCAGGAGATTTTTGGCCGTCTTGTACTCGGCAATGTGGTAGAAGTCCGGGTAGATGCGCAGCTTGTCGAGCGTGCCACGGATGAAGGTCGTATGCGCCATCAAGCCCACCAGGCCCAGTTGGCTCGTGGGCACCAGATAGATTTCGTGGCAGGCGGTAGCCAGGTAGTACATGGTGTTGTCTGCAAACTCCACGAAGGCCAGAGAAAATTTCCCGCTTTGGTTGAACTCTTCGATCTTCGCGCGCAGCTCCTGGATTTTCGCCATGTTCATATCGAAAGGATGGATGCGAACCAGTACCCCGGCAATGCGCTCGTCGGTGCGGGCACGCTCCAGCGCTTCCAAGACGTCCTGCAGCACCAGCACGTCTCCTGTCCACATCCGCGCCTGCATATCCACGGGGGGCTCCTCGGCTATCGTTCCGCCCAACCGCACCTCCAGCACCGTCTGCGAGGGAATGCGGCGCCCCAATTGACGCGCCAGGATCACCAGCACCAGCAGTACCAGCAAAATCCCCACGATCACTTTTGTTCGCTTTCGCACCATGAGAAACCTCCGCTTAGAGTGAAAGCCATCTTAGAGCGGGTCGCAGCCGCAATCAACCCCGGGACGCACTCCCCCGCCACCCTCATCCACGCTACAATGGAAAGGACCGCCTTCGATGCCTGAACCCACGAGCCGCTATGCCTACATCAATCTTCCCCATGCCCATACCGTACTGAGCCGCATTGTGCGCTGGCTGCAATACCAGCAATCTCCCTGCCCCTACCAGGAGACTCGCCTCCCCGATATCCTCACCGCCATCGACCGCTTGCTCCGCCCCTACCCCGAGGACCCGCCTGCCCCGCTTGCCCTCCGGGTCGCCGACCAGGTGGCCGAATGGGCACGACGCCTGGTGGACGAGTGCGAACGCGTCGGCTACCAGGGCGACCGCCTGGGGCAGTGCGTCCGCAATCTCTTCGAGTGTCTCGGGCTGGCCCCTGAGGGAGCCGAACTCTCCCTCCGCTGCGGCGAACGGCCCGACTCCCCGCTCCGCCCTTGAGGCCGCACGGCACCACACCCGCTTCCTCCGGCGATACCCACATCTTCGACTTCCTGCCGGAAGAGGGGGGAGGGAGTATGGCGGCAGAGACTAATGTAACTAGCTGAAAAGATCGACCTTGGAGAAAAGAACCTAGTTCCTTGCCATGTTTCTTCCGTGTTTTCTTTCCCTCCCCCTCCCCGCTTGGTGCAGCCAAGCCCCTTCCTAGCAAACAGTTGCAGCCGCCGACTAATCCCCATTCGTCACCTCGCGCCACCCTTACCCCGCAGTTTGGAAGAGGTGCTCTGTTTACCCCGAGCGTAGTCGAGGGGCACCCGCTGCCGGAGAGGCATTCCTTCCCGCCTCCGGCCTTCCACCTAGCACATTCCTTCCGCCCCGTCTAATAACCATGAACACGATGAACACCATGAACATAGTGAACATCTTGAGAATCCCTGCCCCGCCTCGCGCGGGTGTTCCACTTCGGCACTCCCGCGGCCCCGCCACAAGGTTCCATCCACAACCCACCCACACTGCTCGGGGACTGCCGCACCAAACTGATTGGCTCGGCACGTGCTTTCGCGGTAGAATCAGCTTCAGTTTTGGGGGAGGAATCACTTATGAAAGCCTACGTGCTCATCAACGTCCGAGCCGGCAAGGCCCGTGATGTGGTTAAAAAAGTTCAAGGGATCTCAGAGGTGAGAGGAGTCCACGCTTGCTGGGGTCGGCCCGACGTCTTCACCTTCGTCGAGGTCAGAGACGAAAAATCCCTGGCCGAGACCGTGCTGGCCCGCCTGCAGGCCATCGACGGCGTCGAGTCCACCGACACCCATATCGTGATCGAGTAAGGCGGGACTATTTCTGTACCCAATACTGCTCTTCCCGCAGCAACTCCTTCGGGAAACCCCGCCGCTGCAAGATCCCTTTGCTGTTCTCGGTCATCTGCGGGTGGCCGCACAGGTAGCCGGTAGTGTCTTCGGGGGAGAGCGCAAATTTGTCCGCGTATTTGCGCAGGACGTCTTCGCAGCGGCCTACCTCACCCTTCCAGCCCCTATCTTCCCACGGCCGGCTGACCGTGGGAACGTAGGTGAGCCAGGGGACTTCGGCCGCGAGCCGTTCCAGTTCCTCCCGGTAGCCGAACTCCCAGGAGCGACTCGCCCCCTGGAGTACGAAAATCTCGAATCCCGCGGGGAATTTACCCTCCTTCCAATCCCGGTGCAGAGTACGAATATAGCTGCAGTAGGGCGCTACACCCGTCACCGTGGACACCAGAAAGTGTTTTTTGTGCCCGCTCTTCTGGTCGAGCGTGAACCGTCCTTTCGCCACCTTGCGCATGACCAGTTCGGCGCCGACGTTGAGCTTGTGTAACCGGGGCGTCAACTCCCCTTCCGGCACCAGCTCAATGAAAAATTCCAGCGTGTCTTCATACGGCGACGAGACGATGGAATAGGGCCGCTCGATGACTTTTCCGCCTTCCACCACTCCAAAGGTGGCGTATTGCCCCGGCTTGAAAGGAACCTTGTTCTCCGCCTGCACCCGCACCGCCCAGAGATCGTGCGAGAAGTCCCGCCGCTCCGTAATCACCGCTTTGCTAAACTTGTCGCTAAGTTCTGCCATAGGTTGCTGCTCTCCTTAGGGCTGAAAATCAACTTGCGCGCACACAAATCCCCTCGATCAACCACCTCTGTGGAAACTTGCTATGAGGCGCCAACACAGTTGTTGGAGAAGATGAAAGAGGACTTGCTGGTCGTCATTTCTCCTCTGCCCGTTCTCCTTCGTACAATTCCGCTTCTCTCATACCATAAAAACTATGGCAAGACCAAGCCGCTTCCGGCATCCCCACAGCCACCGCTTGCCTAACTGCGCGGCAATCGGCACAATGGAGCCCAGGTGCACGAGGCACCCAGACCTTGACCGTCAAGAAAGTCCTGCTAGCGGAAGATGAGGAGGACATTCGCCGGCTGGCTCACATGAGCCTGAGTCGCGGCGGTAGCTGGGAGATTCTGGTGGCGCGGGATGGTGAGGAGTGTTTGGCGCTGGCCCGAGCCGCTCGCCCGGATGTCATCTTGTTGGATGCCAAGATGCCACGACTCGACGGCTATGAGGCCTGCCAGCGGCTCAAAGCCGACCCGGTCACCGCCGCCATCCCCATTATTTTCTTGACCGCCAGTGTCCAAGAGCACGAAACTCACCGAGGGCTGGCCTTGGGAGCGATCGGCTATCTCACTAAGCCGTTCGACCCGCTCAAGCTGCGAGCCCAGGTCGTCGATCTGCTGCAGCGTGCAGGACTTGAGCCCGACACCGGTGCGTAGTCCCAGCCATACGGAATCCAGTGCATGACTGCTCGCAGGCCCAAAGGGATACGCGCAACTTCGCTGGCCGAAGACGTCAAGGCCGTGCGCGCCGTGCTGGACTCAGCCACCGATGCGATCTTTGTCGTCGACACCAACACCCGCCTGACTTTTGCCAATCGCAGCTTCGGGCACCTGCTCGGCGTAACCCCGGACACCTTGCTGGGCAAGCCGCTGGCGGAACTGATTGCCATTATGGGCGGAGCCGTGGCAAATCCCGAAACGCTTCGTGCCCGCTGGCAGGCCCTTGGCTCCGACCCCGAGGCCACCACCATCAGCGAACTCGAGTATCGCACCGACAAGTACCTCTACCTGCAAGAGACCAGTGTTCCCGTGCGCCGGCCCAATGGCACGCGCCTCGGGCGCATGTTCGTCTTCCACGACGTTACGCGGGCAAGAGAAATTGACCAGATGAAAACCGAGTTTATCTCCATCGCCTCCCACGAACTCCGCACCCCGATGACTTCCATCAAAGGCTCGCTCGACCTCCTCCTGGGCGGCTTCGCCGGTGAGGTGAGCGGGGAGATCTGCGAGTTGCTCGAAATCGCACAGAGCGGCTGTGAGCGCTTGATCCGCCTCATTAACGACATCCTCGACCTCTCCAAAATCGAGGCCGGGCGGATGCAACTCAGGCTCCAACCAATGAGTCTCTTGGATTCCGTGCAGCGCAGCGTCCGCAGCATCAAGACCTACGCCGACGGATTCAAGGTCAAGGTGGAAATTGATTCTCCCGAGCCCCTGCCCAACATCCGGGGCGACCGGGACCGCATCGACCAGATCGTCACCAATCTGCTCGGCAACGCCGTCAAGTTTTCTCCCCCGGGCAGCACGGTCACCGTGGCGCTCCGCCAGCGCCCCGCGGGAGTCGAATGCGCTGTCATCGACCGTGGCCCTGGCGTCCCGCCCGACCAACTCGGCCGGATCTTTGGCAAGTTCCAGCAAGTGGAAGGAGGTCCGAAGAAAGGTGGCACCGGCCTGGGCCTGGCCATCGCCCACGCGCTCGTACAGGAGCACAAGGGAAAAATCTGGGTGGAGAGCAAGGCCGGACAAGGCAGCCGGTTTTCCTTCCAGATTCCGCAGGCACCCGCAAGCCCTGCCGCCTAGTTCACCGCCTGCACAACGCGCACGAGTTCGGCCACGCGCGCATCTTCGCTCATGTGACCGAAGACGACAGGCTGGCCCTTCCCCTCCCGTAAGACGACCACCAACTGCACACTGCCCAGAAAGCCTTCGCTGCTCGTCGCGAGCTCTTGCAGCTGCTCCCGTACCACCCCCGCATCCATCATCCGGCCGATGTGTACCGCTGCCACGATGCTTGTCTTGCGCAGCGGACTCTTTCGTTGCTCTCGCACTGCCTCGAGGCTTGCGTGCAACGCCCGCGCCGAAAGCAGACTCAGGCTGTCCATGGCACGGTATACCACCAACACGCTTCGGCGTAGCTCCACCGCCTCCAGGGCCCACTGCCAGCCGCGCAGGCGTTGTTCCCTCCACTTGAGTGGCACGCGGCTCACGGCGGCCTTCAGGCGCGCGCCGTATTCGGGATCCACACGTACCTCCGGCCGCGGCCCCCTCGGGCGCACCGGGCGCGCAGTGCTCGCGGCGGCTGCGGCTGACGCAGACTCAGGCGCTACCGTGGGTTTTGGCACCGGGGCTGTGGCCACCTTCGGCGGTGGCGACGGCGCTGCGGGTCGCCGAGCTCTCGGCAGGGGACGCTCCGGTATGAGTTCGACTTGCTGGTCGTACTCCGCCTTGCACTCCGGGTCGGACAGAATCTTGAACGCCTCGTTCAACTCCATCATCTTTCGCGTGGCCTCTTCCAGGGCTTCTTTGCTTTGCCCGGCTACGCGATCGGGATGGTATAAGGCGGCCAGCTTCCGGTAGGCCTGCTTGATTTCAGCCAGCCCGGCGCTGCGAAGCAGTCCCAGCAGGTAGTAGTAGTCCTTGATCATGCGCCCACAGGCGCCAGGCCGTAGGTGCGGCGGAGCAGGCGCAGCACGCGCGCGTGCAGTTCCGGAACGGAGAAGGGCTTGCTCATGTAGTCGTCCGTCCCCACTAGGAAGCCCTGGGTCCGACTTTCCTCGTCAGTGTTGCCCGTGAGCATCATAATCGGGATGAAAGCTGTCTGCAGGTTGCTACGAAGTTTCTGGCAGACTTCAAAACCCGTCATCCCGGGCATCACCACATCCAGTACCACCAGGTCGGGCCGGAAAGACTCCACCGCGGCCACACCCTCAAACCCGTTCGTCGCCGTATAGACCTCGACCGGAACCGGGAGTTGCGCAAGCGATTTGGTGACCAGTTTGCGAATGGCTTCGTCATCGTCCACTACCAGAATCCGCGCCTGCTTGGTCGGCAACGTGCCCCCGACCGCCGGGGCAGCGCCGGGCACGGCGGCGGGTGGCGTCGGGGTGGGGATCCCACCGCCCGCGGCAGGCAACATGTGAGGCAGGCGGCGCTCGCGTTCCCCGACTATCTTCATCTTCGTCACCCGATGGCTACAGTACGGGCAGATACGCCACTCCGGCTTCAACTCTTGGCTGCAGGCTTCACACAATACCTTGAGCGCGAACAAACAGTAGGGGCAGATCGCAAAGTCGAGGTTGATCAGGCTGCTGCAGTTCGGGCAGCGAATGATTTCGTCCTCTTGCAACTGGATGACCCGCAAGACTTCCTCGATGGTCGTGATGCCCATCTTGACCTTCCTCATGGCATCCTGCAGCAACAAGGTCGTGCCCGCCGCCACCGACGCCTTCCGCAGGTCCGTTTCCGACGCCTTCCGGTTCACCAACTCCCTGAGGATGGGCGTGATTCGCATGACCTCGAAGATACCAATGCGGCCCGCATAGCCCGTGTTGCCACACGCCTCACAACCCCGCCCGTGATAGAAGACCAGGTCACTGGTGTCTTCGATCTGAAACCGTTCCAAGATTTTGTCTGAGGGTTGATACTCTTCTTTGCAGCGCTTGCAGATCCTCCGCACCAGGCGCTGCGCCATGACCACGTTCACGGAAGAACCGATCAGAAAGGGATCAATACCGAGGTCGTGCAACCGCACCACCGTCGCCACCGTGCTGTTCGTGTGCAGGGTGGACAAAACCAGGTGGCCCGTCATCGCGGCGTGAAAGGCAATCTCGGCTGTCTCCAGGTCGCGGATTTCCCCCACCAGAATCACATCCGGGTCCTGCCGCAGAATCGAGCGCAGGCATGCGGCAAAGGTAAGCCCAGCTTTGGTGTTGACCTGGACTTGGTTGATCCCGCCCAGTTGAATCTCAATCGGGTCTTCGACGGTGATGATGTTAATCGCGGTGGACTTTTTTTCATTGATCAAGGAGTAAAGCATGGTGGTCTTGCCGCTGGAGGTCGGACCGGTCACCAGGATCATCCCCTGTGGCTGTGCCACCGCACTCTTCAATACCTCCAAGTCTGCTTCCTCCAGCCCCAGCGCTGTTGTCGACGACACCATCCGACCGGAGGCCAACACTCGGAGCACCACTTTTTCTCCAAAATGCGTGGGCAACGTGGAAACGCGGAGGTCCACCGGATTGCCTTCGAGCTGCACCTTGATGCGACCATCTTGCGGCAGGCGTCGCTCGGCAATGTCCAGCTTGGAGAGAATCTTCAACCGCGACACCACGGGCCCTTGCAACCACTTTGGCACCTGCATGAAATCTCTCAGCAAGCCGTCGACACGCGTCCGCACCTGCAGCTCGTTTACCGTCGGCTCAATGTGAATGTCGCTCGCCCCCATCCGGATGCCATCTTGAATGATCAAGTTGACCATCTTCACCACCGGCGGCAGCTCCGCCTGACTCCGCGCCGCCATCCCCAGCTCCACCTCTTCCTCCTCCGGCTCCGGAGTCATCACCTCCAATGCATCCGTCTCCCTTACATTGGTAAGAAAATCATCCAGCCAGTTCTCTGGCGAATAGTATTTCTCGATCGCGTCCAGGACCTCGGTACGCGTCGCCACCACTGGCTTGACCGTGCACCCCGAAGCGAACTCCACGTCCTGAATAACCGCAAAGTCGGTTGGGTTTGCCATCGCCAACACCAGCGAGGGCCGCCGCTTCCGTCCCTCGCCGGCCCCGCTTCTCTCTGTCTGATCCTCAATCTTCAGCGGGAGGCAGAGATATTTTCGGGCCAACTCCTCGGAGATGGTACGCACGACCTCGGGCTCGACCAAGGCCACCGCCAAGCGCACATAGGGGACGTTCATGTACTTCGCGAAGCACTCGGCCAGTGTCTCTTCCGGAATGGCTTTTTCAGTGACGATGACGTCTAAGAGTGTGCGACGGCTCTCGGTGGCCTGCGCCTGGGCTTCCTCCAGTTCCTGCTGGGTGAGGACGCCCGCTTGCAGCAGCAAGGACGCCAACTGACGACTCATAGCAGTGCGTTGTCCTTCCGAAACAGGTTCCCTCGTACCCTCACTCACTATATCGTGAAGGTCAAGCCCTCGCACGCGGCAAAGCAGACCAGCGACGTCTGCCGTTGGCGCAACTTCTCCTGGCACTGCTCCACCATGGCGTCAATCATCTCGTCGGTGTGCATGGGGTCGTGATGAAACAAAGCCAGTTGCTTTACCTGTGCCGCCAGCGCCAACTCCAGGACGTCACTCAACGCGCTGTGCCCCCAGCCGCGCTTGTGCTTGTATTCCTCGTCGGTGTACTGGGCCTCACAAATGAGCAGGTCTGCCCGACGGCTAAATTCCACCAAGTTCTGGTCCAGCTTCTCCAGCAAATTATCCTCCGCCACCAAGCGCTGATAGGGTTCATTGTCGCTGATATAGACCAGTGACTTGTTCCCTGCATCCATCCGAAAGCCAATCGCCAGTCCCGGGTGATTCAAGTAGGTGAAGGAAATCGTGGCATCGGAAATGACCACCGGCTCATCCAACTCCACAAACCGCAGCTTCGCCTGCATCTCGCCCAGGGCCACCGGAAAGTAGTCGCGGTCCATCTGCCCGGTAAAAACTTTCTCCAGGCTGCGCTGCGCACCCCGGACACTGTAGATGGTAAAAGCGTTCCCCGCCTGGTAGGCCGGGGAGAAAAAGGGAAAGCCCTGAATGTGGTCCCAGTGGCTGTGGCCGATGAAGATGTGCGCCTCGATGGGCTTCCCCTTGAATTCCTCGATCAAGGCCAGACCCAGTTCGCGTGCGCCCGTGCCGGCGTCAAAAATGATCAACTCGTCCCGATAGCGGACCTCGGTGCAGGCGGTGTTGCCGCCATATTTGGTCGTCTTGGGGCCCGGCGTGGCGATCGAGCCGCGTGTGCCCCAAAAGCGCAGCCAGATCGGAGTTTCGGCCCCGCTCGCCAGCAACTCTTTCACTTTTGCGGCCAGCACCTCAATGTCAAACGGTTTGGTCAGATAGGCGTCGGCACCGAGTTCCAGCGCTGTCTTCTGGTCGGCGGGATAGGCCTTGGCGGAAGAAACCAGGATGCGCAGGGTGCGGAACTTCTCGTCAGCCCGTAGCTCCTGCACCACGGCAAAGCCGTGCAACTTGGGCATCATCAAGTCACAGATCAGCAGGTCCGGCAGGAGTCGGCGCGTCAGCACCAAAGCCTCCTCTCCGTCCTGCGCCGTGAAGACCTCGTAGTCCTTCTTCAACCGGGTCTTCACCAGGGAGCAAATCAAATCATCGTCGTCGGCAATGAGAATCTTCTTTTTCATCGACAAAGCTAGCGCCCTAGCTGTCCCTACCTGTTGAACGTAGGTTTATGGTACGACCGAGCCGGGGGAATTTGCAAGACAAGAAGGGCCCCACCCCGTCCTCAACCGACATCCCAGTGCCGGCTGCGCGCACACAATGCGCAACGGTGAAATTTCGGGAAGAACCTGCCGACGTTCCACAGTAAGGTAAATTTAGCGGAAAAATCAGCCGCGTGGAAAACTTTCGTGCTGCTCCCTACTCGTAGGCCAGGACAGCCACCGGATCGGCGCTGGCCGCTCGGAGAGCCGGATAGAGCACACCGAGCAGACAGGCCAGAGGGGCCACGGCCAGCGCCCACAGCAGCCAGTCAACGGTGATGTCAATGCTCAAAGTGGGGCGGACAGAAGTCACCACGAACTTTACCAGGTAGGCGCTTCCGATCCCGACGAGCAAGCCGAGGCCCGCAATCGCCAGGCTTTCGCGTATCACCAGGCCAGTAATGTTCCAGCGCGACGCCCCCAGCGCCTTCAGGATGCCGATCTCGCGCGCCCGCTCGAGCACCACCGTATGCATGCTCAAGAGGATGACCAGGAAGGAAATCAACAGGCCCACCAGAGTCACCGCCCAGGTAAAGGACCGCACTTCAGGCAGATTGCTTGAGACCATCAAGGAAAGATATTCGTCCATCGGCCGCACCTGGTAGCGCGGCAGCAGCCGCATCAGCCGCCGCCGCACGACTTGCGTCTCACCGCCCGTTTTCACCCAGAACATCGAAACCCGGTTCTCTACCCCGAGCAACTTCTGGGCTGTCTTGAGCGGGATGAAGTAGCGTGCCCCGCGTCCATGCTCCACGATACCCACAATGCGGAAGTCGGCGTCGAGCAGCCCCGGCACCGTATCTCCAACCTTATAGTTCTGCGAGCGCGCCTTGACGTCGTCAATAATCACGTCGTAGGCGTCGGTCGCTTGGAAAGGCCCGCCGGCGTAGAAGAGAAAGCCGCTGTCCGAGCCGTGTTCGCTTCTGCCCAGCCGATCGTAGCTGTCGAAGTCAATTCCGTAGATCAGACTGATGCCTTCGGTGTTCACCACCGCCACCACCGGCGACACTACCTCGACTCCCTTGACCCGTGCCAGCCGCGTTGCCAGTTTTTCCGGCAGCACCGCCCGGGAAAAGGCGAGGAAGAGCGAAGAGTTGGGCGGCTGGATCAGCAGATCGGCTCCAACGCCCCGCACGCGCTCGCTCCATTCGCGTGCGATTCCGGTCGTCAGACCCATCAGAAACAGTAGGAGAAATACCTGGAGTGCAACCGCCGCCACGCTGAGTGCGGTACGGATGGGCCGTGCCTTCAGGTTTGCCCAAATGAGTTCGTGCATCCTGCTCTTCGCGCTCTCGGCTTCGACCCGGCGAAACGCGCCACTGTAGCACCTCTACCCGACACGGTCAAACCCTGCGGCTGGTCCGGGACGCTTCACCAAGCGCAGTTGCACGCCCGCTGCCGGTAGGCTAGAATGGCAAAGAAAGGACTCTCTCAATGGCCGGCAAAGCGATACGGCGGGTCGCGCTGGGCGCTGACCACGCCGGATACCGGGTCAAAGAGCGTATCAAGGAATTTTTGCAGAAGTCAGACTATGAGGTGATTGACTTCGGCACCCACGCGGAAGAATCGGTCGATTACCCTGATTATTCCGGTCCGGTGGCGCAGAGCGTGGCCAGTGCGGAGGCTGACCGCGGCATCCTCGTCTGTGGCACCGGCATTGGCACAGCCATGGCGGCCAACAAGATTGCTGGCATCCGCGCGGCCAACTGCAACGACACCTACACCGCCCGGATGGCGACCGAGCATAACGACGCTAACGTGCTGGCCGTGGGAGCGCGCGTAGTGGATGCCGACCACGCCATCGCCATTGTCAAGGAGTGGTTGGGCGCGCGCTTTCAGGGCGGGCGTCACCAGCGCCGGATCGAGAAGATCGCCCAACTCGAACGCAACCAAGCCCTGGCAGGCAAGAAATGACCACCCGCTTCTCAGCCCGTCTCAATCGCCCCCTACGCGAGGTTGACCCGGAGGTCTATGAAGCCATCCGCAATGAAGTGCGGCGGCAAGCTCAGGGACTGGAACTGATCGCCTCGGAGAACTTTGCGAGCGAGGCGGTGCTGGACGCCACCGGTTCGGTCTTCACCAACAAGTACGCGGAAGGCTATCCCGGCAAGCGCTATTACGGCGGCTGCGAGTTTGTGGACGTGGTGGAGTCGCTGGCGCGGGAGCGGGCGAAGAAATTGTTCGGTGCCGAGCACGCCAATGTCCAGCCGCACTCGGGCACCCAGGCCAATATCGCCGTCTATGAAACGGTGCTGCAGGAAGGCGACCCGGTACTCGGCATGAACCTCGCCCACGGCGGCCACCTTACGCACGGGCATCCGCTCAACTTTTCCGGCAAGCATTACCGCTTCGTTCCTTACGGGGTGCGCAAAGACACCGAGACGATTGACTACGACGAGGTTGCGCGGCTGGCGCGCACGCACCAGCCGAAACTCATTGTCGCGGGTGCCAGCGCCTATCCGCGCAGTATTGACTTCGCGCGCTTTGCCAACATCGCTGGCAGCGTGGGCTGCCCGTTCATGATGGATATGGCACACATCGCCGGGTTGGTTGCCGTCGGTGTCCATCCGAGTCCGGTGCCGCACGCCGACTTTGTCACCACCACCACCCACAAGACGCTGCGCGGGCCGCGTGCCGGCATGGTGCTCTGCCGGGAACAGTACGCGAAGGAGTTGGACAAAAAAGTGTTCCCGTGCGAGCAAGGGGGTCCGCTGGTGCATGTGATTGCGGCCAAAGCGATCTGCTTGAAGGAAGCGATGGAGCCCGAGTTCCGCGCTTACCAGCAGCAGATTGTTGCCAACGCCCAGAAGCTGGCCGAGACACTGGGGGCCCGGGGATTCCGCATTGTCTCCGGCGGCACGGACACGCATCTGCTGCTGGTCGACGTCTACGCGCGCGGCATCCTCGGCCGCGATGCCGAGCGGTGGCTCGAGCGCGCCGGCATCACCGTCAACAAGAACGTCATCCCCTTCGATACCCAACCGCCACTCAAGGCCAGCGGCATCCGCATCGGGACGCCGGCGCTCACCACCCGTGGCATGGGGACCGCCGAGATGGAATTGATTGGAAACTGGATCGCTGATGCCCTCGAACACATGGGCGAGGAGGCGGCAATCCAACGCATCCGCTACGCAGTCCGCGAGCTCACCGCCCGCTTCCCACTCTACGAGTTGCGCCTCGAGGAAGTCGCCACTCCGTCCGGGGGCGTGCGCTAGCCGCCGCCCTTGCCACTACTAGGCCGATGAAGATTGCACTTGATATCCGCCGCATCCAGGACTACGGCGCGGGTACTTACACGCGCAATCTTGTCCAGCAACTGGCGCAGCTTGACCGCACCCATCGCTACTGGCTGATCGGCACGCCGGCTGACCGCGCCGAACTCGGCCCCTTGCCAGAGAATTTTGCGTTGCTCGAATACGAGCAGCCCGATGGGCGCTTCCGCCCCCCGTGGCGCCTGGGTTGGCGATTGAAACAGCAGAAGGTCGATCTCTGCCACATCCCCTACCTGACGGCGCCGTGGTGGCTGCCTTGCCCTTACGTGCTCACGGTACACGACATCGCCGATTTTCTGATTCCCGTCGAAGAGCGCTCGTCGGTGGAAGCCTCCTGGCGCTTCTATCGCGTTGCGCGGGCCCTGGCAGGGGCCAAGCGCGTGCTGTGCGTTTCCCGAACCACCGAGCGGGATGTGCGCCGTGTGTTTGGCGTGCCCGCGAGCAAGACCGAGGTGATCTACAACGCGCTCGATGCACGCTTGACTGGTAGCCTCGACCCCGAGGAGATCGAACGCACACTCACCCGCCACCAAGCCAACGCCCCCTTTCTTCTCTATGCCGGCAATGTCAAAACCCACAAAAACCTCTCGCGGCTCATCGAAGCCTTTGCGCTCGTCAAGGACCTGTGGCGGACACATCCCCGCTACCGCGAGCTGCGCCTGTTCATCATCGGTGATGAGTTGACCAGACACTCTGACCTCCGGCGTACGGTCGTGAAGAGCCGCACGCAGGCTGATGTGCGTTTCCTTGGCTTTGTGCCGCCACAGACGCTGAAGGCGTTCTATACCCGCGCCGAGGTCTTTGTCTTCCCGTCGCTCTACGAGGGCTTCGGCCTGCCGCCCCTGGAAGCGATGGCGCATGGAACCCCGGTGGTGGCTTCGAACGTTTCCGCGCTGCCAGAGGTGGTGGGTGACGCCGCGCTGCTGGTGAATCCCGAAAACGTCTTTGACATCAGCCGCGCCATCCGCCAGGTGTTGCTGGATGGCGAATTGCGCGCGCAACTGGTGGAGCGCGGCTACAAGCAGGTGCAGCGCTTTTCCTGGGAAGAATCGGTGCGGCGCGTGCTGCAGGTCTACAAAGAGGTGCTGGCGCCGGCCTCCACTGTTTCCACCCGCAACTCCCCTACTTTTCCTTCCTGAATGCGAAAGGCGCGAATCGGCCGCGCCGCCCGCGGCGACACAATCACGGTTGCCGCCTCGGGATAGTAAGCGCGCTCGATGTCGCGTGCAGAGGGGTAGTTGTCGTTTGCGGGGTGGGAATGGTAGATGCCCACCAGTTGCAGGCCTTGCTGGCGCAGACGCCGGAACAAGCTGAAGAGTTCACGCGGCGTGACCTCATAGGCCACGGCGCTGGCAAGTTCGTTGGTGGCGGGGAGAATCTCTTTGACTTCGTCCGCGTGGCCGCCCAGCAAACCGCAACATTCCAGCGGCGCATGCCGACGCGCTTCGCCCAGCAACGCGTTGGCGATGTGCCGCGGCAGGAGGATCCGCTGGCTGCCCATCCTACCCTGCAGAACTGACTCAGTGGACTCCAAACCGTCGCCGGAGAAACGTCGGCGTATCGAGGTCAGCGATCGTCGCCGGTGGTGGCGCGCCGGCTGCGGTGACCTGCTTCCTCCCGAGCGAGACGACCCGCGACAGGCGCGGGCGGGCCAGGCTCACCGGCATCCCGATGCCGGCCTTCTTCACCTCCCGGAAGCCTGTCGCGATGACAGTGATCTTGACCGCATCCTTCAGTGCGCGCGCCTCGACGGCGCCAAAAAGGATGTTGGCGTCCTCGTGGGCAATCTTCTGAATCAGCGAGCAGGCCTCCTGCATCTCGTTCAGCGTCAGGTTTTGCGAGCCGGCGATGTTGATAAGGAGGCCGCGCGCCCCCTGGATGGAGCCATCGTCGAGCAGCGGGCTGGCAACGGCGCGCTGTGCCGCTTCCACCGCGCGTTTCGCGCCCCGAGCCGTTGCCGTCCCCATGACCGCGTGCCCCATGCCTTGCATAATCGCCTTCACGTCGGCGAAGTCACGGTTGACAATGCCGGGCAAGGCAATGATGTCCGAGATGCCCTGAACGGCCTGGCGCAGGATGTCGTCGGCAATCCGAAAGGCCTCGAAGAAACTGGTGCCCTTCTCCACCGTCACAAGCAAACGTTCATTAGGGATGCAGATGAGGGTGTCAACACACTCCACCAGTTCCGACACGCCCTGCTCAGCCTGCAACTGCCGCCGCTTGCCCTCGAAGGCGAACGGCTTGGTGACCACTGCCACGGTGAGCGCGCCGAGTTCCATGGCAAGCCGGGCGATGATGGGGGCCGCGCCGGTCCCGGTGCCGCCACCCAGGCCAGCCGTGACGAACACCAGGTCGGCGCCTTCCAGGGTTTCGACCAGCTTGTCGGTGTCTTCCAGCGCGGCCTGCCGGCCAATTTCCGGATTGGCGCCTGAGCCCAGGCCCTTGGTGAGTTTGGCACCAAGTTGCAATTTCAACAGCGCCTTGGACTGCTTGAGGGCCTGCAGGTCGGTGTTGGCCGCCAGAAACTCGACGCCTTTGACCCGAGCCTGGATCATCCGATTCACTGCGTTGCCGCCGCCGCCGCCGACGCCGATGATCTTGATCTTGGCCGCGTTGCGGACTTTCTCTCCGTACCCAACTCGCCGGTTCCTGCGTTTTGCCATGCTGCGTTTCGCCTCCGTTAGGATTTTCCAGGCTGCATCGTCAGGCCGCCCATCCTTTCCGTTGCCAGAAACTTTTGAGCCGATCCAGGACACCTGCCTGCCGTTGCCGCAAGGCGCGGATGCGATTGCCATGCAGCACCAGGCCGACGGCGGTGGCGCAGGCAGGGCTCTTCAGAGTGTGAATCGCGCCGGGTGTCGCTGGTAGTCCGAGCACACCGGTGGGTTTGCCCAGCCGCGCCGGGAGTTGCAGAATCTCCGCCGCCAGTTCCGCCAGCGAATCGAGCTGCGCGCCCCCGCCGGTCAGTACCACGCCCGCGCCGAGCTGCCGGTCGGTGCCACTGCGCAACAAATCGTCACGGATGAGGGCGAAGAGCTCCGACGCCCGCGCCTCGATGATTTCGCAGAGCGCACGCCGCGACGCCACGCGTCCGCCGCTACCGGCAATGTCCACGAGTGTGTCCTGCCGCAGCCAGCGCAGGCCGGCGCAGCCATAGGCGCGCTTGAGCCGTTCGGCTTCCCAGAGGGGCGTGCGCAGCCCGACCGCGATGTCGTGAGTGAAATGTTCACCCCCTACCGGTACCACACCGGTCAGCCGCGGGGCGTGGTGCTCATAGACCATCCACTCGGTCGTGCCCCCCCCCATATCCACCAGCAGCACGCCCAACTCGCGCTCATCTGCGGTCAGGCAGGTTTCGGCGCTGGCCAGGGGCTCCAGCACCGTGTCAAGCACTAGCACACCAGCCCGGTTGACAGCGGTCACCAAATTCTGCGTCGCTAGGCCATCGGCGGTGACGATGTGAACGTTGACCTCAAGCTTCGTGCCCAACATGCCGACCGGATCGCGCAGCCCATTCTGCTGGTCGAGAAAGAATTCCTGGGGCAGCACATGTAACACTTCCCGCTCGGCTGGCAACGTGACAGCTCGCGCAGCCGCAATGGCGCGGCGGACATCGTTGAGCGTCACCTCGCGGGGGCGCGCCCCGAGCGTGATTCCGCCGCGGCTGTTGATTCCCTTGATGTGGCTACCCGCCACTCCGATCAGTGCGCTTTCCAGCGGCACTCCGGCAGCCGCTTCCGCCGCTTCCACCGCCTGACGGATGGCACTGACGGCCGCTTGCAGGCTGACCAGTGAGCCCTTGCGGAACCCTTTCGATTCCGCCACCCCCGTGCCCCGTAAATGCAGCCGTCCGCCCGCATCCACCTCGCACAGCAGCGCACAGATTTTGCTGCTGCCGAGGTCGAGCCCGGCGAGATAGCGCTCCGGCTGCTTCATGGCGAGCGGCCTCCTGGCCGGGGCGCGGCATCCGGATTCAGAATCAACTGGCCCCGGTAACGCAGATCAACGGAATAAACCGTCTCACCGCTCTCCTGCCAGAGCGCGCGATGCTGCCGATAGGCTTCATATTTTTCGCGGTAGCGGTCGCGGCCGAAGTGCAGAAGCACGGCCTGGCGCTTTTCGGTCACGATAGCGCGCAAGTTATCTGGGTCGGAGAGGTCAACCTCAGAGATGTCAGCGCTGTAGGGTTCCTCCCCCCTGTCGAGGTCGTTCAGGAACTCCAGGTAGAGCGCAAGGCGTGCCCGGCGCTCCTGCCGTGGCAAGCCAGGCTCGAGGCCCGTTAGGACGGGGAAGGTAAATTTTGCGCCTTCTGGCCGTTCGAGCAGCACACCCTCGGCATCCACCAGCAACAACTCATTGCCCTGGCGCAGGAAGGCCACCGGCGTGCGCTCTGCGACCACTACCCGGAGACGATTTGGCAGGAAACGCTGCACGCGTGCGGCCGCTACCCAGGGAATCTGTTCGAGCGCACGGCGGCGGGCTTCGAGCGGGACCCAGAAGACGCTGCGGCCGGCGTCTTCGGCGAAACACGCGCGCAGCAGCGCCGCCGGGGCATAGCGGACGTTGACCAGTTCCACCGCCTCCACGCTCGCCAGCCGAAACCGCGCGCCCGTGCAGACGTAGGCGTAGCTCTTGTAACCAATCCCGGCCAGGGCCACGGCGAGCGTGGCACCCAGGAGAATCCGCGGCACCCAATACAACAGTCGCCGCCAGACTGCGCGTCGCCGCACCTCGGGCTTTCTCTGCGGTCGCAGGTAGCGTGCTGGCTGTTCGCTCGCCAGCTCTTCGAATTCCGGCCGATTCTCTGGACTCATTCTCCGTGTCCCCAAATGATCACTTCGTTTTCGAGCACGACACCAAACGCCTGCTGGATGCGGCCGCGCACATCGTCAATCAGAGCCAACAAGTCATCGGCGGTGGCGGTGTAACGGTTGACGAAAAAATTGCCGTGCCGCTCGGAAACCACCGCGCCCCCGCGCCGATGCCCCTTGAGGCCGAGTTCGTCAATCATCTTGCCGGCCGAGCCGCCGAGCGGGTTCTTAAAGATGCAACCGGCGCTCTTCTCATTCAGAGGCTGGGAGGCGCGGCGCTTCTCATTGCACATCTTGATGGCAGCACGGATCTCATCGTAGGGGCACGAGGGGAGTTCGAGTTCGCAGGAAATCATGATGTCGTCGGGCGCGAAGGAGGTATGGCGGTAGCCAAACGAGATCCGGTCACCGTGCAGGGTCTCAATCTGGCCGCTGGCCGCCCGGAACCGGGTAACCGACCGGACAAACTGGCCAATCGTAGTGCCGTAGGCGCCGGCGTTCATTCGCAGCGCGCCGCCCACCGATCCGGGCACGCCGATGAGGCCTTCCATTCCCCCCAGATTGTGGCGCGCGCACTCGGTCACCGTGCGGCCAAGATCGGCGGCCGCATCGACCCGCACGCGCGAGCCGTCAAACTTCGTCCCTGCCGGGCGCGGTGAAAGCTGCAACACCACCTCCGGAAACTCGCCTTCGGCCACCAGCAGGTTGGTGCCACCGCCCAACAGCCGCCAGGGAATGCCTTCTGCGCGCAGCCAGGCGACAAGTTCGCGGAGTCGCGCGGGGTCTTGGGCAACGAGCACGTCGGTCGTACCACCGACGGCCAGCGAAGTCCACTGCGCCAGGCGCTCTCGGGGACGATAGTCCACTGCCAGCTCGCGGAACACGGCGGGGGCACGCGGGTTTTCAATCCGCATGATGCGCTCCCACCGCGGCAGTCAAGCGGGCCGCCAGTTGCTCGCCGGCACGACCGATGCTGCCCGCTCCGAGCGTCAGCACCGCATCGCCCGGCTTCAACTGCGGCAGAATGAATTCCACAGCCGCTTCGGGTGTGGGGCAGTGTGTAACGTTCCGCTGCCCGGCCCGGCGCAGGGCTTCAACCAGCGCGGCTGAGGTGATGCCTGGAATCGGCGGCTCGCTCGCCGCATGGATGTCGGTAACCACCAGCACGTCGGCCTGACCGAAGCAGCCGAGGAAGTCGTCCCAGAGGAGCTGGGTGCGCGTATAGCGGTGGGGCTGGAAGAGTACCAGCAGGCGCTTGAAGCCGCAGCCACGCACCGCCTCGAGCGTAGCGCGGATTTCGACGGGGTGGTGGCCGTAGTCATCGAGCACGGTGATGCCGCCGAGCTTGGCCTTGACCTCCAAGCGCCGCCCGACGCCGCTGAAGTTGGCCAAGCCCTCCCGCACTGGCTCGACCGGCAGGTTCAACTCGCGTGTCACCGCCAGCGCCGCCAGCGCGTTCAGCACGTTGTGGCGGCCGGCGAGCGGCAGGCGGAAGCGGCCGAGATCGGTGCGGCGGTCGAAGAAGCGGAATTCGCTCTGCCAGCCTTCGAGCGCCACCTCGGTGGCGCGGAAGTCGGCCTTGGCGGCCAGCCCGTAGGTAAGCACGCGGCGCTTGATGCGCGGCAGCAGCGCGCGCAGGTTGGGATCGTCCGCACACAGGATGGCCGCACCGTAAAACGGAACTTTATTGACGAACTCGACAAAGCTCGCCTGGAGGTTGGCGAGGTCGTGGTAGTGGTCGAGGTGCTCGCGGTCAATGTTGGTGACGACGCTGATGACGGGTGCCAGCAGCAGGAAGCTGCGGTCGCTCTCGTCAGCTTCGACCACAATCAATTCGCTCTTGCCCAAGCGCGCGTGCGCCCCGGCTTGATTCACGCGGCCGCCCACCACGAAGGTCGGATCGAGGCCAGCGGCCGCCAGGAGGCTGGCGATGAGCGAAGTGGTCGTGGTCTTGCCATGCGAGCCGGCCACGGCGATGCCGTACTTCAGGCGCATTAGCTCGGCCAGCATCTCGGCGCGCGGAATGACCGCGATCTGGCGCCGGTGCGCCTCCTGCACCTCGGGATTGTCCGGGCCAATGGCGGTCGAAACCACCACCACCTGGGCGCCGACAACGTTTTCGGCGCGATGGCCGGCGAAAATCTTTGCTCCGAGCCGGGCCAGCCGCTCAGTGACCGGGGAGGGATGGATGTCAGAACCAGAGACGGTATAGCCCAGAGTGAGCAAGACTTCAGCGATGCCACTCATCCCGGTGCCACCAATGCCCACGAAGTGGACGTGTTGGCGGGGCGGGTAGTGCAACTCGGCTGAAGTCATCGCACCACGCTCTCAATCAGATCGGCGATGCGCGCCGCGGCGGCGGGCACCGCAAAGGCGCGCATGTGCTCTTCCATTCTCTCAATCCTTGTCGGGTGCTCCAACAACTCGCGCAGCGTCGCGGCCAGACGCTCGCCGGTCAGCTCGCGCTGCTCCAGCAAGCAGGCGGCGCCGGCGCGGGCAAGCAGTTCCGCGTTGCGCAACTGGTGCTGGTCGGCGGCGTGCGGGAACGGCACCAGCACGGCCGCCTTGCCCGCGGTGGCGAGTTCCGCCAGGGTGCTCGCTCCGGCGCGGCATACCACCACATCCGTCTGCGCGAAGCAGTCCGCCATATTGTCGATGAATGGACGCACATGGGCGCGGATACCGCGGCGGGCATAGGCGGTGCGGACGGCGTCGAAGTCCCGCTGGCCTGTCTGGTGGATGAAGTGCAGCTCGGGGTGCGCGGCACGCAAGCTGTCAAGACTGTCCACGACGGCCGCATTGATGGCCCGGGCCCCCTGACTGCCACCGAAGATGAGCAGCGTAGAGGGCGGCTCATGCTTTTTCTGTGGCACACGGAGGAATTCGCGCCGCACGGGACTGCCGGTACGCACGGCGTGGTCGAAAAAGCGCAGCGTCGCCTCATAGGTCACTGCGACGCGGGTGGCGAGCGGTGCCAAGACGCGGTTGGCGAGTCCCGGCTCGGCGTTGGGTTCAAACACCACGGTGGGCCGCTGGCTGAAGACAGCGGCGAGCATCGCCGGTGCGGACACGTAGCCGCCCACGCTGAAGACCGCCTCGGGGTTGAACTCCCGCAGCAGGTGCCCGCAAGCGACGGCACTGCGCCCGAGCAACCAGAAGCTCCGCGCTTTGGCATTCCAGCCGCCGCCGCGAAAGCCTGCGGCGGTAATGGTGTGCAGGCGATAACCCGCCGCGGGGACGAGGCGGGATTCCAGGCCCGTTTCGACTCCGATGAACGCAATCTCCTGTTGCGGACTCCGCGCCCGCAACTCGTCGGCCACGGCCAGCGCAGGGAATACGTGTCCGCCCGTGCCGCCTCCTACCAACATCACGCGCATGGCCTCACAACCACGTCAATCCACAAACTGGCTCACGTTCAACAGCAAGCCAGTCGCAAGCAACATTACCAGCAAGCTCGTGCCACCGTAGCTGATGAAGGGCAGCGGGATGCCCTTCGTGGGCAGGAGCCCGAGCACGACGCTCACGTTGATAAGCGCCTGCCAGGTGACCATAGCGGTCACACCCGTGGCGAGCAGCCGGGAAAAGTTATCCGGCGCACCCATCGCCACACGCAGCCCCCGCCAGCAGAAAATCCCAAACAGGACGACCACCAGCCCGGCCCCGACCAGACCGAGTTCCTCGCCGATCACGGCAAAGATGAAATCGGTGTGGGCCTCGGGGAGATAGAAGAGCTTCTGCTTGCCGTCCATCAAGCCCACGCCGGTGACGCCACCGGAGCCTACTGCCAGCAACGATTGCAGGATTTGGAAGCCACCGCCCTGCGGGTCGGCCGCCGGGTCCAGGAAAGCCCGGATGCGTTCGAGCCGATAGGGCACGCGCACAATTAGCCAGTAAGCCGCCGGTAGCGCCAGCACGGCCAGATAAGCGAAGTAACGCCACTCGACTCCTGCAATGAAAAACATCGAAGCAGCAATCAGTGCCAACGAGGCCGCCGTCCCCAGGTCGGGC
This sequence comes from Terriglobia bacterium, assembly GCA_046758465.1. Classification (GTDB taxonomy): domain Bacteria; phylum Acidobacteriota; class Terriglobia; order Acidiferrales; family 2-02-FULL-67-57; genus JBHIAG01. Next base: position 12,349 of record JBHIAG010000001.1, on the reverse strand, counting down.
TCGACGATTACCAGGCCCACGAAGATGGCAACGATGGCGGCCGCGGGCAGCAGCGTGCCGGTCGAGTCGTTCACCGCACGGCGTCGCCGGTGGAGAAAATAGGCCAGGAAGAGGATGAGCACCAACTTCGCTAGCTCGGAGGGCTGTAGGGACAGCGGGCCCCAGCGGATCCAGCGGTGCGTCTGGTGCGCGGGGTCGAGAAACAGCACGGCCACGAGCAGCACTATCACAATGAAGATGGCGGTAAAGATGGCCAGCGGCTGGCGCAGGCGCTGGTAGTCCACATTCACCACGGCGAACATGGCACCCAGGCCCAGCCCGAGCCAGAGCAGTTGCCGCCAGAGCAGCAGATAGGGGTTTCCTAACTGCTCGCGTGCGTAGACGGCCGAGGCGCTGAACACCATGACGACGCCAAGAGTCAGCAGGGCGAGCACGGTGCCCAACAGGATGCGGTCGAGTTCAAGATGCTTGGCCACGTTTTACCTCGTTCCGGCGGGCGGCGAGTTTGCGTACCTCTTCCTTGAAGACACGGCCGCGATGCTCAAAGTTCTCAAACTGGTCAAAGCTGGCACAGGCCGGGGCCAGCAACACCGTATCGCCCGGGCGGGCGAGTTGGGCGGCACGGGCGACGGCTTCGGGCAAGGTTTCGACCTGCTCCACGGGGAACCCATCGTGTAGTTGGGCTGCGAGCTTTTCCCGCGCGGCACCGATGAGCAAGACGTGCCGCGCGCGGCCCACCAGTCCCGCCCGCAGGGGCCGGAAGTCGCTCCCCTTGTCGAGTCCGCCCAAGATGACGATGAGATTGCCGGGAAAGGCATCAATCGCTTTGCGGGTCGCGCCCACGTTGGTGGCTTTCGAGTCGTTGTAAAAGGCCACGCCGTCTACTTCGGCCACAAACTCCAGGCGGTGCTCGACGCCTTCGAACGCGGCGACCGCGCGGCGAATTGCCTCCGCGGGCACATCCAGCAAGCGCGCGGTACAAATGGCGGCCAGGACGTTTTCCAGATTGTGCGCGCCTTTCAAACGGATGGTGCGGCACTCCAGTACACGCTCGCGCGCGGGCCCGTTGGCAAATGCAATCCAATCGCCCTCCAAGTAAGCACCCAGATCCAGGCGGCGCTGACGGCTGAACCAGAAGCGTTGCGCACGCACTTCGGCGGCGAGTGCGGTGCTGTGGGCGTCGTCGGCATTGAAGACGGCAAAATCATCGCCGTGCTGGTAGCCAAACAGGCGCGCCTTGGCCGCGATGTAGGCGTGCATGGAGGCATGGCGGTCGAGGTGGTCGGGAGTGACGTTGAGCAGGGTTGCCAGGCGCGGGCGGAAGCTTGAAATCGCTTCGAGTTGGAAGCTGCTGACTTCCAGCACGGTAACGCTGGCGTCGCTCGCTGAGTCCACCAGGGTGATGGCGGGCGTGCCGATGTTGCCGCCTACCTGCGTGGGGCGACCCGCTGCCGAAAAGATTTTGCCGAGCAAGGTGGTAGTGGTGGTCTTACCGTTGGAGCCGGTGATGGCAACGACGGTGCCGCGCAGGAAGCGCCAGGCCAACTCGAGCTCGCTGATAATTTCGATTCCCTGTTTGCGGGCGGCAACGAGTGTCGGCAGATTGAGCGGCACGCCCGGGCTGGGAACGATGAGAGCGGCTGAAAGGAAGGTAGCCTCACGGTGGCCGCCGCACTCGAGCTGCACGCCGAGTGGCCTGAGGTGGCTGGCCAGGGCAGCGACTGACTCGGCGGGTTTCTGTTCACTGAGGGTGACGCGAGCGCCCCGCCGGGCCAGAAACTCCGCCGTGGCGGCGCCTGTGCGCGCCAGGCCGACGACGACCACGCTTTTGCCGTTCAACTCCATCGCGTTGGGTTGCGCGAACCGTTCATCGCAGCTTCAAGGTGCTCAGGGAAAACAAGGCAAAGATGACGGCTGTAATCCAAAAGCGGGTGATGATTTTCGATTCCGTCCAACCCTTTAACTCAAAGTGATGATGCAGGGGCGCCATCAGGAAGATACGTTTGCCGCGTAATTTATAGAAGGCCACCTGCAGAATCACGGACAGGGCTTCGAGGACGAAGACGCCGCCGATGAAGAAGAGCAGGATTTCCTGTTTGATGATGATGGCAACCGTGCCGATGGCGCCGCCCAGGGCGAGTGAGCCGACATCGCCCATAAACAGCTCCGCGGGGTGCGCGTTGTACCAGAGGAACCCCAGGCTGGCGCCCGTCAGGGCACCGCAGAAGACGGTGAGTTCGGCGACCTGGGGCATCTTGGACAGGTCGAGATAGGTGGCAAAGATTGCGTGGCCGCTGATGTAGGTCAGCGCGGTGAGGGCAGCGGCGGCGATGGCAACACAGCCGATGGCCAGGCCGTCCAGGCCATCGGTGAGGTTAACGGCGTTCGAGGCGCCCACGAGCACCAGCGTGATGAAGAGCAAGAACGGTACGGCAGCCAGCGGGAAGACGTACCAGCCGTTGAGCAGGCTGTCGATGACCAGGTCGGGACGCAGCTTCTTGAAAAAGGGGAACAGGATTTCGGTCGAATAGAGGCCATTGCGCATCGTCAACAGCACGCCGCCGATGACCACGGCGATCAGGATTTGCCAGCCGAACTTGGTGCGCGCGCGCAGGCCCAGGCTTTGCCGCCGCACGAACTTCAAGTAGTCGTCAGAAAAGCCAATAGCGCCGTAGGCGAGCAGAGCAAAGAGCGCGAGCCAGAGGAAGGGGTTGCGCAGGTCGGTCCAGAGCAGGGAGGGCACCACAACCGAGGTGATGATCAAGAGGCCGCCCATGGTGGGTGTGCCGGCTTTGGTGTGATGCACCGGCAGCTCCTCGCGGACGAACTGCTGGACCTGGAACTGTTTCAGGCGACGGATGAGCCACGGCCCCAACAGCAAGGAGAGGAAGAGGGCAGTGAGCCCGGCAAGCGCGGTCCGCACGGTGATGTAGCGAAAGACGTTGAAGGGGCTGAAGTAGGGCTGGAGCCAGAGATAGAGGATGTCGTAGAGCATCGCTATTCGGCTTTGACTGCCGGGGTCGCCTCCAAGGCGAATTTCGCGTGCAGGGCGTCCAGCAGGGTTTCGAGCGCCACGGCCCGCGAGGCCTTCAGCAATACCAGGTCGCCCGCACGCACGCTCTGGCAGAGCCAGTCGGCCGCCCCCTCTTTGCTTTCGAAGAAGAGCGCGCGGTTCGGCGAGAAGCCCGCGGCCTGCGCGCCGACGAGCAGTTCGGCAGCCAAGCCCGTGACACCGACCAGCAAGTCAATGTTGCCGAGCGCGGCGATCCCCCGGCCGGTTTCCCGGTGCAGCTCCGGGCCGGTGGGGCCGAGTTCGCGCATCTCGCCCAGCACCAGGAGGCGGCGTCCGACGCCGGGGGTACGGCTGACGGCTTCGGCCAGGGCGGCGACGCCGCGCGGGTTGGCATTATAGGCATCGTTGATGACGGCGAACCCCTCAGCGAAGCGCAGGCGTTGACCGCGCAGCGCTACTGGCTCGAGACCGGGAAAAACCTCCCCTGCCGTGTCCGAGCCAATCTCGAACAGGCTGGCGGCGGCCGAGGCAGCCAGGGCGTTCTCGAGATTGTGGCGGCCGATGAGGCCGAGGTGGAGGCGGCGGCGCTCGCTGCCGACGATGAGGTCGAATTCGGAGCCGTCGCAACCCCGGTCGTCGAGGTTTTCGGCGCGGACGTGAGCCTCGCCCGAGAAGCCAAACAGGACCACGCGGCCGCCAAAACTCTGGGCAAAGCGGCGCACGCGGGCATCGTCGGCGTTGAGGACAGCGCTGGCCGGGGCGACAAGTCCCTGGATGAGTTCACGCTTGGCCTCGGCAATCTCCTCCACCGAGGCGAAGAATTCCAGGTGCACGGGGTTGACGTTGGTGACGAGGCCGAGGTTGGGTTCAGCGATGCGGCAGAGCTTGGCAATCTCACCCTTGTGTGTCATCGCCATCTCGACCACAGCCAGCTCAGTCTGGGCCTGGAGGCGCAAGAGCGTGAGCGGCAGCCCAAACTCGTTGTTGTAGTTCCCTTCCGACTTCAGGACCCGATAGCGGCGGGCGAGCAGGGCGGCCAGGATCTCCTTGGTGGTGGTCTTGCCGGTGCTGCCGGTGATGGCGAGCACGGGCCCGCCCCAGGTCTTGCGGGCAAAGCGGGCGAGTTGTTGCAGCGCCTGGAAGGTGTCGGGCACACCGATCGAGTTCTTCTGAATCTCGGCGGGCTGGGCGGTACGGCGGGTTTCGTTGACGAGGGCGGCGAGGGCACCGCGCCGCAGCGCCTCGGCGACGAAGTCGTGGCCGTCGTGGTTAGGACCCTTGATGGCGATGAAGAGCTCACCGGGCTGGAGGGTGCGGGAGTCAATGGAGAAGCCCGCGATGTGGTTGTCGGCCAGGGCGGAGGGAACCGAACTGCGCAGGGCCTGACCGACTTTACTGAGCGTCCACTGCATCGTCACTGCTAATGCCCCCGTAGCGCTGCCGGGCGGAACTGCGACACGCGCTGCGAAAAGCCCATCCGGCGAAGCACGGCCCGGGCGCTTTCTCGCTCATTCCAGGGCTCGACGTGGTCGCGGAAGATTTGCTCGCGCTGGTGGCCTTTGCCGGCCAGCAGCACCAGGTCGCCGGCGCGCGCGAGTTCAAAGGCGCGGGCAAAGGCCTGCGCGCGGTCGGTGACGACTTCGTAGTTCGCACCTGCTTTCTGGACCCCGACGAGTATGTCGTTCAAGATGCGCACCGGGTCTTCCGAGCGGGGGTTGTCGGTGGTGAGGATGACGGTGTCGGCGTGGCGGGCGGCGATTTCGCCCATCACGGGGCGCTTGGTGCGGTCGCGGTCGCCGCCGCAGCCAAAGACAATGAGGACGCGGCCGCGGGTGAGTTCGCGGGCAGTCTGGAGCAGGGTTTCAAACGCCAGGTCGGTGTGGGCAAAATCGACCACCACGGTAAAGGGTTGGCCGGCTTCAATGCGTTCGAAGCGCCCGGGCACATGGGTGAGCGCCTCGATGCCGGCAACAACCGTGTCCAGGGGGAAGTCGAGGGCCAGGGTGGCGGCGGCGGCGGCGAGGATGTTCGAGAGGTTCGGCCAGCCCACCAGCGGTGAACGAACTTTGGCCGACCCGACGGGGGTCGAGAGGATAAAGCTGAGCCCACTGGCGGCAGCCGATATCTCCCGGGCGGTCACCTGGGCGCCCTCACCGCTCCCGTACAGCAGCATGACGCGACCGCGGCAGCGAGCGCGCAGGCGCTGGCCGTAGGGGTCGTCGGAGTTGAGCGCGACCACGGGCGGCGGGGGCGCGCCGTGACCCAAAAACAGCCGCTGCTTGGCTTCAAAATAGTTTTGGAAATCGCCATGGAAGTCGAGGTGGTCGCGGGCGAGGTTGGTGAAGACGGCGGCAGCGAAGGGCAAGGCATAGACCCGGTCGAGAGCCAGGCCGTGGGAGGAAACCTCCATCGCGCCCCAGCTAACGCCGCCATCACGCCACTCGGCCAGCCGGGCCTGGAGGTCGAGCGATTCGGGGGTAGTGTGGTGGGCGGGTTCCATACAGCCCTTCTGGCCCACTTGCGAGCGATATTCGACGGTGCCGATCAGGCCGGTGGGGTGGCCGGCGGTGCGGAGGATGGATTCGAGCAGATAGGTAGTGGTGGTCTTCCCATTGGTTCCCGTGACGCCAATGAGCTTGAGGCCGCGCGCGGGGTGGCGGTAGAAGTTGGCAGCGGCCACCGCCAGGGTGCGGCGGGCGGAAGGAACCTGAACCCAAGTGCGGTTGAAGGGGGCCGGCGCGGGCTGCTCGCTAACAATGGCGAGGGCGCCGCGAGTGAGGGCGCTCGCGACATAGTCGTCGCCATCGGCCTGCTCACCGCGGATGGCGACAAACAGGTCGCCAGGATTGACAGCGCGGGAGTCGTAGCGGACGGCGGCAATCTCAACTTCGGCAGGTCCACGGGTTGAGGCGAACTCGATACCGTCGAGAATTTCATGCAAGCGCATCGTGCATGCTTCCTTCATTGTAGCTGCTTTGCATCTCATGGGGACCGTGTGGCTACATAGTGCGGGCCGGCGTCCCGAAGCTTCGGGACAGCGCCCGGCGAAATTCCACCCGCACCTTGCTCTGCCGGGGCAGGCGGGTTCCGGGAGGCGGAAATTGTTGGCTTGCAACGCCGCTGCCCACCAGCACCACCTCCAGGCCTACCCGCGCGCCTTCCTCGACCACGGCCCGCAGCGATTTGCCCAGGAAGTTCGGCACGGTAACGCTTTCGCCTGCTGCCAGAATCACCCGGCTGCGGGTTCCGCCGGAGACGCCGCGGCCAGCCCGTCGGAGCCACTTACTGGGAGTCGAAAAAGCGTGGTCTGAGTTGGCTGCGGTATATGTCCAGCGCGAAGGGGGGCGTGGCGCGGGAGAAAAATCCCTGACGGCAGCGCGCTCGATCCGCAACCGGGACGGTTGGGGCAAGACAGGCAGGTCAGGCGGCACGTTCCGGTGGGCCAGAACCTGCTCGACGATGTTCTTGAAGACGGGCGCCGCCACTTCCCCGCCGTAGTAGCGGCCGAGGGGTGAATCGAGCACAACCAGAACCGTGATGGCGGGCTTGCGGGCAGGCGCGAAGCCGATGAAGGAGGCGACGAATTCGGTGGGGGAGTAGGTTCCGGTCTTGTCAATTTTTTGTGCGGTTCCAGTTTTGCCGGCGGCGGTATAGCCATTGGACTGGGCCAGCACACCGGTGCCGCTGACGACCACCGCGCGCAGTATGGCGCGGAGATGGTTAGCCGTTTGCGGGCTGATGATGCGGCGGCGCGGCGCGGGCGGCCGCAGAGCGGCTCCGGCCGTGGCGCCAAAGGGAATGACCTCGCCTACGATGCGTGGCGCCACCCACTCACCGCCGTTGGCGATGGCCGAAAAGGCGGCCACGAGTTGCAGGGGCGTGACGGCGATCTCCTGCCCCATCGGAATCGCGCCGATGGAAATCCGTGACCAGTTGCTTGGTGTGTGCACGATGCCAGCACTTTCCGCCGGCAGGCTCACGCCGGTCGGCTGGCCGAAGCCCCAGCGGCGGATGTGCTTGTAGAGCCTCTGTTTACCGAGGCGCAGGCCGAGCTTGATGGAGCCGACGTCGCTCGACTCCTGGATGATTTCGCGCACGGTGAGCCAGCCAAAGGGTTTGTGGTCGCGGATGAGGTGGCCGGCGAGTACGATGCCGCCCTGCTGGCAGTCGATCAGCTCCTCGGGGCGAGTGAGACCCTCTTCGAGCGCCGCCGCCACGGTGACGACCTTGAAGGTCGAACCCGGTTCAAACACCAGGCTGACGGCGCGGTTGAGGTGGTAGGTCGGGGAGACTTCGGTGGGCGCGTTGGGATTGAAGCTTGGCCAGTTGGCGAGCGCCAGAATTTCACCGGTATGCGGGTCGGCTACGATGATGGTGCCTGAACGGGCACGGGTGCGGGCGATGGCCGCCGCCAGCTCGCGTTCAGCGATGAACTGGATGGTTTCGTCCAGGGTCAGGACGACGCTGGCACCTTCGCCCGGAGGGTTCTGCATGCGGTGGAGCCAGCGGCGGCGGCCGTCGGTGAAGATGAGCAGGCGGCCCGGTGGCCCGCGAATTTCGTGGTCGAGCTTGTACTCGATGCCAGCCAGGCCGTTCCCATCCAAGCCGACAAAGCCGAGGACGTGGGCGGCCAGTTCGCGCTTGGGATAGAAGCGTTTGTTTTCTCGCTGGAAGTAAATCCCTTTGAGTTGTAGGGCCCGGATGCGCTCGACCTGGTGGGCGTCGAGCTTGCGGGCAATCCAGGCGAAGGAGCGGGGGCGGCGCAGGCGGGCGACAATCTGCTCGGCGGGCTGGCCGACGACCGGGGCCAGCAAGCGCGCGGCGAGGTCGGGGTCGGAGACTTCAGCGGGCACGGCAAAAGCCGACTCGACGGAAATGGTGATGGCGAGTTCGCGGCCGTTGCGGTCGTAGAGGCTGCCGCGGCGGGGAGTGACGGTGGTGGAGCGTTGCTGCTGGCGCTCGGCGCGCCCGGCGAACTCACCGTGGCGGTGGACTTGCAGTTCAACCAGGCGGGTGAGGATGAGCCCGAGCCAGAGAAAGGCAACCACCCCCAGACCAATTACACGTGCACGGGAGGTTGCCGCTGCCATTGCAGTCCCCGGCTCGCGAGCCTCAGGCTCACCTCGTGTATGAATGTGCTATAAGTGCGGCCCCGACCCGGTGGGGACGGGTCGGGGCTGTCCTTCAACCCGAATCCCGCTCTGCGGGACTCGGGCGAGCGGGCCCCGTGGGGTACGGGGCGGTCCCGATGGGGTCGGGACTGGTCCGGGTGCAGCGTCATGAAGACCGTTCGAATTCGCTTCTCCACACGGCTCGGGGTGGTAGCACACGCGCCCGACGAGCCGGACAGGTATTTATTCCTCCGCAAGCGAACCTTGGCTGGCCGGCAGGCGCCGGGCCAGGACGGGCTCGGCACCGGCAGTTCCCTGACTGCCCAGAGGAATCCATTGGCCCGCGGCCGGCACCAGCAAGCCCAACTGCGCGCGCGCCAGTGCATCAATGCGCATGGGATCGCGCAGGCTCGCCTGCTCCAGGCGCAGCGCGCGGTTCCATTCGCGCACGCTGGCGTATTGGGCACGCAACTCTTCGAGGCGGTAACTGGAATCGAGGTAGCGAAAGTGCTGCCAGGCACAGAGGAGCATGACCGCCAGGCTGACGAGGGCGACGGCGACGAGCGCGGCGGAGTCGCGCTGGCGCGCCCGGTGGCACTGGCGCACCAAGCGCGAGTTGTCAATGCGCTTGACCCAGTAGATTTGTGCGGCACCTGCCATCTAGTTCTCCGGCAACTTTTCGGCTGCGCGCAGTTTGGCACTGCGCGCGCGGGGATTGGCGCGGACTTCGTGCGGGCTCGGGGCAAGCGGCTTGCGAGTCAGCAGCCGCAGGGTGCCGGCAGCCGCGGCCGCCCGGAAAGCCTGCTTGACGAGCCGGTCTTCGAGTGAATGGTAGGCGAGCACGACCACGCGCCCACCGGATTTCAATGTGACGGGGACCCGACGGAGAAACTGCTCGAGCTCCTCCAGCTCTCGATTCACCGCAATCCGCAGCGCCAGAAACGTTCTTGTTGCGGGATGCAGTTTCTGCCTTCCCTTGTGTTGGGTCCCCGCCACAACTTGCGCCAGGTGGAGCGTGTCGCGGACGGGACGCGCACGCACAATTGCCCTGGCAATCTTTCGGGCCGACCGCTCCTCGCCGTAGCGCCGGATGATCGCGGCCAACTCCCCCTCCGGGAAGTGGTTGACCAGCTCGGCGGCTGTCAGGGTATCGTTCGGGTTCATCCGCATGTCGAGCGGGCCGGCCCGTTGAAAGGAAAAACCTCGCTCAGGAGCGTCCAACTGCAGCGAAGAGACGCCCAGATCGGCCACAAGACCGTCCAGGGAGCCCAGGCCCAGCCGTTCGTGGATTTCCGCCAGGCGCGCGAAAGTGTCCTCGACGAGCGTGAGCTTCGCCGCGTAGGGTCGCAACCGCTCCTGAGCGATTTCCAGTGCCATCGGGTCTCTGTCCACTCCAATCAACCTACCCGTAGTGAGCCGGGCCAGCAGGGCTTCGGCGTGGCCGCCGCTGCCGATAGTGGCATCGAGGTAGTGACCATCGGGGCGCACGGCCAGCCACTCGAGCACTTCCGCGACCATGACCGGCCTGTGCCAGCGCTGCGCCATCGGCCTCAGCACTCACGTTGACTCGCCCCGCAGGCTCAGCGCCGCCCGCGAGCACGTCCCTACACGCCCAGCTCATCCAGAATCTTCTCGTCGTCCGGCGTAATCGGGCTCTTCTTGATCTCCTCGCGGAACCGCTGATGGTTCCAGACATCGAGGTAGGTGAGCGAGCCCAGCACATCGACGTCGCCGCGCATGCCGGCGGAATCGCGCAGCCGCACGGGAATCAGCACGCGGCCCTGCTTGTCCAACTTGGCCAACTGGCCGTAGTAGTTGACGCGGTTGAGAAATTTTTTCTTGGCGCGATTGGTCGAGGAGACGCGCGCCAGCCGCTCCTCGATCCGGCTCCACTCCTCCAGCGGCCAGATGCGCACAAACTCCCCGTTCAGGCTGGTGACGAAAAACTCCCCCGCATGGCTCTCGCGCAACTCGGCCAGGAAGGCTGCGGGAATCTTCAGCCGCCCCTTCTCGTCTACCCGCGCTTGATAGTTGCCGCGCAACATGCTGACTTTGTGGCCTCCACCGCCAATGGTGCTCGGATCGCGTCGGATGCCGCCTTATAGCAACGCAAGCCGCAGAACAACCTCGCATCCCGACGAGTGGCTGCCAGTGGCTAACGGGCCCGCGACAATCTCCCCTAACTCCCACATGACCACACTGTATTCCACTTTAGACCACTTTGTCCCACCTTATAGGCTCCTGCCTTTTTGTTGTCAAGGAAAAAGTGGGCCTTGCGGGAAGAAAGTTATTGCGGGATGTCTTCGCTTTCTATTCGCCAAACGGCTGCGCTAGGGCCGCTCGGCATCGCACGGCGAAATGGAGCCGAGTGAAACAAGCAAGGCAACTTCTCACCCCACCCAGTGCTCCTTCATCGCCGCCGACAACAGGAAGTCCGCGTAGGCTTGCCCCCAAAACTTCGGATCGGGGTTCTCTAACTCCACCGCCACTTGGGTGCGGCCCTGCGGGTCAACCCCACCGCACCACACCACCCGCCCTTTGTGAACTTCCTGCGTCTCGGGATTTACCAACTCCACGTTCATCTGCTCGCTGACCGCAGCCTTCAGCGTCAACAGACAGCCGTGGGCGTTGATGATCTTGGTTTCGGTGGCCTCTTCTTGCGGCGGCCTCCCCTTCACCACCCACTTCACCACCACAGGAACCTGACACTCGACGCGCAGGCTCCGGCGTCGTTCTCGGGGTTCCCGCCGTCGGTCCGGGACCAGCTTGAGGGGAGGTTTCTGCGGCTCCACCAATGTGCCTCCGGGAAGGCAGCTGGAATTATTTGCAACAGAGACTACCTAACAGCGACGTCAGCCGTCAATCGAAAACAGGCAGCAACAGCAGCTGCACCGGGCCCAGCAACACTAGCGGCTGATCAGATGAACGAGAGCGAGGAGTCTACGTATTTATTGCCCGCTCACTAAAAAGGAATTTGTTTCATTCTGTCCACCCCAAGCCCCTGCGCCTCTACTCTCCATCCACCATCGCGCCTGGCCCCTGCCCAAGAATTTCCAGGGCTCTTTCGACATCGGATTCTTTGACCTGCAACTTAATGCTCCCAATGAAAGGGGAATAGAAGCGAAACATCCGGGTCATGTGTTCATCGGCCACAAAACAGAGAATCTTTTCTGACTCCAGTTTCGTTTTCGCCAGGTGAGCCGCGATGGGCTGCTGGAAGGTGGCGATGGTAACGAGCTTCTCTGCCATCTTCAGGGCCACCCCTCCTGCTCCCCTATCACCCCTATCCGCAGTGCACGGGCACTCTTGCTGCCGCGCGCAGCAGCCCGCCTAATTCTCCGGATAGTGAATGGGAAGGTCCCAGAACTCCTTGCTGGGGTGAGAGAGTTCCACCGCCAGGCGCGTGACGCCACCGCGGATAGCTTCGTGCGAGACCACACGCACCTGCTGCAATGCGCGGGTTTGCATTTGCATGAGATGGAGGTGCGCGGGCGGAACGACTTGGGTGGGCAGCCGAATCAAACCGCCGTGAGCGTTGACCACTTCACACTCCCCTGCTGCCTCGCGCTGCCTCCCCTCCGGGGTTGTCCAGAATGCCACCACGGAAGCGCGCCAGAGCACGCGCGGACTGCGCCGGCGCTCACCCGATTCTGGCCTTTCAGATAACATCGGCTTTCAGGAATGATAGCGCAGCTTCGCTAACTTTTGCATGCGCGGCGGGCCGCCGCCCTCCTGCGGCCATGGGCGGGTTGAGGAAAGTTAGAGGCGGGCAAGGAGACCGCCCACTTCGCGGTAGTAGGCTTCGAGGGAATGCTCGGGGCCGTACTCGAAGCGCTTCCACACGCGGGAAAGAGGAAAGGTGCGGGTCTGGAGTTTTCCTTCCATCACCACCGCCGGGGAGCGAAAGAACTCCTCAGCGCCACACCAGACACCGCCATGCCGGCGGATGAGCACCTCGCCCACGTAGCAGCCCATCATCACGATGACCGCCGGGTTGTCGTCGGCGGAGCGGGGGCCGAAGTGAGTCTCAATCAGGTGGTCGAGGTCGGTGAGGGTAGCGGCGGTGTAGTCGAGTTCGAGTCCATAGGATGCGCGCGCCAAAGCGCAAAACTCTGCCGCCTGCTGCTGGAAATCGCTGGCCGCCCAGTTGCGAAAGAGATTCATCCTGCCTCGCGGGCCACCAGTCAGCGGCTGGTCAAACAGTCTCGGCGCATCCTACGCTTCG